>NZ_JBWGQH010000003.1:29614-105049 GCF_056331925.1 Chloroflexus sp.
GGATGCTCGCCAAGCCAAGGGTGGTCTGAATTATGCCGATGCCCAAAACGCTTTGCGTCCTTTGCGCCCTTCGCGCCTGGATGCTCGCCAAGCCAAGGGTGGTCTGAATTATGCCGATGCCCAAAACGCTTTGCGTCCTTTGCGCCCTTCGCGCCTTTGCGTTTACTCCCTCTGCGTCTTTACTCGCTTTGCGTCTGAGTGATAAGCCGTGCGGCATTTGACTACCGCACTCCAGATTCCAGCCAACGTGACTTTGTCACTGATCGACGCTGGCCGTTTGGCTATAGTAGTAATAGGCATAACAGGAATACTATGACGAGGAGGAAAGCAATGACACCAAATATGGGGAATGTTGACCGGATCGCGCGCGTCGTTATTGCGCTTCTGTTCATTGTGATGATCGTGACCGGTGTGTTGTCGGGTGCGCTGGCATGGATCGGCGGTATTCTCGCTATCGTCTTCCTCGTCACCAGTGCAATTGGTTTCTGCCCACTCTATTTGCCGTTCGGCATCAAAACACGCTAATCTTGCTGCGATCCCGTGAGCGGCGCGAGGCAACTATCGCCTCGCGCTATTTTTTTTGATTAGAGGTGCGTAGTTCGGTAACGGTATGGTCTCCTATGGTTCGGGGGCTGATCGATGGAAGGTTATCGGTTCACCTCAAGCGCATCGACAAAGACTGTGAATAGCCGTGGATGATGACTTCAGATGTTCATTATCTTTGTCAAGCCGATCCACAACTGCTTCACAATTGCCTTCTAAAGTAGAAGTTAAGAAGAACACAGCATGACAGAGGTGGGATATGAAGCAAACCAATCAAAACTGGCGCAATTTTCTTATCGACGGTGTGATGTTTGTCGCCTTATCTGATCGCGACTGCACCACGCTTTAACAATCCGCTTTGGTAGCAGCACAGATCGAAGAGGTGACGTAATGAAACGATTGGACGAATCCTGATTATTGTGGGTGTGGCGGTGTTGGTGGCGATGGGATTTAACTGGCTGCGGGTGAATAATCTGTTGCCGGTGACGCAGATGGTGAGTCGTGAAGAGGGGTTTCGTGGGCGTGAACGTGGTGAGTTCGTATTCGGTGGAGAGCAGGGTGGCAGGGAGTTCGTCGGGCGCAGCGAGCACCACATCGACGAAGTGCCGTCGTTGGCTCATATAACCGATATGGGTGAGGTGCTGATCAAGATCGTAGTTATTACCATTATTGTGGTGCTCATTGACCGAATCAACCGGTTCGTCAAACGTCGCCGGCGTCCGGTGGAGGCCACACCATAAATTGTGTGGGGTGAACAACCATCACCACCGCATTATGCTGCGGCCCTCCCGTTATGCTGAAGCCGTCGCCACAAACCAACCGGATAGCCAACCATCTTGGCCGCGTCGCCGACCAGCCGGATCAGGGGGACCAATGCCAGCGCGAAGAGCCTTTCGCCGAGCGGTCGGCCGCGGAGCTTCGACCAAAGTCGGCGATAAGGACCACGGGTATACGCAGCGACCCCTAGCCCGATCAACGCTCCAATCGGTGCTCGTAGGCGCGGTTGGTTTAGGGCAATCCCCATTAGCCCACTGAGCGTCAGATAGACGGCGTATCGCAGCGCGTGACGTTGTGACCACAACCCGGCCCGACCATCTCCGCGAGCGTAGAGGTAATACTGGCGAATAAAGGCTCGGAGGGTGGAACGCGGTGCAAAGTGTACCACCGCTTCTGGGACAAAAACGCGGCGAAAGCCGGCGCGCTCAACGGCCAAATCGAAGAGCAGGTCTTCGCAGTGGCTGGCCCATTCGGGAAAGCCGCCTACTGCTTCCCATACCTCTTTGCGAAAAGCCATTGATTTACCGAAGGGTAAGAATGCGAGCGGATCGATCTCGCTGCTGCGACGATAGTTGGTTTCGCCTAGGACAAGCGCAAACAGTGAGCTCGGCGTGGGATGGAAGAAGCCGCCAACCAGATCGGCGTCGCCGGTTTCGAGCGGGGCGATAATGCGGGCGAGCCAGTGCGGATCGAGGATCAGACCGGCATCGGTACTGGCGATGAGCAAACCTCGTGCGTGACGTATCGCGTTGTTCCGCCCTGAGGAAATATTGTGTCCGCCACGAACCAGTTTGATCCGAGGGTAGCGCGCAGCGTAGGCGGCAACGATGGCCGGTGTCTCATCAACACTCTGGCAATCATTAATCACGATCTCGTCGGCAGCGCGTGTCTGCATTAACATTGAATCAAGCAGCGCGGCAATGTTATCGGCTTCGTCACGCACGGTGCAGATAATCGAAACGGTGTGTTGTTGCATAGGTGCCACAAAGTAAAGCCTTCTGGTACAATACCATTGAGCACACCAGGAACGTATTGTACCAGATGAGGTTGTCATGACGAATCTGTACGGATTTGAGCTACTGCGCGATGAATTCATCCCCGAACTCAATACACGCGCTCGTTTGTATCGTCATATCAAGACCGGCGCTGAACTGCTCTCGCTGGAAAATGACGATGAGAATAAATGCTTCGGTATCACCTTTCGGACTCCACCCCGCGACTCGACCGGCATTGCCCACATTCTCGAACACTCGGTCCTCTGTGGCTCGCGTAAGTATCCGGTTAAAGACCCATTTTTTACCTTGGTGAAGGGATCGGTGCATACCTTCCTCAACGCCATGACCTACCCGGATAAAACAACCTATCCGGTTGCGAGCACCAATTTGAAAGACTTCTACAATCTGGTCGATGTCTATCTCGATGCAGTCTTCTTCCCACGTATCACGCCCGAAGTACTCAAGCAAGAGGGTTGGCACTTCGAACTGCCGGCGCCCGATGCACCGCTCACCATTAAGGGCGTGGTCTACAACGAGATGAAGGGCGCCTACTCGTCGCCCGATGGGATGCTCTATCGCTACTCGCAGCAGTCGCTCTTCCCCGATACAACGTATGGCCATTCATCGGGAGGCGATCCTCTGGCGATCCCTGATCTAACGTATGAAGCGTTTAAGCGCTTTCACGAGACTTTGTATCATCCTTCCAATGCGCGTATCTTCTTCTACGGCGATGATCCGGTAGAGGAGCGATTGCGCAAACTCGATGAGTATCTGAGCCAGTTCGAGCGCATCGATCCACCCTCTCAGATCGAAAAGCAGCCCCGTTTCAGCGAGCCACGTGTCTTGGAGTATACCTTTAGTGCTGCCGATGAGTCCCAGCAAAAGGGCATGGTGATGCTCAATTGGCTCCTCGATGATAATCGCGATCCGACCGAGCTGATGGCGCGCGAGTTGTTGGGCTACATTTTGCTGGGGAATGCAGCAGCGCCGTTGCGCAAGGCGCTGATCGATTCCGGGTTAGGCGAAGAGGTCATTGGCGGGTATGAAAGTGATTTGCTGCAACAGACCTTTTCGGTTGGAATGAAAGGGATCGATCCGGCAAATGCAGGGCAGGTTGAAGAGCTGATCCTGCGTACCCTCAACGAACTTGCCGAGCAAGGGATCGATACCGAGACGATAGCAGCAGCCTTTAATACCTTTGAGTTTAGCCTGCGCGAAAACAACACCGGTAGCTTTCCGCGTGGTTTGGTGTTGATGCTGCGCGCGCTGAGTACATGGCTCTATGATGATGACCCGATTGCACCGTTGCGCTTTGAGGCTCCACTGGCGGCAGTGCAGACTGCCGTAAAGAACGGCGACCATCTCTTTGAGCGTATGATCCGTGAGCTGCTGCTCAACAATCCACACCGGACGCGCGTGACTTTACGCCCTGACCCCGAACATGCTGCCCGTTTGGCCGCTGCCGAGCAGGCCCGGATTGACGCCTTCGCCGCGACCCTCGATGAGGCCAAGCGCGTGGCGCTGGTCGCCGAGACGCAGGCGCTCGTCGAATGGCAGCAGACGCCCGATCCGCCAGAGGCGTTGGCGACGATTCCGACCCTGCGTTTGTCAGATCTCGACCGGACGATCAAGCGGATTCCGACCGATATTGATGAGCGAGGTGGCGTAACGCTTCTGCGTCACAATCTATTTACCAACGGCATCGTTTATCTCGATCTGGCTTTTGATCTGCGTGCCTTACCACCGCACTTACTGCCCTACGTGCCACTCTTTGCCCGTGCCCTCACCGAAATGGGTACGGCCACCTCCGATTTTGTCCGTTTACTCCAGCGCATCGGGCGTGAGACCGGCGGGATCGCCGCTGCGCCGATGACGGCAACCGACCTTGTTTCGGGGCAGCCGGTTGGTCGGTTGATGGTCCGTGGCAAAAGTACGCTCGGCCAAGCCGGCGAGCTATTCCGCTTGCTCAGCGAGATTCTGTTAACGGTGAATCTCGATAACTGTGAGCGCTTCAGGCAGATCGTTCTGCGCTCACGGGCCAACCGCGAGTCGTCACTCATACCAGCAGGCAATGCGTATGCTCGCCAACGTCTTGCTGCACGGTTTGCTCCGGCGGAATGGGCCGAGGAACAAATGAGTGGGGTTTCCGCCATTTTCTTCTTGCGCGAGCTTGAGCAGCGTGTGCAGCACGATTGGCCAAGTGTGTTGGCCGACCTTGAAGCGGTGCGGACGGTACTGATCAATCGGCACGGGTTGGTGGCGAACCTGACCCTTGATGCCAGTGGGCAAGAGATGATCATGCCGATGCTGACGGCATTTCTTGCCGAACTTCCTGATGTGCCCTATACGCCGGTGCAGTGGTCGGTAAGTAGTGTTGACGGTGGTGAGGGGTTGATCATTCCGGCACAGGTGAATTACGTTGCCAAAGGGGTAAATCTCCATGCCTACGGCGTTCGGCCCGGTGGCTCGGCGATGGTGGTGTTGCGCCACCTGCGCATCGACTACCTGCTCGACCGCATCCGTATTCAGGGTGGGGCGTATGGTGCCGGCGGTAGTTACGACCGCAGCACCGGCCTGTTCATTACTACCTCGTACCGTGACCCCAATCTCTTGCGCACGCTCGATGTGTACGACGAGATGGCGACCTTCTTGCGTGAAACGGCGCTCGATCCGGCGACGGTCGAACGGGCGATTATCGGCACTATTGGCGATATGGATGCCTACCAGTTGCCGGATGCCAAGGGATACACCGCGCTGGTGCGCTACCTGACCAGCGTGAGCGACGAGTATCGCCAGCAGATTCGTGATGAAGTGTTGGCGACCACCCCGGCCGATTTTGTTGCCTTCGCCGAAGCTGCCGCAGCGTTGCGTGATCACGGTCACGTTGCGGTGTTGGGTTCCGCCGAGGCGATCGAAGCGGCCAACCGTGAACGACCCGGTCTGTTGAACCCGGTCAAGGTTTTGTGACACTATTATGCGTAGTCCGGTTACATCTCTGCATTGTGGCAGCGGAGCTAGACGCTAGGCTTTACAAAGGTACATTTTAGGGTGTCATTAAACTCACCGAACCTTTTAGGTGTATAGGGCAAGTGGCAAAGCTGCACGGTGTCACCGTCACGACACGGTAACAAAACAATGGGAGTACGAGGGGCGATTGATGCCGGTTGTACGAACGGACCGCAATCGTCGCTGTCCCTGCGCACGGGCGATGAGCGACGTGAGCGATGGGGCATAGTGAAGCTACGGCGAACCGCTCCGGGACGCACCTCGGTATCGCGGATCGCTCCTTCCCCACAGAGCTGTCGGTGTTCGGTCGATGGCATAACGAACGAAACGCGCACGGTGCATAGTCGAACCTGGACGTGCCTGGCGTGTAGCGCTGTTCGTGGTCTGGACCACACCCCAGCGCGCAATCGCAAACGGCTGGCAACTGCACCTGCCCTCCCTATGACGAGTCTGACCGATAGCAGGGAGAGGTGGGTGCTCTCGGCAGCAGCAACGTGGCGGTTGTCAGCGACGATTGCTTTGTGCAATCGGGGCAGGAACAGGCCGTCGCGCATGTTCTGGATGGCAGAAAACTATGAGTAACCTGGATCCAACTAATGCGATAGGTGTGCTCGCCTATGAAGCGACCATTGCCCAGCTGCAAGCGGCTATGGATAGCGGCGCGATCAGCGCTGAAGCCTTGACGATGGCCTGTCTCGAACGTATTGAAGCGCTTAATCGGGCGGGACCGTGTCTTAATGCGGTAATCGAGATCAGCCCGTCAGCACTCAAAACGGCGATTTCCCTCGATACCGAGCGTAATGCGCAAGGGCCACGCAGTCCATTACACGGCATTCCAATCCTCCTGAAAGACAACATTGACACGCTCGATGATACCGCCACAACGGCCGGTTCGTTGGCCCTACTCGGTTCGCGACCGGCAACCGAGGCGACGGTTGCGTCTCGGTTACGGGCTGCGGGGGCGGTGATTTTGGGCAAAGCGAACATGAGCGAATGGGCCAACTTCCGCAGCACCGCATCCTCAAGTGGGTGGAGTGCGCGCGGCGGGCAGGCACGTAATCCGTATGTTCTCTCGCGTAGCCCCTGTGGGTCAAGCTCAGGCTCGGCAATTGCCGTCGCTGCCAGTATGTGTGTGGTCGCTATCGGTACCGAGACTGATGGCTCGATTTCGTGCCCGTCGGCGTTGTGCGGAGTGGTGGGGATTAAGCCGACGGTAGGGCTGACCAGTCGTGCCGGGGTTATTCCGATCAGCTTTACGCAGGATACCGTCGGGCCACATGCCCGTTGTGTCGCCGATGCCGCCACGGTGCTAGGTATCATTGCCGGGCCTGACCCGCGTGATCCGGCGACAGCAGCAGCGGCCGACCATGTTCGCCCCGACTACCGCACCTGTTTACAAGCCGATGCGTTGTGCGGGGCACGGATTGGCGTGCTGCGCAGCGAACGCTTTGCCGGCTTTGGTCGTCACGTTGAACAGGCCTTTGCGAACGCATTGACTGCGATGATTGATGCCGGCGCGCATATCGTTGATCCGGTAACGTTACCTAATGAACTGCTCGCTTTTAGTGAGGCCGAATTGACGGTGCTCATTTACGAGTTCAAAGATACGCTCAACCGGTATCTTGCCTCTCGTGTACCCGATCCGCAGGCTACCGCTCCGCCACCGCGTTCGCTGGCCGAACTGATTGCCTTCAATGAGCGGTATGCCGAGCACGAATTGCGGTTCTTTGGTCAAGAGCTGTTGTTGCAAGCAGCAGCAGTCGGTGATCTGAATGATCTGGCGTATCAGCAGGCGTTAGCCGCTAGTCGTGATACTGTGCGGCAGGCGCTCGATACCGTACTTTACGAAAAGCAGCTTGATGCGTTGGTTGCGCCGGCCACAGGTTTGGCCTGGCCGATTGATCTCATTGCCGGTGATCGCTATCCCGGCGGCAGCAGCTCGCTCGCTGCGCGAGCTGGCTACCCGATGGTTACGGTGCCGGCAGGGATGGCATTTGGTTTGCCTATCGCTATCAATTTCATCGGTGGAGCGTGGTCAGAACCAATGCTGATCAGATTAGCGTATGCCTTTGAGCAGGCAACTCGTTGGCGTCATCCACCAACGTATCGGCTGTGGCTCGAAGGAGACAATGAGCTGCCTACGGTGACCGCATAGTACTCGCCTTAGTATAGGGCGCAGCATCGCGTGGTGTGCTACCGGACGATGCCGTCGGCATGCCACGGTATCCCTCCTTTTCGACAAAACTGTTGCGATGAGTCCTATTGACGTTCCCGCGTATTAGATGTACAATGTGCATCCGGTTGAGCCAATCGACCGGGTCATTCGCGCCCCCCGTTACGTTTGGGTTACGGGTTTCGCGTTTCGGGAAGGCACCCGACACACGTAACACGCAACACCGAACGCCGAGCGGAAAGCGCCGTTGTCGCGACAAGTGTCGCCTTGGATGGGAGACGGCGTCGGGTGGGCTAGTGTGAGGCAGTATGGACGGCGCATACAACATACGCGCGATTCAGCGCTTCCCAAACTGCACACATGCATGCCGCGTATTGGTGCGCATCGCCTGCTAGCCGCGCCCGAGTGACGCTGCGCACTCCTGCTCCCCCGGCCACTGCATCAGGTGCAGGGCCTTTTTTGATCCCCAAGTGCTGAATCGCTTGCTAGCCAAGGGTTGATCGTTACCGTGGTTGCGGTGACGGTAGTCGCTGTGTGTCAATGATCTTGCCCGCGAACGGTGGGAGAGGGCTCGTCTTATCGTGTGTTCGCTTTGCGGGTTATCGCCCGCTGCTATGATGGAGGAATGTGGTACAGTTGAAGACGCTAACTTTTGCCGACCTGATTACACAGCAGACCGGCTTTGCCGGTGAGGGCCGCCTGACCGATTTCGTGAGCCGCTACGACGGTGAGCTCTACTTCGGCGATCGTCTCAACTTAAACCGGTTGGTGCACCAACACGGTGCGCCGCTGGAAGTGGTGTACACCCCGCAGATTACCATGCAGGTGCAGCGTATGCTCAACTGGGCTGCGCAAGCACGTAGTGCAACCGAGTATCCAGCAGTATTTCACTATGCCTATGCCACGAAAGCTAATTTTGCTGCTGAGGCTGTTCAAACAGCGCTGGCTGCCGGTGCTCACTACGAAACCTCCGCAACGACCGATCTGATTATTGCCCATGGCCTCTGGCGGCAAGGAATCTTGCCCCGTGATCGATTTATCTTTTGCAATGGCTCGAAAGAGCCGGCCTACCGTGAAGCAATCCGCAATATCCGTCTCGACGGTTGCGAGACGGTAATCCCAGTTCTCGATGATCTTGCCGAACTGCGTGATCTACTGGATACGCCGGTGCCACTCCAGTTTGGCGTGCGCGAGCGGGCGGCCGGTAATCGCGATGGGCGTCACCCCGGCAATGACCGGTTCGGTCTTACGGCAGCCGAGATCGAACAGGCTGCCGATCTTATCGCCGATACTCATCACACGTTGGTGCTGTACCACGCCATGGTTGGTAGCCAGATCGAAGACGAAGACCATTTTCTAAATACATTGCGTGCCTCGGTGGAACATTACTGCCGTCTGCGTCGGCGTGTGCCAACCTTGCGCTACTTCAATTTCGGCGGTGGGATGCCAACAGCGGGGTATCAATTAACCTTCAGCTTCGATTACCGGCGCTTTCTGAGCCGGCTGATGATCACCGTGCGTGACCTCTGTGCTGAATATGGCGTACCGACCCCTGAGTTGATCGGTGAGTTTGGGCGCTATACAGTCGCGACGCACAGTGCCTATTTGGTAGAAGTCGGTGCTGTCAAAGCTGGACAAGCAGGTCAACCTGATTGGTATCTGGTCAACGGTTCGCTGATGGTGATGCTCCCTGACACACTCTTTGTCAGCGGACAAGAGTTCGTGATCTTGCCGTTAACCGATTGGGACAAGCCGATACGTCCGGTGCGGCTAGCCGGTCGGCGTACCTGCGATAGCGACGATATCTATCCACGGCCCGAACAACCACCCCTCTGGTTGCCGACGACCGATGGTGGTCTGATCTTGGCGATCTTCGGGATTGGGGCGTATCAGCAGATGATTGCGGGACGTGGTGGTGCGCACCATTGCCTTACTCCAGAAGCGGCACGTTTCATCGTCGAAGAGCGGAACGGTCGGCTCAGCTCACGTCTCACCCCACAGCAAGATCAGGTGACGATTATGCGGTTGCTCGGGTATCGTCCGCAACCGACAGCGCTGCCGGCACCGTTGCCGTTCCGTCAGCCGGTGCGTCCGGCGGTGTTACCGGCTCGACGGCGGGTCCGCGAACGGGCATTATTGGTGTAGCAGTCGTCACAGTTACAATTGTCGGTGGGTCGAAAGGAATATTTCGGCCCACCTTTTTTTGTTGCTTCGGTACTTTTGAATAAGCAGGTTTATTTCACAGCTCCTGTGGCACGGTGTGTTTATACTACAAAAATAGTAAGCATGTCACTGCGCCTACCGCTACCGAATGCGGTAGCGGGTACACGAGTTGTAATTTTCACCCTAGCCAAAATCGCGTTGTGAGTGGTACAATGAATAAGCTGTAATGTACGGAGTTGATCGGTGTCTCCAATAATGTCAAAGAGGATGGTCCTATGAATATTTTAGTTGTTGATGATGATGTTCCAAGCGCCAAACTAACCTCTTACGTTCTCGAAGAGGCAGGCTACCGTGTCCTGCGCGCACATGATGCGACCAGCATTATGCAGATGATCGAGCAGCACAATCCTGACCTCATCCTGCTTGACATTATGATGCCCAAGATCGACGGCTTCGATGTCTGTCGGCAGATCCGGCGCAGCTCTGAAGTACCGATCATCTTCCTCTCAGCGCGTTCGCAACTGCAGGATCGCGTCATGGGGTTGCAAATCGGGGGCGATGATTATTTGGTCAAACCTTACGAACCGTCGGAGTTGCTGGCCCGTGTAGAAGCGGTATTGCGGCGGCGGAATGCCGATGTGCTCAACACCTCAACCCGCCTCAGCCAAGGTGATATTACACTCGATCCCGTCGAGCATAAGGTTATCTTTACCGATGGACGCACGGTTGAACTGACTCCCCTCGAATTTCGCCTCCTCTATTATCTGATGAAAAATGCGGGGCGGATTTTGAATGTCTCCCAAATTCTCAGTAAAGTCTGGGGCTACGACTACGAAGGTGAAAGCAACTTGGTGGCCGTGTACATTCGCCGTCTCCGCACCAAAATCGAGGAAAATCCCAACAATCCCCGCCATGTGATCACCGTTCGCAATCTTGGTTACAAGTTTGAGCCATAAGGTAAGAGTAGTTTGACTGACACCATGTGGTCTAATACCGAACGACTACAAACATTCCTTCGTCGTCTCCTACCGTTACCGGCATTAGGTTTAGGCTGGATACTCACACAACTCGAATTCTCATCGCTGCTATGGTGGGGCATCATCGCATATGGGGTGTTTACTATCGTCTGGTTACGGTTGCTCCGCCAAGAGCGCCTGAATGCCGGGCGGCTCTTGATCGGTGCGGCAATTGGTGATCTGCTAACAATTATCTGGTTTGTCAGCGTAGCCGGTTTAACGCCAGCACTGGTTATTGTGCAAGGTGTTGGTGCTCTACGTGCATGGCGTTACCGGTTTGTTTCATTTTGGCCGGCATTGATCCCGATTCTGATCGGGGTTGGGTTTGTGCCATCTGTAACTGCTCCACTCGTGGCCGTCTCGCCGAAAACCCTCTTTTCGTTTGGCAGTGTCTTGCTAAGCGGGCTCATGTTGATCGCTGTGCTCTTTGTGGGCAATCGGCGTAATCAGGCGGCGCGCGAATGGCGGATACGTTACGACCAGCTCCGGCGTGAGCAGAAGCAACAAGTGACCAATCTCGAGGCCGCGAACAACGATCTGCGTGATCGTTTACGGCGAATGGAGGCCTTAGGCGAAAGCCTGCGGGCAATTAGTAGTTTGCTGAGCCTTGATGATGTCTTACGCCAGATTCTTGATTCACTCAGCTATATGGTGGGGTTGCAGCGGATTGACGATGCTGCGTTGAGTCTGATCCATGGCGACGCGCTCGAACATCGAGTATTATATGCCGATCGCCATACCACCGATTGGGCGGATTCCTTGGCACAAGCTGTGATGACCAATAAGTGTACCGTCTCGATTGATCTGCACGAAATAGGCCTGTGCCCAGAGTGGGTGACCCTGACCGCCCACAATTTCCGCTCAGCCCTAAGTGTCCCCCTCTTTGATCCAGATCAACCCAATTGTGTGCGTGGTGCGTTGAGTATTGTGAGCCGGCAAGAAGGGGCTTTCTCACCAAGCGAAGAACGCCATCTGATATCGTTTAGCATTCAGGCGATGATCGCTATTCGCAATGCCGAGCTGCACGTCCAATTGAGTAAACAACGTGCTATGTTGAGTGCTGTCTTGCACGACATGGCCGATGGCTTGATCGTCTATGACGATCACGGCGAGATCTATCTCGACAATGCAGTTGCGCGGCGTGCGCTCCAGTACAGTGCCGAACATCAAGGTATACTTCACACCCGACTCGCTGCATTTGCTACTCAGTTGTTCCAACGCGGCGAGTCACTGAGTGAGGAAGTAGAAGTAAAAGACGCTGATGGTGCGCAAGCGCGGTATTATCGGATCCAAGGTACCCTTGTCAATCCATCATCGGAGACGCGCCTGGCAGTCGTTGTGCTGCATGATATTACCGATCAGAAATTACGGGAACAGCAACGACGCGACTTCATGGCGAAGGTATCGCATGAATTGCGAAATCCATTACATACATTGCAAGGTTTTCTGAATCTGTTTATCAAGGAGAGTAATAAGGTCAGTAATCTTAATGAACGACAAACTGAGCTGTTGCAAGAAGTCAACGATAGCGTTAATGTGCTCAAGAAGCGCATCATCGACTTGATCGAATTAAATCGCTTAGAAAGAGGTCAGTTTACTATCACTCCGATGCGCACAAATATCATTGATATTATTATTACCAGTTGTATCCAACAACGACCGAAAGCGCTAGAATACGAAGTTGAGCTGATCACAGATATACCGGATCAGTTACCGCAGGTTATTGTCGATGCAGATCGGATCAGGCAGGTCTTGACCAATTTGATCGAAAATGCAACGAAGGCAACACCACGAGGTGGAAAAATCATTGTGAGTGCAGAACAACAGCAGGATAAGATTCTGATTCACGTTACCGATACCGGTAAGGGTATTGCGCCTGAGTATTGGGATAAGATTTTTGCCCCCTTTTATAGCAGGGGCAATGGTATGTTGGTCGGTGAAAATATGGGTGTTGGTTTGACGATTTGTAGACAGTTAGTCGAGGCGCATGGTGGTAAGATCTGGGTTGCGTATAGTGAGGTTGGGAAAGGGACACGTTTCTCGTTTTCCTTGCCGCTAGAACATGAACGTAGTTTTGGTAGTACCGCCTCGTCGTAATCTTTGCTTGAACGGTGGAAACGGACCGTTGGCGTAGGTGTCGAGCTATACGTAATGGCGTTCTCCTCTGACAAAATTGTTACATGAATAAACGGTTACAATGTGCTACACTTTTTGCAGACTGATTTTGAGCGCATCAAAACCGGTAAATCGCAAGAAATCGGCAAGATGGTATCTCACAAATGGTTTCGTTGTTACCGTTCTTGTTCACACAGCTTCTGTATCGGAACGATATGATGGTTGCCTAAAACATCATTCGGGACAGGAGAGTCGGTGTGAAAGTTGCTATTATTGCACTACCTAGCACACACGACAACCATCTACCACCGTTAACTGTTGCGTATGTAGCGGCAATGCTTGAGCAGCGCCGTGCGATTGTACGGATCTACGACCGTGCCCTCGATCCGCAAGGGAGTTGGGAGGATATTCAGCGCCGTCTCCAGACCTTCCAGCCGCAGCGCGTGATCGTTGCCGGTGACGATACGAACGCTATCGAGCAGGCTGTTAGTCAGCTTCACCAGACCTACCCCGATATGTTACCGCTCTTCGTGCGCCGGACCGGGAGTGAAGCGATCGCAGCCGTGACCAGTGTGCTTGCATGGTTTGACGGGACAAATCACTCGGCTGAGGTGTCGGCTGATGAGCTGGCCTACCCGGCTCGTCATCTCCTTTCGCTTGAACACTATGCATTACGTGCGCCAGGTAGCGAAGTACAAACACCGGTCGTGATTGGTTGGCGCTTCCACGGACGTTGGTATCTTCGTGAGCCACGACAGATCGCTCAGGAGCTACGCACGCTGAGTGAAGAGCTAGGTATTCGCCACGTTCTGTTTTATGAACCGGAACTGACCCTTGATACGCAATGGTTCGCGGAATTTGTTGACTACCTCGCCCGTGCCAATCTGCCGGTTAAATGGCAAGCTACTGTATCGATAGTTCAGCTCAGTGAAGAGCAGATTCGGCATCTGGAACTAGCCGGTTGCGAGGCACTCACCTTTGTATTGACGGCGACGAGCGTCTTTGATTCGGCAAAGAGTCGTGCCCAGGTGCGTAAACTGATCGCAGCTATCCGCGAGCAGGGCATCTATACTCACGCGACGGTGTTGCTTGAGCCGCCATACGAATCGATCGGTCGTCTTGTTGATGTTGCGGCAACACTGGGTCTTAACGATGCCTCGTTTCAGCTTATGCAAACGCTCCGGGTCGGCAATGATGAGCAGGAAATTCAAAACTTTGCTCGTCAGCGCTATAACGAGGGCCGTACTCGCCAACGACTGATTGAACGGTTTGGCCCGGCGCTCGGAGGGCTGCTCTGGCAATTGCGGGTTCAGCATCTGGCCAAAGAGTGACGGTGTAGATGGCTATCCTCGTTGTTCCTCGGTACAATCCAACCCAATGTCGAGTGCGCGTACCGAATGGGTCAAGGCTCCTACCGAGATGTAATCAACACCGGTTTCAGCAATCGCGCGCACTGTCTGTAAAGTGACGCCACCGCTGGCTTCGGTTTTCGCCCGTCCACCAACCGCCTGTACCGCTGCTCTGAGCTGGTCGAGTGGCATGTTGTCGAGCAGGATCAGATCGGCTCCGGCTTCAGCAGCAATAATGGCATCGGTCACGCACTCTACCTCAACTTCGAGCCGCACCATTGGCCCGATCTGAGCGCGTACACGGGCGATAGCAGTCGCCAGATCAACCCCGTGTGCGGCAAGGATCGCCAGATGATTATCTTTCAGCATCACGCCATCGTAGAGACCGAAGCGGTGATTACGACCACCCCCCATTCGTACTGCATACTTTTCGAGCACGCGCAGACCGGGGGTTGTTTTGCGGGTGTCAATGATCTGTGCGCGGGTACCGGCGATAGCCGCCACATAGTGGGCGGTAAGGGTGGCGATCCCGCTTAGCCGTTGCAGCAGATTGAGGGCCACCCGTTCCCCACTGAGAATCGAACGGGCCGATCCGGTGAGGGTTGCAACTGTTGTGCCGGCGGAGACGGGGGTGCCGTCGGTGATATGGCACGTGACCCGTACCGTCGGATCGAGCTGGCGGAAGACTGCCGCAACGAGGGGTAAGCCGGCAATAACACCGGCTTCGCGCGTCACAATGTAGGCTGTGGTTGTGATATTGGCCGGAATAGCAGCCAGTGTGGTAATGTCGCCGTTACCAATGTCTTCAGCGAGCGCTTGGCTGACAATGGTGTCGATCAGGTGAAGTGGTATATCCATAATCTATCCTTGCGTCTCAAGCTATGCCGTCTTCCGTTTTCCGAATTCGCTACATCATCGCGACTTGGGGGATGGCTCGCTCATCGTTGCTCCGCTCTGGCGGTGGTGCAATGGTTGCGGCAAAGCACGGTGGTGTGCGACGGCGAAGGATGGTGTGTCTACGCCAAGCTTCATCGCTCTGGGGGTAATCTTGGCGAAAATGACCACCGCGACTTTCGGTGCGGAGCAGGGCTGAAGCCACGATCAGACGTGCAGTCAGTCCAGCATTCACTGCGGTGATCGCTTCGGGATCGAACGGATCGGCGATCATTGGCCACGCCTCTAATTCGATCAATGCCTGACGTAACGTATCGCCATGGCGCAGGGGACCGGCAGCACGCATGATCGTTGCCAAGTGTGCCCGCCACGCTACCGGTACTGCTGTAGTTGTCAGATTCACCGGAAGAGGATCGGGCAACGGCAACGGTATGCGGCGCCACGTTGCTGCTACTTCACCGGCTCGCCGCCCAAACACCAGACATTCGAGTAACGAATTACTTGCCAGCCGGTTCGCGCCGTGTACACCGGTACAAGCCACTTCGCCGGCAGCAAACAAACCGGGGAGATTCGTTGCACCGTTGAGGTCGGTGCGAACCCCGCCCATCAGATAGTGTGCTGCCGGTGTAACCGGGATCGGATCGCGCACCGGGTCGATCCCATCGGCGCGCAAGCGGGCAACAATCGTAGGAAAATGGTGCTCGATACGGTCGGCGGGGAGATGGGTCAGATCGAGCAAGACATAATCACACCCCTCGGCTTGCATCGCTGCCATAATTCCGCGCGTCACTACATCACGGGGGGCCAGTTCGGCACGCGGATCGTAGTCGGGCATAAAGCGCCGGCCTGACGGTGTATAGAGACGGCCCCCTTCACCGCGTGCGGCTTCGGTAATAAGGAAGCCATGCCCATCACGGGTACGATAAACGGTAGGGTGAAACTGCACAAACTCCATATCGGCGACTTCTGCGCCGGCACGGTAAGCTAACGCGATGCCTTCACCAAGCGCAATCGGTTGGTTACTGGTGAGGCCGTACAAGGCGCCGGCCCCGCCGGTTGCCAACACTGTAGCTGCGGCCAGCACCCGCCACCACGTACCATCAGCCAGTCTGACGAGGGCGCCAACCACGCGCTTCCCGGCGGTGAGCAACTCTATTGCTTGGGCTTGTTCACGCACGATAATTCGAGGGGTGGCTCGTACTCGGTCGATTAAAATGCGCGTTACTGCCCAGCCGGTTGCATCACCAACATGAACGATGCGCCGACGGGAGTGACCGCCTTCTAGCCCCAACGCAAACCGATCGGCGTCGCGCTCGAAGGGTACACCGAGAGCGGCTAATTCACGCATTAACGTCGGCGCCTCGTGGGCGAGCGTCGTCACCGCGGCCACATCACACAACCCGGCGCCGGCAGTCAGCGTATCGGCAATGTGGAGATGTGGTGAGTCGGTGGGATCGAGGGCAGCAGCGATCCCTCCTTGTGCCCACGCTGAATTACTTTCGGGCAACGTCCCGCGGGCCAAGACGAGAACCCGTGCGCCGACTGCTGCTGCCGCTAACGCTGCTGTGAGACCGGCAGCACCGGCGCCAATCACCAACACGTCAAACTGTCGATCACAGGCAGGGGGCATGAACGATACTGCACTGCGTGGGGCTGGGATGGGATCCATAGAGTACTCCGCAGCTCGTGTATACATAACGCCATCAACACGGTCATAGCGCCAACATCCGTTCGATAGCCACCCGTGCTCGCTCAGCAATCTCTGGTGGTACCTTCACCGGTTCACGTAAATCGCGCAAGCTATTGCGCACTTTTTCCAGCGTGATCAGTTTCATATAGCGACAACTGATCGAATCGTCAATCGGGACAAACTGCTTGTTGGGATTGGCCTTACGCATGCGGTGTAAAACACCGATCTCGGTCGCAACTACAAAACGGCTGGCCGATGATCGGTTGACGTAGGCAATCATGCCTTCGGTTGAGAGAATATGGGTACCACGCTGATCAATCGCGCCACTGGCCAGATAGTCCATGGCACTGCTCACACAACCGCATTCAGGGTGAATGAGGAATTCGGCATCGGGCATCGCTGCTCGCTTCTGTTCGATCATATCAGGGCGAATAGCGGCATGCACATGGCACTCGCCAGCCCAAATCTTAAGCGGGCGCCCGGTCTTTTGGCGCAAGTAACTGCCGAGAAACATGTCGGGCAGAAAAAGAATGGTCTTGTCGGCGGGGATAGCATTGATCACACGCTCGGCGTTGCCTGAGGTGCAGCAATAGTCACTCTCGGCCTTCACGGCAGCACTGGTATTGACATAACTAACAATAACTGCCCCTGGATTTGCCGCTTTCCACGCGCGTAACTGCTCGACCGTAATCGAGTCGGCCAGCGAACAACCGGCATTGGCGTCAGGGATCAGGACCGTGCGTTGTGGGTTGAGAATCGCTGCCGTTTCGGCCATGAAGTAGACGCCGCATACTACAATGACATCAGCATTGGTGCGCGCTGCGGCCTGTGCCATACCGAGCGAGTCGCCGACATAGTCGGCGATCTCCTGGATTTCGCCGTACTCGTAGTTGTGGGCCAAAATGATGGCATTGCGCTGACGGCGTAGGTCGTTGATCTCTGCGATGAGGGTAGCGGCGGTGTCGCCGGTAGTTTCGTACAGTTGGCCGAGCATGGGTCTTTCCTTAGTTAGTGTTATTATTACACTTTATAGCAAGTGTGACGAGTATACACCTCCACCGAGATATTGTCAAGAGGTCACTAAAAAATTTTTTATCGAGTCGCTCATTTTACCCTCTTCTTTTTTTACCTCTTTCGCTGCACAATAAGGTTATCACGCACCAGTTTGGCAAAGCGTAACTATAAACCAATCTCCGGCGACAAAACGTTTAGAATAGAAGATGCTTGCTTCCCGTTCGCCGGAGTAACCTATGGAAGTCGCTATGACCGGTTCGTTGATCAAATGGCGTGACCTGATGAACTATCTCGATCCTCATCAGGCTGCCGAACTTGCTGCTACCGGCACGCTACCGGCATCGGTGCGTGCGCACATTGGGCAGAGTTTGCGGACCCAGCTCATTGCGTATGCAGCGTACATTCCGGCTCAAATCGTGCAACGCCAACTCATCAACCCGCAGCCCGGTCGTACTACCGGCGCGTTTTGGAAAGGTTCGCTGCTTTTTGCCGATCTTTCCGGCTTTACCGCGTTGTCAGAGCGTCTGTCGGTATTAGGCCGGCAGGGTGCCGAAGAGGTATCGGCGGTTGTCAGCCGGCTGTTTGACACACTCTTGTACGAAGTCCGCACACGTAATGGCGCTTTGCTTAAGTTTGGTGGCGATGCGTTGACCGTTTTCTTTGATGCTACTACCTTGGGTGATCAACATACCATCGCTGCTTGCGCTACCGCATTGGCGATGCAAGCACGGATGGAGGAGTTTACCAACCTAAAGACACGCGCCGGTCCGTTTACCCTTCGACTCCGGGTTGGTGTGCATTCCGGTCAGGTGTTCGCCGCTGAAGTCGGTGATCAGAGCCATATCGAATTGGTCGTGACCGGTTCGGAAGTGAATCGAGTTGCATTGGCGCAAGAGATTGCTGCGCCGGGTGAAGTGGTCATTACCGAACAGACGTTACGTTTGTTGGATTCCTATCAGGTCGAAGCGCGGAGCAAGGGTTTTTATCGTCTGTTGAGCTTAGCTGCTACCACCAGCTCGATCTCGGCGCCGTTACCGTTACCGTTAGCGGGGCCAAACGATCTGGCGACACTCAATCGCTTGGCGTGCCAATTGGCTGCGCTCCAACCATACCTAGTCCATCGCTTACCGCGTCGCTTTCTCGATCCGGCTGCGGGTGAATTGGGTGAGTTTCGTCCGGTGACGGTGCTCTTTGCCAACGTCTATGCTTTTTCGATCTATCTGAATACGTTGCAGCTCGAACCGGAACGGGCTGCTGCCGTGTTCAACGCTTATTACCAACGGGCCCAGGCGGTTGTCCATCGTTATGATGGTATCGTCAACAAAGTCGATATGTACACCCACGGTGATAAGCTGATGGTATTGTTCGGCGCACCGACTGCCCATGAAGATGATCCAACGCGGGCAGTCCGGTGTGCGCTCGAATTGCGTGAGGCGTTGTCTGAAGCGAATCAAGAGATTGCCAAATTGCTGGGTACGGCGGTACCACCGCTCACTCAGAAGATTGGTATTAATACCGGCACGGTCTTTGCCGGGCGGGTTGGTGGCGCAACCCGCTATGAGTATACCGTAATGGGTCCGGCAGTGAATTTGGCGGCTCGGTTGATGGCAGCAGCGCCCACAGATGCCATCTATCTGTCGTCTAGCACCCAAACCGCAGTTGAGGGGCAGTTTGTCCTCGAACCGGGGACATCGTTGCAACTACGTCACCATATCTTGCCGCTGTGGGGGATACACGGCAGTTTGTCCTCGAACCGGGGACATCGTTGCAACTTAAGGGTTTTAACGAGCCGGTGATACCGGTACGGGTGGTACGGATCGCGGCAGTTGCCACACGTCAGAATGATGCAAACCTTGCCGTAGCACCGCTCATCGGTCGTGATCGTGAGATGGCTGCAATGTTGGTTGCAGCACGTGCTGCCTTGAAAGGTCGTGGTACCACGATTGCTGTGGTTGGTGAAGCCGGTGCGGGGAAGTCGCGATTGGCGGAGGAGGTTATTCAACAACTAGTGATTGCCTCAACTGAGCAACACGTAACCAAAGAGGAAGTACCACCATTCACCATTCTGTTTGGGGATTGCCAGAGTTACGAGCAGCGTATGCCCTACGCGGCGATCCGCAACCCTATCTTGAGTGCGTTAGGGCTCGATTTACGGACTGCGCCTGAACAGTTGGTTACCGACATTACGGTGCGTGTTAAGCGGCTTGTACCGGCGCTCAGCCGATTTATCCCGCTGTTACGCGATGCGTTGGGTGTGCCGTTACCCGAGACGACGCTGACCGCTGGCTTGTCACCTCAACAGCGCCATGACCGACTCCAAGAATTACTGGTCGAGATACTCCCGGCAACGGCAGCCCGTGAGCCGTTGTTACTCGTTCTCGAAAATTGCCATTGGGCGGATACGGCTTCGCTGGAGGTGCTCGAACGGTTGAGCAAGATGCTCGCGGGACGAACGTTAGCTTTGGTGGTGACGTACCGACCCGAAATGGTCATGCCAATGCCATGGGATGCGTTACCGGGGACGGTGCGTATTGAGCTGAGCGAGTTGTCTGCTGATGATAGCTACCGGTTGCTGGCCGCCTTGCTTGACGGTACCCCACAACGGCTGCTGAAGTTCCGATCCAGCTCTCGACCGTGACCGAATTGCCCCTCGTTGGCGAAAGCGAACCGAACGGTAGCATCACGCCACCTGGTGTTACCTGGTGTTACTGCGCAATCCATTGCCATCGGCCGTACTGATAGCTGGCGTCAACCGATTGAGGGTGTGATCGCGTCATCGAGTGATATTGATTATTTTGCTTTCACTATCGATGCGCCCGGCTCATTGGTTACGGTGACGTTGACGAATTTACAAGCCGATTACGACCTCGTTTTTGGTGGCGGAGTCGATCCTGTGACCGGACAGGGAGGTGCTACTGAGAGTTTTGAGTTCGATCTTGGGAAAAGCGGCCTGGAAGATGTGACGCAAATCGGCGGGCAGATCACCTCGATCGGCGGGCAGATTACGTCAATTGGCGGACAGATCACTTCGATCGGTGGGCAGATTACGTCAATTGGCGGGCAGATCACTTCGATCGGTGGGCAGATTACGTCAATCGGCGGGCAGATTACCTCGATCAGCGTTAATCCGGGAACACGCGACGAACAGATCGAAACCATCGTCTGGCACCCGGGGCGCTATTTTGTCGCGGTTGCACCGGCAAGTGCCGGTGAGACGAGTCCTGTTCCCTACCAACTGACGATTACGCTCAATCGAAGTACGCTCCAATCGCTCGGACCGGCTCCTCACGTTCAGGTCCTCACCGATGTGCCCGATCCTGAGGTGACCACCCTTTATATTATCAATTCTGCCCGAATGCAAGAGGTTTATCCAGATGAGTTAAGCAACATTCTGGCGATAGATGATTCCCTTCAGTTCTATACGAGCCCCGCAACATTGGTGTGGAGTAGTAACGAAACTCCACTGATTGAAGAAAAAGGGTTTGTGATCGACTTGGCCGATCTCACCGTTGTCACGGGCAGTGGTGCGACGCTGAAACCTCGCCGCGGGGCAGGTCGAACAACGCATGGCCGATCTCACCGTTGTCACGGGCAGTGGTGCGACTCCGTTTAGCCAATTGTTACAGGATTCGGTTCAGACTAATAACCAGCGTAACCCACTGTATGCCAACTATCTCGCCAGCATTATCGACCATGTGATCGAGGCGATGATCGATCCAACAGGCAATGGTCGTTCGGGTGAGGTACGGGTAGGCTACCAGATTTCTGTAGACAACAATGTCGAACCCAGTGATGAGAATGTGCAAACAACACCGTATCCTAACGTGCGCAACATTGTGCTGATCGGGAGTGATGAGATTATCCCGTTTTTCCGCTTGCCCGATCTGACGACGATTGCGAACGAGGCCGATTATCTAAAGTATTTAGAGACGATTGATCCGAATAGTGGCGGGAATAGCCTTATTTCACCCGATAATCCCTTGGGTGCCGCCCTTCGTAACCGTATGCTCCTCAGTGATAATCCCTACGGTACCGACCGACCCTACCGCTTCTACGGCTTTCCACTGTTTATCCCAGACTTAGCGGTTGGCCGGATTGTGGAACGGCCTACGGAGATTGTCGATTTTTTGCGTCGGAATGTACCGGGGTGGGATGACTCCATCGATCTACGGGCCGATTCGTTCTATACGCCAACACTTTCGCTAACCGGGTATGATTTCTTAATCGACGGGGCGACGGCAATTGCCAATACTATCGGCCAAGCGACGACAGATAGTGTTGCCAAGCGACTGTTAATTACGAATACGTGGAATCGAACCGCGTTTGAGAATGCGTGGCTTGAACAACCACTTGACGCGACCGGCTTCTTCACTACGCCGCTCGACGTTTATTCCCGTACCCAAACGGTACTGAGTTCATTGAATGCCCACTTCGACCATTGGCAGCTTCTTCCAGCGGTCAGGAGTGGTACCAATCCCGACTTTCCCGCCGAGCGCATCCTGGCAGTGCAGTACAGCAGTAGCGGACCGACTTCGTCGTGCGATTATTACCCATCGCTATGCCCTGGCTTTTTCTACAATACTATCTACTATTCGATCGGTTGCCATAGCGGTTACAACGTACCGTCCAATGCGATCCTCCAATCACCAGCGACGATCCCGGTCAGTCGGTATACTGCCGACTTTCCCCAAGCCTTCAACCGGCATGCCGGTAACTGGATCGGTAACACCGGCTACGGCTATGGCACACTCGACGGAGTTGATTACAGTGAGCGACTGGCGGTGTTATTGACGCAAGAGTTGCTGCGGAATGAGACACGTCCCGATTCGGCTGCTCCTGAAGGTTTCACTTACGTTGGCCGCAGTATTGGTGAAGCGTTGGTCAATGCTAAAATCCGCTATCTACGGACATCGTTTGGCTTGAACGCTTACGATTACAAGATACTGTCAATAACTACCCTTTATGGCTTACCGTGGAAGCGGCTCTTCGTTGATAACCCATTGAATGCGCCGGTTGAAGACCTCAATGCCGAACGTCCGGTTGACGACCGCACGGCACCAGAGCCAATCGGTAGCAGTCAGTTGACCCGTACTATTACATTTACGATCAATTACGATCCAAACTATCTCCAACCCACGCGTACCGGTTCAGTCGTCCGCCTCCGCGCGAGCAATGTGACGATTAGCGATACCTTCTTGCTTAACAGTACCTTTAACATCACACCTACCGTTACCGTCTTTGACTATAACCAGATCGGGATGCCGAGTTTACCTGCCTTTGCATACGATATTACAGCGCTTTCGGGGAGTGATGATGATGATGATAACCGCGTACCGTTAGTGGTGCGAGATGTGATTTTCCTCGGTGGACAGTACAATACGGTTGACAACTTTAACCCGACTGTCACCCAAATTGTGACCGAGACGTTTGACCCGCTCATCACGACCACCATCGAACCCGACTTTAGTGCCGGCATCGGTTTCTGGCTACCAGACCGGTTTTTTGGTCATAGCCGCCTCGGTGATGGTGCAGGCCAGCGTGATACGTTGATTAGCACAGCCGCCGTCTTTCGCACTACCGACGGTGTCACCGGTACATTGCGCACCTATACTCAGCTCGTCTTTCAAGTCATCTATACCGATCCGGCAGCATCTGGTGCTGAGACGGCACTTGCCGATCAGAATCCGCCGGTGATCGAGCGGGTACGTATCGCCGGTCAAGATATTATTCCGCAAAATGTATCGACACCGATTGAAGTCGTGATCAGCGATCCTGATCACCCGACCAACCCGCAAGTAACGGTGACGGCCGTCTACCTTGCTGACGATAATGTGACGTGGACACCGCTAACCTTCACCCAAGACACTACCGATGGGCGTCTCTGGCGCGCATTGGTGCCGCGCAATTGGCCGGATGTTCACTTGATCATCACAGCAGGAGACCAAGCTGGTAACTCGGTGATGTACACGGCCAAGGGATTACTTGCGCCACCGACGTACCAGGTCATGTTGCCAGTTGTTATCCGCTCTAGTGCGAGTTCATCAGGCTTGCTGCCGTGTAGCATGACAATTGTCAACGAGAATTGCACAAATTCATAGGGCGAGCAACCGGCAGCGGGTGGGTCGCGATAACGTTCACGACCGTAAATGCTCGCGTGCCCACAAAGCGGCTTGAGTCCGGTCGCGCACGGCGAGTTTGGCGAAGATCACACTGAGATGGTTTTTGACGGTCCCAATACTCAGTGCGAGTGCTTCGCCAATCTCTTGATTCGTGTAGCCTTGTGCCAGTAGGCGAAGAATGTCTCGTTCGCGAGGGGTCAGTGCGATGGACGGTTCGGCTGAGGGGCTAGGGAGCGAAGCGGACGGTGTCGCCAATTGGCTAAGACGTGGTAAGAGTTGGGCTGTGATTTGCGGATGGATGAGCGCACCGCCGGCAGCAACGGTACGGATGCTATCGGCTAATACGCGATGATCAACATCTTTGAGGAGGTAGCCGCGGGCGCCGGCGGCAATCGACTGTAACACACGTTCATCATCTGGGAAGGTCGTGAGCATAATGACTGCCGGGCGTGGGCCGCGCGCGCTCAGATGTCGGGTTGCTTCAACCCCATCCATCTCCGGCATCATCACATCCATTAATACAATATCCGGATCGAGCTTGGCGACGAGGTTGAGCGCCTCACGGCCATTGCCGGCCTGCCCGACGACTTCAATATCCGGCTTGCGCGCCAATAACGTCGCAATACCGGTGCGAATCAACGCTTGATCATCAACAATGAGCACCCGGATTGCCATCGCTATTCCTCACCTTCGTAGGGTAACACCAGCCGTAGTCGCCAGCCACCTTCGGCGAGTGGTCCCGCCTCTAACCCGCCGCCAAGGGCCTCGGCCCGTTCACGCAGACCTAATAGACCAAAACTGCCATTTCCCAAATCAACAGGGGGTAATACTTGGTGTGGACGGTTATCGTTGGTGACGGTGACTACCACGTAACCGTCGGCTGCACGCACCTGGACATGCATGGTGGCAGCGTGGGCGTGTTTGCAGGCGTTGGTCAACCCCTCTTGCACCGTGCGGTAGATACAATGTGCTACCTGTGCCGATAATTGCGCCAAATCGCCTTCGATGTCGATAGTCACGGTAGCCTGGGTGCTCTGTGCGCACTGTTGGGTTAGCCGGTGTAGCGCTGGGACTAGCGTTGCCGGTTGAAACGGTAGCTCAGCGTCGGCCACTGCTAACAAACTGCGCCATGCGCTATGCAACAATTCGCGACTGTTCGCTAAATGGTCACGTGCCTTAGCCGGATCTTCGCCGGCCAGTTCGGTGGCGAGTTGCAGTTCAAGATTCATTAACACGAGTTTGGAGCCGAGATCGTCGTGTACTTCACGGGCAAGACGCGAACGTTCGGCGGCGATGGTAATCCGCTGCACCTCGTCAGTTTGCTGTTTTATTTCGGTTTCAAGCAACTGAACCTGTTGTTCGACCTGCTGGCGACGACGTAATTGGCGTCGAGCCAACAGCAACGGGCCACTGACGAGCATTACCGCCACCAATAAGCTCATAATAGTCGTAGAGTCGCGAAAGCTTGGCTGGACGTAGCCGATCATCATTAGTAACGGGAGCCATATTCCGCTGAAGAAGAGCAGTTGCCACCGTGAGAGGCGACTGGTCATCTGCCAAGCGACCAACAACAGTCCCCACAATAGGGGAAGCAAGTTGGTAAGGGCGGCCATGAGGGTAATCGTAATTGTTTGTACTACCAGGCCGATCTGAATAAAGATGGAGCGGCGGACGTACTGTGTGTAGGCATTGGTGACGATCAACAGACCGCCTAATACCACGAGCCAAAGCAGTATAGGTAGCGAGGGAGGCCGGGATTGGAGGAATACCAGCCCTAACGATAGGCCCACAAAGAGCGATGGCAGTAACCAAGCCAGTATATTATTAGGCAGCGACGAGATCAGCACTTCATCGAACGCCCCGGCCAGCATTCTATACGGTGTCGGTTTCGTGTCATTTGGGACGTAGCGTAGGGCCTGTACGGTCGCCCGTAATCGGGCAATCGCCGTTGCCGTTGCTGTTCGTGGTACATCGAGTGCGGTTTGTAAGCGGTTGAGGTTCGATTGTGCCATCGCCAAGGCTGTGGTCAGCCCTTGCTCTGCATAGACCAATGTCTGCTGTACCTCGCCGGTGAGCCAGTTCAACAGCCGCTGACGCTCTTCCCGTGCGACACGCTGCTGTATATCGCGTAATAATGTCGATAGCGCCGTATAGTGTTGCTGCATCTGTTGGAGCTTCTGCTGCACCTGCTCGCTACGATGAACGTGGCGCGCATAGATAAACGCTGCAATAATGGCGCAAACCGCGGGAAAGGCAATCGCAAGGTTGCTTTGTAGCCAGATCAATATATCGTTCGAGAGTTGATAGCGTACAATTGCCCAAATGATCCACACACTCACCGCCATCAATGTCCACAACCATGGTCTGAAGAGGATGATTCCCTGTAGGACGAGCACGAGATAGATATAGTCGATCAATGGTGCGGCAGTGAGTAGTTGGGCACATGCAGTGGCGGCCAATTCAATGGCGATCAGCGTTAATCGCCCGCCAACCTTCAGCAGTCGGAGCGGTGTCAGCCACGCCAAACCGAGCATTACGCCAAGACACGTTGACATCCCGGCCAATCGTGACCAGTCGTTGCGCAACGTTGCATCACCGACCGTGCTGAGCGCAGCGATCAGGGTTACTATTGAGAGCAGACCGAGAAACGCGAGCGCAGTCCGTTGGTAGCGAATCATAGCTTGAATAGTGACAGTCGACGTGATCCCACATGTAGAGTGTATCATATCGGGCAAACGGTGTGATCGCATGGAGAACGAGCATGTTTGTCGGTGGCGCAACAAGATAAGGAGGAGCTATTGTGGTGTGTCCACGACCACTGTGAGATAACTGTTCGTGCTTATCGTGCCAGTGCTCGGCGGACTGCGGATGCAACATCAAGAATACCGGCTCCGGTGCCATTCCCTGCACCACACCGGTCGCTATCGTCGAAGGGATAGGGACGAGCAGTATCGCGGAGTATCTGCTCGGTCGCGTCAATGTTTCCAATCAGAGCAGGATTTGCTGACCAGAGGAGGGCCACTGCTCCGGCTACGTGTGGTCCGGCCATTGAAGTGCCGCTAGCTCGGTGATAGCTGTTGTTAGGAAACGCCGATAACACCTCTACCCCCGGTGCGAGTAGGTCGGGTTTAGGGCGGAGGCTACCATCACTGACAACCGGACCGACACTGCTGAATGGCGCCAGGCGGCCCTCGTTATTCACAGCGCCGACCGTCATCACTTCGGCGTAGATGGCAAGAGGGGAGTTGACTGAACTGCATGCCGGGCCATCATTGCCGGCACTAGCAACCACGAAGACGCCAGCGGTACGGAGCGCACGGACGGCCGGTTGGAGTGATGTGGACGTGCAGCCTTCGAGGTCTTGCGGGCAGCCCCATGAATTGTTGAGAATGTGCGCACCTCGTGTCGGGTTGCCGTCGCGGAAAGGGTCGCCGCCCGGTGGGTACGGCGCAAAGAGGAATTGCATGCAGTCGAGATAGCGCGGTGCGTTACCAATGTTGCGGGCCAGATTGACGCACCCGATCCATTGCGCATCCGGTGCTACCCCGACCCGATTTCCCAAGATTGTCGCGAGAGTGTGGGTACCGTGCCCATTGTGATCATACGGTGCTTCTGCACCCGTCCACGGATCGAGCCAATGATAAGCGTGGATGACTCCGTTTTCTGTCTGACCAGCATACGCATCGCTCAATTCAGGATGTTCAGCATCGACCCCCGAATCGGCTTGGCCGATGAGAATGCCGGCGCCACGCACTCCTAATGCCCAGGCCTCCGGTACACCGATAACGGTGAGATTGGTGGGTGTTTCATCAGGTGATGGTTCGTCGCCACGCGCTGTTTGGAGTGGTAGCGGTAACGGGCGTAAAAATGGTGATGGCATCACCTCGGCCACTTCGGGCCGGTTTGCCAACCAAAGACGCAGTGGGAGATCGCCTTCAATTTCTAAGGCGTTGACGAGATAGTAGGGTGTGTAGCGCACACCTAAGCTGTCAAGCGCTGCTCGAAGATCGGCTTGCGTTGCGATGGCATGATCGGTTAGACGGCGATACACAGCGCTGCGGCGGGTTTGGTAATCGGTGATGGTCGTGAGGTCGCTCACATCTGCTTGATCGCGCAACACCACGAACCAGCGATCCCCCGCCGGTGTTGCTCGTCCACCCCCGATGAGCAGCGTCAGCCCGGCCACTGCCACAAGTGCTGCACCGGCGGTGTGGAGAAGACGATTGGGGAGAAAAAGGGCTAATGGTATGACCAGTAAGGCCAGTAATGCCTGCCCAAGAGCGGCCAGCAAGGCTAGATGAAACCCCTCGGGGAAGCTACCAAACAATAACAATGGCACTAATGCGTCGGAGTCCGTCAGGACGAGTGGCACCCCAAAAAAGAAGAGACCAAAGAGGGCCGAGAGGGGAACGATAGCTTTCACATCGACGTGCCGCCCAATTGCCAACCATAACCAGCCCCCGACCGGTGCGCAACAGCAGAATAACAGGGCTGCACCGTTCGGGCCGAGCGCACGACTTAGCACAAGCAGGAGGAGACTGAGCGCAGCCCCTTCGCCGAGCCAGACCCTCATCGGTACCTCACCGTGTACCCAACTGAGCGGTGGTCGCCATGCGAGTAATTGACCGCCAGCCCAGCCTATCGTCGCACCGAGTGTTAAGGCGAGACCTACGTCGACCCACGAACCGGGCGTGCCGATAGCTAGCCACGGCAACGCGAGGAAGGCCCCTGCATTGAAGAGGATTGGAGTTGTCTGCCATTGTAGCGGACGACGTATCAGCCATGCCAAAACCAGTGTGTAGATCAGGCTTAGTCCGAGTTGAGTAACCATCAGCAGTTGGCTCTCGGCAGAGGGAATCATAATGGTCAGTGCCAGGGTTGCCGGTAATGGTAAGGCAGCCAACCAGCGCACTGCTGCTGTACGCACAGCTCCGCTGCCGATCCAGACCCACAGCCCACATACCGCGGCACCGATAACCACGCTAATCCAGATGACGATCATGCGCCCTGTATCGCCGCTGGCGAAGAGGGTTACGCCGATTTCCACCAGTCGCAAGATGGCATTTATGCCTAATCCAATGCCGAGAATCGCCGTCAGTGCGCAGCCTTTGGCCCATGAGATGCTACTGCGGGGAGGCGTACTGTCGAATGGTATGGTCATAATCCGTGTTATACTTTCTATAGATAGCAATGTCGCAATGTCGTCTCCTAACCTGCGCGCAGGAGGAACCTCTTATCATGCAATCGCTCTCAGGCGTAACTACGTCTTATGATACCATCACTGATACACCGGACGATGTACTCTTCCCCCAAGACAAACCGGGTCACGAGTGTGGGGTGTTCGGTATCGTTGCTGCCGATGCGGATGTTGCCCGGTTGACCTTTTTTGGTCTCTACGCCCTCCAACATCGCGGCCAAGAGAGCGCCGGTATCGCAGTAAGTAATGGTCGTAGTATTCGCTACTATAAAAACATGGGTCTTGTTGCCCAAGTTTTCGATGAAGATAAACTACGACCACTCAGTGGCTATTTGGCCATCGGCCATACACGCTACTCGACCACCGGTTCGTCGAAACTTGAAAATGCGCAACCGTTTGTCGTCGAGAGTGCGTTGGGGCCATTGGCCGTCGGCCACAACGGTAATCTGACCAATGCTGCTTCACTGCGTCGCGAACTCCTCCAACGTGGTGTGGGTCTAACCAGCAGTAGCGATAGCGAGGTGATCACCCAAATGCTGGCGGGTGGCGAGGGGCGCACGTGGGAAGAGAAGCTCAAAGTGTTTATGGTGCGCGCCCAAGGTGCCTACTGTCTGACCGTGCTGACCCGTGATGCGCTCTACGCCGTGCGTGATCCGTGGGGTCTGCATCCGCTCTGTCTCGGTCGGTTGGGTGAACAGGGGTGGGTGGTTGCCTCGGAAAGCTGTGCGCTTGGTACGATTGGGGCCGAGTTGGTGCGTGAGATAGAGCCGGGTGAAATCCTCAAAATCACTCTCGACGGCCCGCAGGTGATCTCACACCAGCCCTCGCCGCGGATTGCAGCTTGTCTGTTTGAATACATCTACTTTGCCCGCCCTGATAGCGTATTGCACGGAAAGGTGCTTCATGCCATGCGTGTGGCACAAGGGCGCGAATTGGCCCGGGAAGCGCCGTGTGATGCCGACGTGGTGATTGCCGTGCCCGATAGTGCAACACCGGCTGCTATCGGCTATGCCCAAGAGTCGGGCATTCCCTACTCGGAGGGTTTGATCAAGAACCGTTATATCGGTCGTACCTTCATCCAACCCGACGACCGGCTGCGTAAGTTGGGTATCGCGCTTAAGTTTAATGCACTCTCCGATAATCTGGCCGGTAAACGGGTCGTTCTGGTTGATGATAGTATTGTGCGCGGCAATACCAGCGGCCCGATTGTTCGGATGCTCCGTGAGGCGGGAGCAAGTGAAGTACACGTGCGTGTTTCATCTCCGCCGATCCGTCATCCGTGCTTCCTCGGTGTTGATATGGCTACCTACCCAGAACTGATCGCACACCGGATGTCGATTGAAGGTATTTGCCAGCATCTCGGTGCTGATAGTCTAGCTTATCTGAGCCTTGAGGGTTTGATCCGCTCGACCGGTCGTGACCCGGCGACTTTCTGTACCGGCTGTTTTACCGGCCACTATCCGGTTGAGATTGAGCCGGTTGATAAAGAGGTGTTCGAGTTGCGGTGAACACCAATTCTGTAGTTGCTGCACCTTAGGCCTTTTAGGGAGTACCTTACGTTGTTTCGTGTTCCTTCAGTGATTTTTGCTGTTAAAGAGTTACTTTTGTAAGCATCTCCTTATTTATCGGCATACCCCTCGGTTTGGCTGCCTCCTGTAAGTGATGTACCGCCAATTGTATCGATGGCCGATGCCACACCCTCGCTCCCGCACTTGACCGTTCCCTCACTTTCGGCTATCTTTATCGCACTATGCATCGCTTGTTGCTGATTGTGCTGATCTGCCTAACGGCTTGCACGGCCCCATTGCCGCCGGTGACTCCGTCACCACCGCCGCTAACCCCAACGGTCATTGGCTCCCAACCGCCAACTGCGACCGTCCTATCGACACCACTTCCCACCGTCTTCCCAACGATCACGCCAACACAGCCACCGGTTGTGCCCCCCACACCTGCCCCTGCCGTCCATCCGCTGTTCGATCCCCAACGGCTCAGTTACGATTACCAATTTAGTGGGCCTGAGATTCAAGCGTTTCTAGAAGCACGTAATAGTCCGCTGGCTACCATCCGCACGGTGGTCGGTGGGCGCAGCCATTCGTTTACCGATGTGTTGGTCGTGTTGAGCAATTTGTACAGTATCAGTCCCCGTCTGTTGCTTAGCCTGATGGAACTACAGAGTGGTCTGCTCAGTACTCCTAATCCGAGTGATGGGCAGTTGGTGTGGGCTGCCGGCTTTCGCGGCGATAACGGCATCCGGCGAGGGTTGTTTAACCAGTTGCGCTGGCTGACCCGCGAGCTGCGGGCAGCTTTGCGTGATTACGCTCTGCTTGGTCCGACCGAGTTACCACCGTTGACCTTTGCCGATGGGAGTCAGATCGGAGCGCCAACCGATCTTAGTCGGTATGTGCTCAGTCGAGCGCTCGCCCCGACGACTACTCCGGATCGGCTCGATGGGTTACTCTGGGCGGTAGCCCCGACCTATCAGCGTCTGTTCGATCTTGATCCGCGTCTTGCCCCGCTCGACTGGCCACCGCCGGCAGCACCGTTTCTCTCGCGTCCGGCAGAACATAACGTGCCTGTGACCTCGTTTTTCGACCACGATACTCCATTTTTGCGGGCTAACGGTTCGTTGCATACCTACTGGGGCCGGGCCGAAACCGATCGTGCGTTTGCCTACGATGGACATACCGGTTGGGATTATGCTATGGGACCACCCGATCGGGTACTGGCCGCTGCACCTGGTCGGGTTGTCTTTGCCGGCTATTCCGATGATGGGTGTGCAACGCCGGCGGGTGCGGTGATTATTGAGCACGGTAACGGGTACCGAACACTGTATTGGCATCTGGAACGCGTCTTGGTGACGTCCGGTGATGTCGTGGAACGTGGTGCGGTGATCGGTATTGCCGGCGATACCGGTTGTGCGCGTGGTGCGCATCTGCACTTTCAGGTTCAGTATCTAGGCCGTGATGTCGATCCATACGGTTGGTGCGGTGCCGATCCTGATCCGTGGGCTGTGAATCCGGTGGGTCAGATCAGCGTTTGGCTATGGGCTGATATGCCCTCGCCCTGTGGATCGCCGTCGCCAAACGTGATCGTCGTTGATGACGGCGATCCTGGTTTTCGCACGAGTGGTGAATGGCAAACGATAGCGATGGGCTACGGCGGGAGCGCGCAGTTTGCTCCGTCGCAATTGGCAGTTAGCACGTCACGTCCGTGGCGGATGAGTGATTTCGCTGCACCGCGCGTCGCAGTCTGGCAACCGGAACTACCTACCGCCGGCACCTATCGGGTATTGGCGTATGTGCCATTTGCCCTCAACGGCTACGATGACTCACGAGAGGCGCGGTTTCTCATCCGTCACCACGATGGTGAAACGGTAGTGACGGTTGATCTAGAAGCTGAGCGGAATTGGTGGGCCGATTTAGGAGTGTATCAATTCGATCCAACAAGCACACCGTTAGTCGCCACCGGAACGCTGGCCGGTGATCGTCGGCGAGGGATCTGGGCAGATGCAATCGCCTTTGTACCGGTAACTGATCCTACGACGCGCTAAAGATCAGGTCACGTCGTTTGAAGGCGTAGTGCGCCAGTCCGAGAAATGCGAGCAAGAGAGACCACTGGGCAAGTAGATTCGACCACGCCGTGATATTCGAGAAGGTACGGGTAATACTCAGGTGGTAGCCGTACATCACCGGCACGAGCGGGCTACTCAGTATCGTCTGTACTGCCCGTAGCACGTCGACCAATACAGGACTCAGTTCGGCGATTTGGTTGATGACAGGACCACTAATCACGTTACTCGACAAAGCAACGGCTACCAGGGCTAAGATAAAGAGGCGCCACCCGGTTGACGCTACCAATGGTGATAGCAGTAGAATGAGTGCTGCGCCAAGGCACATATTGAGGAAAAGGGGTAAGGTGGCAAGGATCCAGCCTATCAGATCAAGGTCAATTGCCCGATTGAGGATGGCAACGAGTAGGCTGAGCATACCGTACATTGTCGTTGCGACCGTAACTGACGTGAAAAACACCCCCAGTAAATAAGCGATACGACTAACATTGTGGGCCAAGACGATGTACCCCTGAGGGCGGTCAACCAGCCCGATGATAAAACCGGTGGTGATCATTGCCATCAGTGGTCCAAACAATCCAAGCACGGTAAACAGATAGCCGGCATTCATCGGGGTATCGGTCGGGCGAAGCAAAGCTGCATAGCAGGCAACCGTCGCCACCAGTTCAAAAAAGATCCGACCAGAGCGTAAGTACTCAAGCAAGTTAAACCGAACTAATCGCGTTGCTTGTACGAGTGTATACTTCATTGTTTACCGTCCTTAGAACGGGTGGAATTGATACTACCAATTTGTAAGAGACGTTTAAGCATCGGGTCTATCTCATCAGTTGGTGGTGGTTGTGGCGTGTCACGGAGCGAGATCCGCGTTACGGGAGATGCCACTAGGTTGTCTGTTGGTTGACCGCTAACGGTATGCAAATAGATCTGCATCAAACGACTCATTTGTGGTTCCAGTACGTTGATGGAGATTTTCGCTTCCAGGAGGATTTGCAGTACCTTTGCTTGTAGCTCAGATGTATGTGGGCTAATCAGTACGGTGTGTTCGTTGGTTTGCACCTCTGGCCCGATCATTTCAAGCCGTTGGCGCAGCGCTAGATCGAGTGGTCCCGTCTGAATGACCATACTGCCGGGGATTTGACGTACCTCAGGTACGTTAACTTCGAGCATTATTTTGCCCTCGGTGAGGATACCGACGCGGTCGCAAAGGTATTCCACTTCGGCCAGTCGGTGGGTGCAGAGCAAGACCGTGTGACCGCGCTGTCGCACATCCTTGAGAAGGGTGAGCAATTCCTGCTGACCATCGAGATCAAGCCCGCTGGTCGGTTCGTCGATCAGTAACAAGTCAGGGTCGGTTAACAGGGCTTGGGCGATGCCGAGCCGTTGCAACATCCCCTTCGGGAACGTGCGCAGATAACGATGGGCCATTGCGGTTAGGCCGGTTAATTCGAGCAGCTCGTCGATACGCTGATGCAAGCGTTTAGGCGGAATACCGTCGAATTGGCCGAGAAAGGTGAGGTATTCAAGGGCTGTGTAGTGTGTATGGTAACGCTGACGTTCGGGAACATATCCGATGAAGCGGCGTTGTGCTTCGAGATCTGCGCTGCCAAGCACGCGAATGCGCCCACTATCGGGATGCAAAAATCCTAATAAAAGATGGATGAGGGTTGATTTGCCGGCGCCATTCGGACCGATCAATCCGTAGACTTCACCGGCGACCACGCGCAGATTGACTCCGCGTAATACCGAGACATGACCGTAACGCTTTGTGAGACCTTCAACTACGATGACTTCGGTCATGATGATGCTCCAAAAGTGATCGCCGTTGTGACTTGGCTACCGAATCTCAGGTATTGCTATTTTATCTTAACACTATCACTGCCAACAAGGCTGTACTGCCGGCCCAACCCAGTGTAAAGCGCAGTGCGACCGGTACGCTAAAACGGGGTACACGGCCTTGTAGCCAGCGTAGGCTGAGAATCGTGACCACACTCCCCGCAATGATCGTCACTGCCGCTACCCACGCCGGCACGCTGGCGAGTGATAAACCTGCTTGCCAGACGACCGTAATCAGCGCCGCGGCTACCAGGTCACGGGCGAAGGTTATAGCAGCAGCCGTCTTGGCCGACTGCCCTTCGACAATACCGTGCGGACCGAGTGACGGTTCTGGACCGAATGGCCCCCAATTGATCGCTGCCGGGAGGCTCAGGAGGCCGCTCACCAACACCAGCCCATGCCCGGCAAGCGCTGCCCCGGTCAGTGTATTGTCGTTGCTAAAGCCTATCGCTGCTACGCCCCACAGTAATGCGCGACCGAGCAGGCTGATCTGCGCCTCGCGCATAGCAGCACGAACGATACGAGGAGTTCCCGCCGTTAAGGTCGGCCACAGTGGCAGCCATGCCGCTACCTCGAGCAAGGCCCACGCCCCTAACCAGCCAAATGCGTGTGGCGACGGATGCCACGGCCACGGTAGACCGGTAAGCCCACCGGCAACGCAGAAGAGCGTGGCGAGTGCCATCCAACCGGGTCGATCGGTTGCGAAGCGTAATTGGCCGTTGGTTGGTAGTTGCCATGTGGTGAGTGCGCGATACCCGATCCATAGCCCAAACGTCCACAAACCACCCGGATAGATCAAGAGTGCTAGCAACTCAGCTATCCACATAAACGGTCCAGACCCTTTCATTGTGCAGTATGCGCCCATGGGTCATGGCGCGAACGGGTAGTATCCTATCGGCATTCGTACAATCGCCCCGTTCTCTTCGTCTATCATAACCTGGGTGCCATGACCGTCGAACAGCACTATGAGGCCGACAGCACCGCTAAACTACGCACTGCGGCTTCGATAGTTGGTAAGAGTAGGTTGGGAAAGAGACCGATCACAATGATAACAACCAGCAATACCCCGATAAGCCCACCGACCCCTATCGGTTCGCCAACGTGACGCGGTGGCACTAACCGGTTCAGGTCAGATTCCTCAAGTAGTGGAGGTTCAGTGGTTGGTGATGATTCACGTGTCCCCAGCAAATACTGGATCGTCAACTGTACCAGTGTGAGAGCGGCAAGTGCCATCGCTGTTGCCAAAACCAGTACTTCGATCCAGTTGATGGCCGCGGCCGCCTGTAATGCAAGGAGATAGCTCGTGCCGCCCGGAAACGGGAACCATCCGATGAGTGCCAGCCCACCACCGAGTAAACCCGCGCCGGCCATCGGGCGCTGCCAAAACAGGTCACTGCGTGTTGTTGCCGCTAATTGTCCGTCGGGATATTCGATCAGCGCTAAACTGAGGAGGACTGCGGTTACGCCTAATGCCAGGTTGATACTGCCTAAGATAGCCCCGCTCAGACCGGGCAGTGACAATGAGGCAAAACTGTAGAAGATGATTCCACAGTGTCCTGCGATAAGGTAAGCGATTCGACCACGTAGTGACCCCGCGGTTAACGCCAAAGCACTCGCAAGTACGGCACTGATTGCAGCCCCGGTGCGCAAGACGTTGAGCGCCTGCCCACCTTCAAAGATCAGCGTGGGAAAACTTTGGAGGGTAAGCAGGAAGATGAGGAGACTGGCCGGCGCCGGTAGTGCGATCAACAAGATACTGGCTAGAGAACCGCTATATGAGACGAGATCAACCAGCCATGAATGAAATGGAGTCAATGCCATCCGCAACGCAAAACCGGCAGCCAACAGTGCCAAAATGAAACGGGCCGGTGAGATTCGTCCCGGCAGTTCGCCCGGTCGAAAGATGTCGGTGAGCACATATGCGATGTAGAGCAAAATCCCGCTGACAACCATCAGAACCAGATATTTAAGTGCCGCCGCTAAGACTTGCCGACTCACCAAAACCCCCGCACCGACCGGCAGATCGACAATCGCCAGCACGGTGGTGAGACCAATTGAAACGAGCACGAGTGCGGTGACAAACGAGTCTTGCATGACTAGAATGGCGATGGTCTGCCCGATCGTAAGCAAACCAATCGCGCTGAGATTTTCCCCGTGAGGCAGGATCAGCGCAGTGATAAGGGTGACGATGCCCACTCCAAGAAAGAGAAAGAGGAAAATCTGATGTAATGGGCTGAGGAGTAATGTCACGCCCAACACCCGGATCGGATCGTCAACCCGCACTTGCACCGCGAGCAAGAGTTCGGTTATCAGGGTGCCGATAGCCAATCCGATGGCGATCCGCGATCGACGGCGCAAGAGGAAGGTGGTGAACGCCATACTGATGGGGAAGAAGATGAGTAGTAGGTACAGCATGGTTATCCGCGGAAGAGTTCGCTGATGGCGAGTGTCTTGAGGCGACCGTAGACCAAGCCGGCAAGATATGCAATGGCTAAGGCGAGTAAGATTTGCACCGTACTGAGGAGTGATAGCGGTACAATCTTCAAGCCACTTGCCGCCGGTGCGCTGATCACGGTGCTGTAGAGCAGATCGATGCCGCTGGTGCAGAGTAACATTCCTAGCCCAATCTTCAAGACATCGCTTGCCGTGGCAATGGTTAAGACGCCACTGAGGGCGAGCCAGTACCACGCGAAATCGAGGACCGGGCTAGGAGCGATTGGGTAGATAAGTGGTAAGAGGATACTTGTGCCAAGCGCTGCCAGGCCTGATCCAAAAGGTAGCATATAATCGATGAGTCGAAACGTTTCGGTTGAGCGTTGGCGAGCTGCTGCCCGCAAGGCGCGTCGTAGCTCCGCTTGCCCGAATTCGTCAAGGTCTTCGAGGCCGTAGTCACGAGAAAAGGTCAGTGCTGTTACGGCAAGAATTGAAGTGGCGCAAAGGCCGGTCAGCACTTTTATCACGGCTAGTGAACTCAGCCCAAACTGACCAAGATCAGGTGGAATAAACGGTTGTTGGTTCAGCAAACCGGCTAGTGCAATATAATTCAAGAGTAACAGCCCAACAGTGAGCCGCCAGTCGCGTAGCAACAAGATACCACCTGCTGAGATGCTAAGCAGTATGATCCAAATATCAATCGTCATATCGTTCCTGCTCACTGTGCCATCAACACGAGGATAGCAATCAGTGCAACAATCACGCCAAACAGATAGTAGCGCTGCTCGAAGATGATCATCGCTGTATGCAGCAGAGTCGCTACTCGATCAAGGCCGCGCCCGATCAGAGTCAACATGGTGCGCGCGTTGGCAATTTCGACCGGCCAACCGAGTACCTTACCCATACCTTGCCACGTTGGAATGACTGCCTCACCGGGGTTGAGCGACGGTGACGAGACTGCGTGCCGCGCGAGAAACCACCCACCAATCCCGATAGCCAGAGCGAGTCCGACAAATGGCCATGCAATCGGCTCAGCGGGCAAGATTGGCGGAGCAAAGGGTGACCAACTGAGCCAGAGCGGCCACGCTAGCCACGGCGCTATGCCCGCTAGCACCAGTGGTGCGAGTATAAGAACGCCAAGGATCTGTTCGCGACCGCGTTCGTTGACACCGGCACGGCCGTACCAACAGCGAAAGAGGAGCGGGAGACCGGCCGCCAACCCTATCACTGCTGCCGCAATCAGGGGTGGTATGGCCCACGCAAGTCGGGTGACCAGTGCTTCGCTCAGCCAGCGCCAACCCCAGAAGCTCCAACTGACGGGGAAGCCGGTAGCCGTTGCCGTAATCACCATCCAGAGCACTCCGGTGAGTGGTAAGCGAATCTGCGCCGGTGTACCATCAAGCGTATCGCTGCTTTGATGCCGTTCGATCGCGGCTACCACCAAACCGCCGGTCACCGCATGAAGTGGTATGACCAACAACAACGCCGATGCGGCTAAGCCGGCCAGTGGATCGTTGATTGCTGAAGCGCAGACCACCAAGCCTGCCTGCATTGCCCCTTGCCAAAAGACGAGTTCGCGGCCCGATGTTGACCGTAATGCGCCGAACGCAGCACCCAATGCTCCGAGCGTACCGGCAGCCGCGAGCACTGCACTCGCCAGATCGGGCAGCGGCGGTAATTGGGGTAAGATGCGCACGATAAAACCTAAACCAATCGATGGTAAGACTACGCCAACGGTCAATGCGCCGATCAATGGCGGTGCGCCGACCGCATCGAGGCGTGTACCGGCAAACGGTGGTGCTCCGGCGAGGGCTAAGGCGCCGATGATGGCAATTACCACAATCACCGGCGCCGGTAAGGTATCTGGTGGTTGGAGGGCCATCGTCGTGATCAGACTACTTGCCGCCACGACGGCCACAGCTCCGGCGATGAGATAGCCCGGTAAGCGATCTGGTTCATACTGCATACTAGCAGCGAGTAAACTTCCATGCACTGATACCACCGCTAGTACCCAACTCAGTGGGGTAAAAAAACTCAGCGGGGGAATAGTCCAACTCAATAACGCTGCCGCCAGACTGATGAGAAGCCAGCCAAATAATGCCCCCAAACCGATTGTTGACGGCGGAGCCGTCAAGGCAAGCGCCAGTAACCCAACGGTTCCACTCAGCAAGATGGCAACGACGATTGCCCGCTCGCTGAGGGCAACCGCTGATGGTAAAGTTAGTGGGATTGCTCCGATAGTCAGCAACGGGTCGGTCGGAGCCAAAACTACTGGGTCAAGTGCAACGCCGACGGTTGCTAGTCCTGCGGCCAACGCAGCAAATAATCCCATCCGGCGGGTAAGACCGGTTGTGGTCAGTAAAAAACACATTACCGCTGCCGCTAACAGGCCGATCAGACCGATTGTGACACCCATGAAACTTCTATCCGTGGATTATGGCGACGGTGCAGATCGGTGTCCCTCTCTGTCGTCTCGACGAACGTTACAATGGTAGATGCTCGCGTCCAATCGCAGAGGTTGCTGCGCGCCAGCACGCAGTACAAGGATCGGTCGAGATAGCGATCAGCAAGGTATCATCCACTGCGGCGTTTTGCAAGAGCGTGCGGGCCAGTAACCGATCTAGTTGTGGCGCAATCCCGATCTCCACCGTCGTCAATCGTTGACCATCACTGCGCACAGTATAGCGCAACGGTCCGCGTGGTGCTTCAACGGTTGCCGTCCCTTCACCTAACCTCAGCGTAAATGCGGTGTACGTTTCTCCAATGGGTAGGTTATGCAACCAACGTGCTGCCAATCGCAAGGATTCAATTGCTTCAATTAATAAGACTACTGCTCGGGCATGGACATCACCACCTTGTTCGACGACCAGAGCCGGTGTGAGTACGGTATAACCGGCGTAAGGCGCATCGATGCGTTGATCGGTTGCGATGTCGCTGGCTCGTCCTAATGGACCGGCTAGACCAAATTGCCGGGCAGCGTCGGTGGTGAGTACGCCGATGTCTACCATTCGCGCTACCAACGTGCGTCGCGGAATGGTTTGCTCGGCAAGTTCAATCATATGTGGTAGTAGCTCGTTGATAGCTCGTTCGGTGTCAGCTAAGCGTGCTTCGTCGAGCGGTTCGGCTAATCCACCCGGCCGGATATACGCAGCCTCGTGGTGGCCCAAGAGCGCCAACAGGATTGAACGAATCCGGGTTTCCAGTTGACTTAGGCGTGTTGCACTGTTCAGGCCTAAGGCGGCTATAAGAGCCGCCAACGTATTCATATGCGATGCTGCACGTTCAAGTTCGGCTACTATAACCCGTATCGCTTGCGCCCGTAATGGTGCTGTGATCTCGGCTAGTGCTTCGAGCGCCAAACTCAGCGCAAAGGTGTGGGCAACACTGCAATACGGACAGACTCGTGCTGCTGCCCGTACTGCACTCTCTACGCTACCTTGGAGAAGACGTTGGGCATACGCGCCATCACCGGTAGCCGGTCGGTATTCAACATCACGAATGTATTCACCCTCGACCGTAAGCGTAAGCTGCTCGCTGTGCCATGCTCCGGCGACGGGATGTAGGGTTAGTTGATATTTCAAGCACCCTCCTCTCTGTCGCACCGCATTATACCACTTGCACAGTGCTTCTTGGTAACTACCTACTCCATTGCGTAAACGAGGATGATCTGCAACCCAACGTTCAATCCACCTTCTATTCCACCCGTTGATCCACCCTCGGTTGGTATGTTTGTGCTTTGTGCTGTGGTACAGTGTATGTGCGCTGAGCTGACCTCCAGCGCCCCGATTAACACCTGACACTTGTCGGCTTTGGCAAATGTTCAGGTGTTTTTGAGTCTCATACAGATATTGATGGAGGGCTAACAATGTTGTTCTGTCTTGACGCTACGCATCGACTACCCAATACGTATGCGATGATGACATACAAACGTGAAAGTGATAATCCTGTACAGTATCGTCTCTTTGTCGCCGATCAGGCACTGCGGATTATCTTCGATGGGGCAAAACCTTGGAGTGGGCATGTGTTGCGGCCCGCTGATGGCCTAGAGGCGTATTTCAGTAATCGTGAAGGTCTTGAACATGTGCTTGAGGGATTAATCGGCCGGCGGGCTTGGGCACAGTATCGTCAACAAGTGGTGACGCTGCTCGATCAGTTTCTGGTGCATTGAGCATTCCACACAATGGAGCGTTCTCGTTTTGGTATAGTATGGTGGGGTGAGGAACGCCCTCCCCCCTTCTGCTTTCGTAACGGGCAAGGCAGTATCCCGTCAACTAGTATTCTGTTTCCTGTCCCAGCCGGATACGCGGATCGAGGAACGCATAGAGCAGATCGGCCACAAGGTTTGCTACCGCAAAGATCATGACGGTAACCATTGCAACTGCTTGGAGCAAGATCAGATCTCGGCGGTCGATGGCGAACGTGAGCAAACGACCGATGCCGGGATAGTTGTACACATTTTCCACTACGATTAATCCGCTGATCAACCAGCCAAAGCTGATCGCAATCACCGTGATTGTAGGTAGGAGAGCATTGCGTAAAACGTGACGGCTTAAGATCGATAGCGGAGCGAGACCCTTGAGCATAGCAGTGCGGACATACTCTTGCTCTAATTCGGTGATAACCCCGGTGCGCGTAAGGCGGGCAATATAGGCGAGCAAAACGAGCGTAGCGGTAATAGCGGGCAAGATCAGTTGGGGAACAATATCGAGCAGAGTTGCATCGGGCCGAATGGAGGAATTGGCAGGCAGCCACCGTAGACGGAATGCGAAAATGTCGATCAGCAATAAGCCGGTGACGAACTCCGGTAAACCGGTCACGGCTAGGGTCGCGACACTAATCATCGTATCGTCGGGTTTTCCGGCCCGCCAACCGGCCCAAACTCCCAGTCCAATACCGAGGGGTAAGGCGAGGGCGAGGGTAACACCGGCAAGGAGTAGTGAATTGCCTAGCCGCTCAAGCACGAGAGGACGAATCGGCTGGCGCGTACTGTACGAGATACCCCAATCACCGCTGAAAAAGCCGCGTAGCCAATCGAGATACTGAATGGGCAATGGGCGGTCGAGGCCTAGTTCGGCGCGTAGTCTGGCGAGGGCTGCCTCGCCGGCTTCGCGTCCTAACAATACCCGTGCCACATCGCCGGGTAAGAGCCGGCAGATGAGAAAGATGATCAACGAACTGATCAGAAACGTCACTCCGAGTAAAACTATTCGCCGAATCAGATAACGAACCATACGTCGTATAACCAGATTAACGCTCAATCAATTCAGGTTGCTGAGTAGCCCGTAACGTTTCTAATGGAATATGACAGCGAATCCGATGACCATTACCGGCATCACGCCAGGGTGGCGGCGTACTCACGCAGATTTCGCCAATCGCACGCGGGCAGCGGGGCTGGAACGGACAACCGTGTTCCGGTATGGTCGTCTCTGCTTCACCGATGCGAATGCCATGTGGCTCGGTTGCGGCGAGGAGTGCTTCGGTATAAGGATGCAACGGTGGGGCCAACACTGCATGGATCGGGCCATGCTCGATAATGTGCCCGCGGTACATCACCACGACATCGTCGGCCAAGTAGCTCACGACGGCCAAGTCATGGGTGATGAAGAGATAAGCAATGCCGGTTTGAGTTTTCACTTCGGCGAGAAGGTTGAGCACTGCCGCCTGCACCGATACATCAAGGGCCGAGACTGCTTCATCAAGCACGAGTATGTCGGGGGTTGCTGCTAACGCACGGGCGATCGCGACGCGCTGTTTCTCACCACCGCTCAGTTGGGCAGGGCGGCGTGTGGCATACTCAGGCGGAAGTTTCACCAACCGTAAGAGATCGGGAACCCGACGATGAGCCGTCTGTAGATCCATCCCCCCTAACCGGATTAACGGTCGGCTGAGTGTCTCACCAATTGTGAGGGCCGGGTTGAGCGCCTCTTGCGGGTTTTGCAGAACCATCTGCAAGCGTCGTAGTTGCTCGCGTGTTCGCTGCTGGATCAGCGGGGCGAGTGGTATGTCGAGCAGTTCGATGCTGCCTCCCGATGGAGGAGTTAATCCGATGATGCAGCGGGCCAGTGTTGTTTTGCCACTGCCACTCTCACCAACAATACCGAGCGTGCGATTGCGATGGATGGTGAGATCGACGCCGGCCAAGGCAACGACATTCGGCGTCTTATTGATCCGAAACAGATCGGTGAGGGTACGATGTTGGATCATCGTTTTCGTGAGATTGACCGTGGTCAAGAGTGGCTCATTGCCGGTACTCGGTGATGGTATGGTAAACGATGGATTATCCGATTCAGCAGTCATGTGTGACCAGTAGTGGCAGCGCGTCGCGTGATCGTCGGTCAGTGCGATCAGCGGTGGTCGTTCTTGCCAGCATCGAGTATCGGCCAACGGGCAGCGTGGGGCAAAGACACATCCTGTCGTTAGCTCACCGGGTTGCGGAATCGATCCTTCAATCGGTTGCAATGGATGTTGATCGTAGCGCAAGCCCGGTCGCGGTAGGCTCCGTAGTAAGGCTTGCGTGTAGGGATGGCGGGGCTGGGAAAACAACGCTGCTGTCGGTGCAATTTCAACTACTTCACCGGCGTACAGCACCGCTGTGCGTGTCGCGATGCGGGCTACCAGACCGAGATTGTGCGAGATGAATAAGGAAACCGGTTGCCGTTCACGGATCAGTTCCGCCAGTAGGTCGACCACAGCCGCTTCCGTGGTGACATCAAGGCTGGTTGTCGGTTCATCGAGCACCAGGAGGCGGGGGGTACCGTGCAACGCCATCGCAATCATTACCCGTTGCTGCATACCACCGCTCAGCTCATGCGGATAGCTGCGCATGACGCGCTTGGGGTCGTTAATCTGCACGCGCGTCAAGAGGGAAATGGCCTGCTGTTCGGCTTCTCGCCGATTACCGCCAATTGCTTCAATCAACTGTGCCCCGATATGCAGCGTTGGATTAAGTGCCGCTAGCGGGTTTTGTGGCACCAGTCGCAGTGAGTGTTTCCAGAGAGCACGTAACGCGGATCCTTCCATTTGGGAGAGATCGATGCCATCGAGCAACACCCGACCACTACTGACCTGACCGTTCGCCGGCAAAGTGCGTAAGAGGGCTAACCCAAGCGTGCTTTTCCCACTACCACTCTCGCCGACGATGCCGATGACTTCACCGGCGGCAGCGGTGAAATTCACGTCGCGCACGACCGGTAGCATGCGTCCATTGGTGTGGTAGACCACTGAAAGCTGCTGAACTTCGAGGGTAGATATTGTCATGGATGTATCGTGGTAGATCACAAACCATCAGGTATTCAGTGCTCGCCGCACCCCTTCAGCCATCAGGTTCACTCCGATCACCAAAAGGGCAATAGCTGTTGCCGGCACGTACAGCGACCAAGGGGCGAGAACAGCTTCGTTACGAGCTTCAAGAACCATCAGACCCCAATCAGGGTGTGGTGGCTGTACCCCGATTCCAAGAAAACCGAGCGACGCCACCAAAAAAATTGCGTATGAAAAGCGTAGTGCTGCCTCGACGGCGAGAGTTGGGGCAACCAGGGGCAACAATTCGCGCCACAGAATATAACTCAGCCGCTCGTTGCGCATACGGGCCGCTTCGATAAAACCACGCGGTTTGAGCGACAGGACGACACTACGCACCACTCGGGCGACAATGGGAGTGTAGACAACAACGATGACGAGCAGGACACCGGTACGTGATGGTCCCACAGCGCCGAGCAGGAGCAGTGCCAGTAATAGGGCAGGCAGAGCAAGGATCCCGTCGAATAAGCGGAATACTAACTCTTCGATCCAACCGCCGAGGTAGGTGGTGCTGACTCCAATGAGTGTACCCAATACCACGGCAAGCGCTGTACCACCACCGGCCAACGCCAAAATATCGCGTGCTCCATACACCACGCGACTGAACAGATCGCGACCGAGGCGGTCGGTGCCGAAGAGATGGTTAAGTGATGGTGGTTGGCGGATAGCGTTACTATGTTGTTTGGTTGGACTGTACGGTGCAATGATCGGGCCAAAGAGCGCCAGCACGAGAAAAGTTATCACAATGATGGTACCGGCCGCAGTTGCCGGATCGGCAAAGAAGGCACGGCCAACCTGTCGAACGTTCATAGCTCTTGTCACAACTGCCTGGAAAATGGACTATCATCGTCGCACAGGCATGCTGTGTGACGATGGGTTCGTGTCTAAACAGCAATACTTGCCAAATCGGTGCGACCGGGAAAAGCTTTCGCGACATATCCGCGCAGACCCTCGCGGTGCGCACTAAGCTGAGCAAAGAAATAGGGAATAATAATCGGCCCGCGTTCGATCAGAATCCGCTGGATCTCCCGATACGCTCGTACACGTTCGTCCTCGTTGAGCGTGGTGCGGGCAAGAGCTGCGAGTGCATCGAATTCGGCATCGCTAAAGTGGCTCTCGTTCCAAATTGCTCCGCTGACCAGCATCACATCGAGATAGAATTGTGGTACCGGACGTGAACCCCAGCCGGTAATCCCGAGATCGACTTCGAGCCACCGATCATCGCCATAGTACACACTTTCGGGTTCGACGATCACGTTAACATCAATCCCGGCTTCAGCCCACTGCTCCTTCAGCACCACTGCCAGATCAGGTCGGTCACCTGAATCGGGTACGTGGAGATCGAGCTGCAAGCCATCACGATAACCGGCCGTTTCGAGTAACGCGCGGGCTGCCGCCGGATCGCGCGGTGGCAACGGTGTCTCTTCCGAATAGTACGCGCTAAAGAGCGGTCCGATCGGGCTATCGCGTCCAACAGCACCCAACCCGGCCTTCACCTGTTGGAAGATAGCTTGCCGGTCGGTAGCCAGTTTGAGCGCACGGATCACCTCTAGTTTATTACCCGGTTCACGGTCAGATCGTAATCGCACCAGATCAAAACCGTTGGTTGGCGTTTGTACGGTCACAATGCCGGCGGTTTGTTGCAGCGTTTGGAATAACGGCGTTGACATCCGCAGCACCAGATCGACCTGCCCGCCACGCAATGCATCAACGGCCGCTGCTTGATCGGCAAAGAAGATAATCTCTAGCGCAGAGACGAGAGGCTTACCGGCCTGAAAATAGGGTATGGCTGCAACCAGATCGATCCGATTCTCGGTGCGATATTCGACGACCTTGAAGGGGCCGGTCCCATTAAACGACGTTGCTGCATTTGTCGTTCCGGCACGCAGAATGAGGGCGTGATTATCGGATAGATCGTAGAGGAAGAAGGGGTTAGGTTCTGATAAGGTAAAAACAACCGTAGTTTCGTTTTCCTCGGCGATATCGGCAATATTGGCATAGAGATCGGCAGTTGGCAATTGGAGAGCGGGGTCGCGCAGGCGATTAAACGTCCATACCACATCGGCGGCGGTCAGGCGACTGCCGTCGTGGAATGTTACCCCGTCGTGAAGGGTGAAGCGATAGCGCAAACCATCATCGCTAACCGTCCACTCACGGGCAAGGCGAGGTGTAATGGTATTGTTGGCATCGATATCGACCAGGTAATCATACACATGATTCAAAACCAGGATTTCGGCATCGGAAGAGGCGAATGCCGGGTCGAGTTGTACGGGAATCTCGGTAGCGACACGCAAACGACCACCAGCTCCGGTAGGAGTCGGTGAAGATTGAACAGGTGTGGGTGTGGATGAGGAGTTGCTACATGCTACTATTGCGGTTGCTCCTGCCGAGAGACCAAGTGCCAGCCCAAGCCGTAAAAAAGCGCGCCGGCTCATGCGTCCGGCCAATACCTCAGATCGGGCCATTTGCAATATCTGTAATCGTTCATCTGATCCATGCATTGAGGTTCCTTTCTGTGTAAAGTGAGGTCGCTTCGTCTAAACACATCTCATAGTGCGGAGCCTGCCGGTCGTTCTATCTTACCACCCCCATGTACCCGGCCCGCCTTTAAATGGCCCGACAATGTCAGAGGTGATCCAACCGCCGTAAAACCCGCCCGGTTGTGGAGTGACCAACTCATCGTCGACGTAGCAGGCATCCATCGGGCCGGCGTAGAACGCGAGGTACCCGCGGAGGGGGGTAAACGCCGGTGTTGGATCGGGATACGACCATGCAGCTTCACGCGCAATCCGTTCGCCGACCACGACATCGTAATACATAGCTACACCCTTAAATTCGCAAAAAGAACGAGCGGGATTAGGCCGCAGAAACGTCATTTGCACATCTGCTGGCGGCACGTAGTAAACAGGTGGATGGCTCGTCTCAAGCACTCGTAGTGCTCGCCGACTATCAACAAGGGTGATACCGGCAAAAACAACCCGGATTCGGCGTGTAGTCGGTTCCAGACGGGGTGGTCGCGGGTAATCCCACACCGATTCTTGGCCGGGTCCCGGTGGAATACGTCGTGCCATAGCAAACCTCGTGTGGTATCGGAATTGGACTAGTTGCACTATACCATGATTTTGCCAGTTTATTCGTGTGATGAAAAGCTAAGGGATGAATGAGCACTGAAACCTTAGGTAGGGGGATCGAGAACATATTGACGTGCGGCACACCGGTGTACATCATCGAAAGGAATGTACAGTTGAAACATGAGATTTCTGCTCTGCGCGCATCAAAATGGTGCGTCTAGCGGTATACTAATAGGGAGAAAACTACGCCCCTCTTGCAATAGTCGTACACTTGTGCTATTATAGCACATATGTACGGGGTAGGCAACGGCGTTGACAGCACCATCCCCATCGATTAGAGTAGCAAGAGGAGAACACGTGTGAGTACGAACAATGGAGGAGCGCCCGCGATGGCAATTACCCCGGAAAAAGAAAAGGCACTCGCGGCAGCGATGGCGCAGATCGATCGCAAATTCGGTAAAGGCTCCATCATGAAGATGGGGGAGGTTGGGAGTCGGCTGGCTATCGAAGCTATTCCCACCGGTTCGATTGCACTGGACATTGCGCTTGGCATTGGTGGGTTACCGCGTGGGCGTGTGATCGAGATCTTTGGCCCCGAGAGCAGCGGCAAAACCACTCTTGCCCAACACATCATCGCCGAAGCACAAAAGATGGGCGGAGTAGGTGCTTTCATCGACGCCGAGCATGCCTTTGATCCAGTGTACGCTGCCCGTTGTGGTGTTAACATCAGTGATCTGTTGGTATCACAACCCGACACCGGTGAACAGGCACTCGAAATCTGTGAAATGCTGGTTCGCTCGAATGCGGTCGACGTGATCGTGATCGACTCGGTTGCCGCCCTCGTGCCACGGGCCGAAATCGAGGGCGACATGGGCGACTCGATGCCCGGTATGCAGGCGCGTCTGATGAGTCAAGCCTTGCGTAAGCTCTCCGGTGCCATCAGTAAGAGTCGTACTGTCGTCATTTTTATCAACCAGTTGCGGATGAAGATCGGTGTCATGTTCGGTTCACCGGAAACTACTACCGGTGGTCAGGCACTGAAGTTTTACGCATCGGTACGGCTTGATATTCGGCGGATTGAAACGCTCAAACAAGGCCAGGAGGCGATCGGCTCACGAGTTCGCGTCAAGGTGATCAAAAACAAAGTCGCCCCTCCCTTCCGGCAGGCTGAATTCGATATTCTGGCAAACGAAGGTATCTCGCGCGAGGGTAACATCATCGATATCGGTACCGAGTTGGGGATCATCCGCAAGAGCGGCGCATGGTTCTACCTCGGCGAGGATCGGCTTGGCCAAGGGCGCGAAAATGTGCGCGAGTTTCTCAAGAATAATCCGGCGCTGACTGATGAAATCGAGCGCCTGATTAAAGCGCAAGCGTTAACTAATCCGTCCGCGATCGCACCGAGTGCCGATATTGGCGATGACGATGGTGTCTTTGAGGAGTAGGTAATACCATAGGAATGTGGAGTACCGTTCTCATAACGGTGCTCCGATTCTGCCTCATTGTGACGTGCCCGTCATTACAGACAGCGCTATGCCCACCGGTACCATTACTGCTATTCGTCAACAAACGAACGATCCACAGCGTGTTACTATTTTTATTGACGGCGAGTTTGCCCTTGGCATCAGCCTCAATACCCTTGTACGTGAGCGTTTGGCAGTTGGGGTTGTCGTTGATGAGGAGGGTTGGCAGCGACTAGTTACCAGCGAACAGGCCGATCAAGCGTTGCAGAAGGCTTTACAGCAACTTGAACGACGTCCGCGTTCTACTGTTGAGCTTTACCGCTATTTGCAACGCAAGGGTTTTGGCGAAGAGGTATGTGCTCAGACTATTGCGCGCTTGCAAGAGTTGGGTCTACTTAATGATATTGACTTTGCTGCACGTTGGATCGCTAACCGTCGCGCTTTGCGGCCACGCGGTGAGCGTGTGTTACGTGCTGAGTTGCGTCAGAAGGGAATTGACCCGGAAGTTATCGAGACAGCGTTGGCCGCGGAAGATGATGGAGTTGGTGAGCGTGAACGGGCTATCTCCGTTGCCCGCTCTGTCTTAGCACGCTATGCAGCTCTCACCGATTGGGCCGTCTTTCAACGCCGACTCGGTGGCTACTTGCTGCGACGAGGCTTTACCGGCGAGATTGTTCGCCCTATTCTCGAATTGCTTTGGCGTGAATTGCACCCGTCAGATGAGGTTCCGGAGTGAGTTTGGGGCAAAGAATCGTGCTGGCCTGATTACAGTCGTCCTTGTGGTGAGCGCAGACTCGCGCTGAGGTCGTTAAACCCCATTCGCTGTTGTTGTACTGCAATCTTTAGATGAAGACGTAGACGAACGTTTGGTCTGCGCTCCGTTGTTCATAAAGGCTTAGGCAGTAGAACGCGATGATGTGATGTGCATGAGCATACGGGCGGGCCGGTGGGCAAGATGGCGTAGGTGGGTGGTGCCCGGCACAGCGTGGGGAAATGAACGTGTGCAGTTGGGTGTTCGATGCCCGGCACGCCAAGCGGGCGGGCCGGTGGACAGGATAGCGTAGGTGGCGACCAGTACGATGCATAGCATAAATCGGGAATACCACAGAGAGTTTGCCTCACGGGCACAAGTTCGTCATCATAAGGAACGCGACAATGGCAGAAGTACAATATCTAGGTCATGCATGCTTTCGTTTGCGTGGTCGCGATGGTACTATCGTTTGTGATCCCTACCATCGCTCGATTGGTTTTGACCTTGGTCGTCCAACAGCGACAATTGTGACTATAAGTCACCACCATCCCGATCACAATAATGCTGCGGCGGTACGTCCGCTGCGTGATCGGGTGTTCGTCGTCGATGGTCCCGGTGAGTATGAGATTGGCGGTGTATTGATTACCGGTGTGCGAACCTCTCACGATAACGTCAAAGGCACTGAGCGTGGCTTTAACACGGTCTATATTATTCATCTTGATGATCTCGTCTTCTGCCACCTTGGCGATCTCGGTCACGAATTGACAACCGGTCAACTTGAGGAGATCGGCTCAAACGTTGATGTATTATTTGTACCGGTTGGTGGTGGGGAGACCATTGGGCCGGCTGCGGCAAGTAATGTGATTAGCCAGATCGAGCCGCGTTTTGTGATACCGATGCATTATGCAATGGGACAAGTTGATTTCGACCCACCGCTGGCTCCGCTCGAGAAGTTTGTCAGTGAAATGGGGCTGAAAGAGTATACGCCAGAGGAGAAGCTGGTTATCAATGCCAACGCATTACCCGCCGACGACGAGCAGACACGGATTGTAATATTACGTCCGATGAACGGTTAGTGCGCTCTCTATTCCATGTGGTATACTTAATGGTTGAAGTGCAAAAACAGGTGGCAACTGGCAGCCACTGCATGTAGGTGAGGTAATTCTTACATATTCATCGTCTGCGATTGTGAAGCATGCAATCGTTTTTAGGACAAGATAAACCGCTACCAGTGTGGGTCGGTTCAACCCGAAGGTTGACCGACCCACAAATTCTTTAGGGTGGGGAGAACTTCTGCTATGACGAAGTACATTTTTGTAACCGGCGGCGTTGTTTCTTCAGTTGGTAAAGGCATTGGGGTAGCTTCGATTGGCCGTTTACTCAAAAGCCGTGGCTTTTCAGTATCGGTGATGAAACTCGACCCGTACTTGAATGTCGATCCCGGTACGATGTCGCCGTATCAACACGGTGAAGTGTTCGTCACTGCCGATGGCGCCGAGACCGACCTCGATCTCGGTCACTATGAACGGTTTATCGATGTTAATCTCAGTCGTCTCAGTAATGTTACTACCGGCCAGATTTATTCGGCGGTGATTGCTAAAGAGCGACGCGGTGATTATTTAGGCGGGACGATTCAGGTCATTCCTCACATCACCAACGAAATCAAAGCGCGGATCGGTGCATTGGCTCGCAGCAGCCAAGCCGATGTGGTGATTGTTGAGATCGGTGGGACAGTTGGTGATATTGAGAGTTTACCCTTTCTTGAAGCGATCCGCCAAATGCGTAAAGATGTCGGGCGTGACAATATTCTTTACATTCACGTAACGTTATTGCCTCATATCAGCACTGGTGAGCTAAAAACGAAACCGACCCAGCACTCGGTCATGGCACTGCGCAACGTCGGTATTAGTGCCGATGTGATCCTGTGTCGGGCAGATCGTCCGATTGATGATGATATTCGTGAGAAGATAGCATTTTTTGCCGATGTTGATGTGCGGGCGGTGATACCGGTACCAACTGTCGATTCGATTTATGAAGTACCGCTGGTCCTTGAAGATATGGGGCTAGGTGATTATCTGGTTGAGCGGTTGGGCTTGCCGGCCACACCACCCGATCTCGAAGACTGGCGATCGTTGGTGGCGCGGATTCGCCAAGAGAAGCGTCGTTTGCCTATTGCCCTCGTCGGTAAATATGTTGAATTACATGATGCCTATATCAGCGTTGTAGAAGCGTTACATCACGCCGGCATCGAACAATTAATCGATGTTGATATTCGCTGGATTGCTGCTGAAGATGTCGAGCGTGAGGGACCGGCTCGCCTGCTATCGGGTGTATACGGCATCCTCGTGCCGGGTGGATTCGGTGAACGTGGGATCGAGGGTAAGATTGCTGCCGCCGATTATGCGCGTGTGCATGGCATTCCGTATCTCGGTTTGTGTTTGGGGATGCAGTGTGCAACCATCGCCTTTGCCCGACACGTCTTGGGTACGCACGATGTGAATAGCACCGAGTTCGATCCACAAACTACGCATCCGGTCATCGATCTGATGCCGGATCAGCGTGATATTACCGAGAAGGGTGGCACAATGCGGTTAGGGCTATATCCGTGCGATTTGGTGCCGGGCACTCGGGCCTATGCCGCCTATGGATGTGATCGGGTTGAGGAGCGCCATCGTCACCGCTTCGAGTTTAACAACCGCTATCGCGCCATCTTAGAATCGGCTGGTCTTGTGATTAGTGGCCTCTCGCCGGATCGGCAGTTGGTTGAGATCATCGAATTGCGCGATCATCCGTGGTACGTCGCAAGCCAATTCCATCCCGAGTTTCAGTCGCGTCCGGGTCAGCCGCATCCTCTCTTCCGTGGATTCATTGCCGCTGCGGCACAGACCTTGCTGGCCGGTGAAGCACGCCAGTTGCCATTGGTGGAGAGTGCCTCGTCATAACTCGGTAGCAACGGGCATTGCGCAGTATCCTGCGACACTCGTTGCCATGTAGGGTTTTGTGGTGGAGGTGTAGGTAGTATACAGCTAGCTACATCTCCTTCTAGTTCCCCTCATTGACGGGACAGATACTATTCCCCACCTTACCTCATCTCACCCATGTCAGCTCCTAGGCCATGTACATAGCCGGCGCCAACCGGCTCCACAGTGTCTTTACAATTTACGCAATTTTCCGCGCATCTTTTTGTCATCTCGTGCGGTTTATATATGAGCACACGTTTTGAACCGCCGAGGTGTTCCATGCGTCTTGTGAACTTGCTCCTTCTCCTCGTTATGCTCACCGCTTGTTCGGCACCACTGACGAATGCGCCGGCGCTGCCTTTACCCGGTGCAACACCGATGCACGATAGGCCACCACAGGGGAAATTAACGAGTCCACTGATCCCACGTCTCTGGCTCGTCACCGATCCGTCGGCAGTACTGTTGACCGCACGGGCTAACAGCGTTAGCCCTGAACCGCCGACGGAGCCATTTCGAGGACTAGCCGTGACATCTTCGGCCGAATGGCTAAAGAAACTACTAGCGTTGATTGCCCAGGATGGTGTGACGCCCAATCGGGCTGCTCGCGAATTAATGTTGGTATCGGTTGCTTTGAACGATGCCATGATCATCGGGCAAGAGGCCGGTACCGTCGAACCGGTCGATCAACCGGCGCTGCTCGCCGGTGCTGCTTGGTCTGTCTTGCGCTACCTTCATCCGCAGCACAGCGATCTGATCGACCAGTACGTGCAAGAGGCACGTTGGCAGAGTTTATGGTTACGCGATCCGGCTTCGCCAGAGCGACTCGAATACAGTTTTCAAATCGGGCGTGTTGTGGGTGATGAGATCGTAGCGTGGGCCAAGCAGGATGGTAGTGACGCTTTTGTCGAGGTGTTATTACCGATGACGGGTGGCTGGCAGACGGATAAATTGCCACTTGATCCGCATTGGGGTGCGGTGAAAACGGTAGCTTTGCCTGCCGGCGATACCATCATCCTTCCGCCGCCACCAGCGTGGGATAGCGATCAGATGGAGGAGGAGCGTAAGGTTTTTTACAGCGCCCAACAGGCGATTACCGATAAGCATCGGGAATTGGCCTGGCATTGGCATGCAGACATTGGCACGGTCACCCCTGCTGGGATCTGGTTTAAGACGGCAATTACAACAGCTCTTCTGAGTAATCTCGATCAGATGCAGATAACGTCGTTATTCGCTCATCTGGGGGTAGCAATGCATGACACGACGGTAGCGTGTTGGAACAACAAGTATCGCTACGGTTTTATTCGTCCAGAGCAATGGATGGCAACGCTCGATCCTTCGTGGCAACCAGAGCTACCGACACCACCGCATCCCTCGTATCCGTCAGGTCATGCTTCTGTAAGTTCGGCAGCCGCGTCTATCCTGATCGCTGCCTTTCCGCAACATCGTGAGGTGTTTGCCCAATTTGCCGACGATGCGACGCGCTCGCGGATTGTTGGTGGTGTGCATTGGGTGATAGATGGATCGCAAGGAATGGCATTAGGACGTGATGTGGTTAATTATGTGCTCACCCGCTAACATTTGAGAGGAGTTGAACAATGAGGCTTCGTCGGCAGATTGTATTCATTGTACTGGTTGGCTTGCTCGGGTCTGTTAGCTTAATTCCACATCGGGTCGTTGCTCAATCCTCTACTCTGGGACCATTGATGTATCTTAGCAATTACATAGACCGGTTTGGTGAAGTGTTGGTTGACTTTGCCAATCTTCCGCCAACGACACAAGAATTACGTTGGCGTTGGAATGAACGACCAACTGATGACGATGCGTGGGAAGAGTTACCGGTTGGGAACGGTTTTGCACATCAATATGTATCACCACCACCAGATACCGGCAACCCCTTATGTCAGCACCACACATTCTATGCTGAGTTACGCAAGCAGGATGGGAGTACGTTTGTGTTGAGTTCGCCGTTCGCGATCGATCGGTCGGTTGACGTAGAGGTTGATCTCTTATGGTCATCGCGTGCGATGGTTGGTTATACCAATGGAGATACCATTAAGATCAAGGTACTCGACGATCAAGAATGTACCGGTATTATGTCGGCGGGTATAACCAGTGATATGGTGGTGGGTTATAATATTCCCCTTACTGATGAATACTATACGTACAGGCTACCTTTCAACGAAGGACCAATAACGATCTATTTTGAATTTGTTGACAGAGCAAATAATCTTGAGTTCCGTCAAATTGAGATCATTCGCGACACTACACCACCCATAATATCCGCAATTGCAGCAACGATTGCGCCAGCCGATCAAGGTCATCAGTTGACCATTACCGGGCAATTTACCGATACCTATGCTCAACTCCCGTGGGCGATTGAATGGCAATTTATCGATCACACAGGAGTGTCAATCGGCGATCCGGTGTTCCATATCCTGCGCGAAAGTGAAGTGCTATTACCGGAAACAGTGCGTCTTGCCACCGCTGCAACGCCGTTCCAAATCACTATCGGCGTTGAAACTATCCCCACTCAAGCTGCTGGTATCAGTTTTAAGCTCTTCGATCGGGCCGGTAATGGTCAAACCAGCGAACCGATGATGTTTACTACCCCGCCGACGGTACACACCGTGTACGTACCTCTTGTCGGTCGTTAATTCCGCTCGTTTGTGCAAACTGAATGTACTCACCGGTGACACCGATTGGTGTCGCCTTGGGTGAGTGCATGCATCGAACTACCATAAGGAGCTGCTATGACTGCTCTTACTCGCTGCCACCGATCTGTATACCGATGTATCAGTTGGATACTTGTTATTATCTTCGCGATCATACCGTTGCTGACATTACCGGTATCTGTTGAAGCCCAAACCGATGGTCGTGGTTTTGCGAGTGCCGTTGCGTGTTTGAACGGAGATGTAGCCATTGCTACCACCTGTTTCGCCGACACGATCTTTGCACCGGTGCCGGCTAGCGATCCGGCCCTTGTGCGCGTGACGCTCAGTGGTGCTAAACAACCGCTCGCGTCGATTGGGACGAGACAGGGTGGTTATGGTCAGCGAATAGCGCGCCATAGTGGTATTGGTTCGGTATACGGCTTAGCTTATGACGATGGCTCCATCAGTGGCGTTCGGCGGTTATTTGCTGCCGCGTTTACCCGACGCTTTACCAGTTTTGGTCCTTTGGGTGTTGGGGGAGTATATGAGTATCGGTTTGATGATGGGCAGTGGTATGAGTCGTTTACCGTACCAAATACAGGTCGTGATCGTCCGAGCGGCGATCAGAATGATATGGCAATTCTAGAGGATGTTGGAAAAACCGGTCTCGGCGATATGGAAATTAGTCCTGATGGGACTACATTGTACATTATGAATCTCGCTACTCGTCAGATTGAGCGCTACGATGTTACTCAACCTACTCCACAACGCCTTGAACCATTATCGATCAAGTATTCAATGATCACATCAAATCGGCAAACGTTAAACAATTTACGTCCCTTTGCCCTAGAATTTGCTCCTACACCTGATTCGGCTACCGGTAATCCGCGCTTATTTATCGGTATCACCGATACGGCTTCACCAAACGGAGAACCAAATGCGTATGTCTTAGAATGGATCGTTCATACAGACAATTGGCAACGTGTGATCGCACAACCACTTATAACTTCTATTTTTAACGAGCGATTCCACAATTCAACGTATCTCTGGGCGATTCAGATAAGGAAAGCGAAAGAAAACATTACTGGATGGAATGCATGGAATGAACAACTTGAGAAACTTCAAATCTATAATCCTTCACGCGCTATTTTTCATGCGCAGCCTTTTCTGACCGATATTGAATTTAGCCCTAATGGGCAGGAATTACGACTGGGATTGCGTGATCGGGTTGGTGATCTTACCTTCTTCGGGCCACCACCGACAGGTCACTATACGGCGATTGCACAAGGTGACACACTTAATTATCGGTTTGTCAACGGGTATTGGCAACTTGAACAATTGAATAGTCTGCGGAAAGATCAAGTAAATATTAATGATCCACAGCAGTTGTATATTGCTCATCGTGCCGACTGGCTGAATGACCATCTCCACAGCTATCCTGGTGATCGTCCAGCCCATGTCGAAAATCATATGGGTAGCATATTGGCCATCCCCTCCCCCAGTGGCTACGAACAGATTGTGGTTACTTCGCTACTAGGGAGTAATTCGTCAGGGCTGATGGCCTATCGAAGGGATCAACCACATCCCTTCCGTGCAATTACCCTTATTCCGCCCGGTAGTAACAAATCAACGGCATTAGGTGATCTTGAACTACTCTGCACATACGCCTTTATCAGCGGTCAACTTTGGCATGATGTCAACGGTAATGGCATTCGAGAAGCTACTGAGCCGCCACTCAACAGTGTAACACTGCAGGTGATGGCACCCGATCAATCAACTCCATTGGGTGAAGTAGTAACCGATAACAGTGGAAGCTATACCATTGCTGTGCCGCCTAACCGTGCATTGCATGTACGAGTCGCGCCTGCCGAATTTGCTCCCGGTCGCTCGTTGGCCGGTATGGTCTATGCACCGGTGAATGTCGGTGGAGATGATACACGCGATAGTGATGCACATCCGACCTTTGGAGTGGTTGAGTTTGCCGGACGGCATACCGGTAATGGGGTAACCGGTACTGCTTTGCCATTACCGCTGCGGGAAGAACTGATTCGTAACGTTGATATTGGTTTAACACGCCGGTTCCAACCTGCCGTGATCGGTGATCGAGTGTGGCTAGATCAGAATCAGAACGGTCTGCAAGACAATAATGAAGCCGGTGTTGCCGGTGTGTCATTGCGGCTCGAACGATTACCCGGCTCGGCTCCACAAGTCACTTCCTATCCGCGAACGACATTTAGCGATGTTCAAGGATACTACTCGTTTGCTGGTCTCGAACCAGGAAGCTACCGGGTGTTTGTGACCTTGCCTGATGGTCACGCTTTTGCGCCTCTAGCCATCGGTGGTGATCCGCAGCGGGATAGTGATATTGATGCACGAACGAACTTTAGTTCAGTGATCTTGCTGGGACATGGGGAGGTGCGTACTGAGATCGATGTTGGCTTGGTCCGATTGCAAACACAAATGGATCTGAGCATCGATTTGCGTGCTCCCACCATAGCGGTAGTTGGTGATGAACTTCAGTACACGATGACCTATCGCCATACCGGTGATCGTGTCGCCAATAATGTCGTTATTCAGCTCGAGATGCCTGTTGGGACAACGTTACTCAACGCCGATCAACCGCCGACCCGTCAAGATGGTCCACGGCTCATCTGGCAGTTGCCACGTCTAAGCCAAGGTTCCACCGGTACGATAAACATTCGTGTGCGCGCACCGACCAATATTGGTAATAATCTTGTTCAAACGGTAACGGCGATTGCGACGATTAGTGCTACACCTGCCGACGATAACCCTACCAACAACCGCGCGCAGCGGATAACTCAGTTGACGCGGGCGGAAGTGGGTGTGAGCAAAAGTGCGCCGGCGGTGGTACTGAGTGGTGATGAGTTGCTCTACACCCTACGTGTGGTTAATCGTGGTAGTGCGGTCGCAAACAATGTGGTTGTTACCGATCCGTTACCACCGCAAGTTGATTTTGTCAGCTTCTTGCAGGCACCGGCCGGATCATGTCGCTACGAAGGTATTCAGCGAACGGTACGCTGTACCCTTGCCGGCCTTAGTCCCAATCAGGAAGTGACCGTTAGTATTCTCACACGACCCCGACCGAACGCCGCCGATCGGCTTGATAATCGAGTGACGGTCACAACCACGACTGCGGGTGATGTACCGCTTGATAACGTCGCTACCACGAGAACGGTGCATGTTCGGCCTGATCTGGCCGTGAGTGTGGCCTTCACGCCAATACCGGCTGCTGCCGGTGAGGCAAACAGTTTGCTCGTGAGCTACCGAAACAACGGTAGCGGTATGGCACGGGCAACGGTACTAACCGTTGATCTACCGACAGCAATCACTCTCACTACTATACCGTCGGTTTGTCAGCGTAATGTCCAACAACTTGTGTGTGCGCTTGGCGATGTTGCGCCGGCGACGAGTGGTGAGCTGCGGATCGGTTTTATCTTACCGGTGACGATTGCTCTTGATCACTTGACAGCACAAGCGGTGATTGTTACTGCTACACCTGAATTGAGCACCGCGCAAGGTGATAATACCGCCAATGCTACCGTTGCCATCGTTCGGCCCAACCCGTTTGTCCTATTGCATGGCCCGGCAAGTATTGTCGGACAAGGTAGTGTTTTTGCCTACACTATCGATTATGGTAATCGCTACCATCGCCGGCCAACCCAGACCCGTGCTGCTGCCGATACGGTTCTCGAACTAGAATTGCCGGCTGATGTCCAATTCGTCGGTGCAAGCCTTTCCCCCTCGACGCGCAACGGTCAGCGGCTTCGTTGGAATCTCGGTACGCTGAACGCGCAAACCGCCGGACGAATTGAGGTAGTCGTCCAGACAAACGTTCCTGCCGGTACGGTATTGCCGGCGACAGCGCGGATTTCGACGGTAACTCCGGCAGATGATCCGGTCGATAACGTGGCGACGCTAACCGTCTCTGTGGTACCGCCACCGTCAACGATCGGTCGCGCTACCGGCGAATTACAGGTAGCGATCCGCTCGACTCTCGATCCGGCGATGCACGATGCGAACCAAACGAACGGTGTCTACCTTTCGGAAGGCGCTGCCATTACGTGGCCTGCCGGCGAGGTGCTCGATCTGACTCCCCAATTAGCAACCGTGACCTTTGCCGATGAGCCATTGCCGTGGCCGTATGCCTATCAGGTGCGGGTAGTGGGTTGGAGTTTGGCAACAATCGAAGTAGGAAAGCAACGGTTCGACCCTCGTGCGGCTGATAGCCGTGGGGTTGCCGGATGTCGCGAAGGGATACGTCCGACACTAAAGCCCCAACTCCTTACTGGATGCATCTATGGCTATCTCGGCGGACGGAGCCGTGACCAATTGCGTGCTATCGTCTTGCGTGAACATGATCTCAACGATCAGGTCCATCTTTATTGGGGACGACCGCCGACGCCGGCAATGCGCTCTGACGTCTACCTCTACACAACTGACGTGCTCGATCAGGTGCGGCTCACGATCCAGCTCGAACTCGAGGTACAGATTGTGAATCAGGCGCCGGGCAGTATTGGTGGGATACCACTGCCGCCGGTACCGGTCGTGCCATTACCCGATCCGGCTCGCCAACTGATCACCGAGCAGGTCAATATTACGCTCCTTGCGCCTCGTTCGCTCGTGGCACCCGGTAATTAACGTCAACTGGTGGGATTTATGCCAAGCCATCAGAGCCGTTCACCGCCATCGTCCATGCGTTATTCGGTTGATGCTTGGAAAGGAGTTTCTTCATGCGAAAACAAGGTCAAACGCTTATTGAGATGGCGCTTGCGTTACCGATTTTGCTCACACTCGTGGTTGGTCTCTTTAGTGTCGGTCAGCTTCTCCTTACACACTATGCCGTTAATCAAGCGGCGCGAGCGGCAGCACATCAAGCTGCATTGACCGGTGGTGACCGTACCGCAACCGAGACTGCCGCTCGGCAAGCACTTGCCGGAAGTGTGTGGGTAACGCCGTCAAACAGCGAAGTAGTCATAGCGTGCCCTCGTCGTCCATGTCGGCGTTATGACCCGATCACCGTTGAAGTACGGTATCGAGCAGCATTGTGGATACCAACTACCCTTTTACCGTTCGGGGATGAGCTTGTCGTGCGGGCCAGTGCTACTCGTGCTGCCGAGCGCGATCAACAGTAGGAGCTGTCGATGGTGTACCGCGTTAGTGGTCAGGCCTTGCCACTGGTAGCGTTGATGCTGCCGATACTCACCCTCTTCGTGTTAGTGGTGATCGAGCTTGCCAATCTCTGGCTCACCGTTGCCAAACTCGAAGACGCACTGCAACAGGCTACTCGTTCGGCAGTACAACAGATCGATTATGCCGTTTTAGCGCGGAATGGTCAGGCTCTGCGTGGCAATCGGGTATGTCAGTCCGTAACGATCCGGTCGCCTGGCCAATGTTCTGCTCTTGTGCAAGTAGCACACCAATTCTTGCTCGTGAATTTGCAGCAAGCTCATCTCGGTGGAGTTGATCCGGTCGTTTTGGCAGCCAATACACGCTGGACGGTTCTGCCACAGGGAGGCGTGTGTGGTTCGATTAGTACCACCACACCATTGCTTTGCGCAGAGGTGCAACCGGTATTGCGTGGATTGTTTGGGTTAGGCGAAGTCCGACCACGTATTCGTGCGGCAGATACGGTTGACCGGTTGGAACGACCATAACTGTAGCGAAAGGAGAGTTTGTATGTCGGCCCTTGGCACGCTCAATCAGGCCCTCACCCGTCGGCGTAGTAATCCACTACCGGCTATTCTGATCGGTCTAGGCTTAATCGTGACAGCGGTATTTACGGTGATTGCCTTTCTTGAGGCCGGTCAAAGCGAACCGGTGGTGATACTCGCCCGTGATGTTCCATATGGTCGTCAACTCAGTGCTGATGATCTGACAGTGGTATTACTGCCGCGTCATCGTCCGGTGCAATTGACCGGTATTGCTTCGCCGGCGCAGGTTATCGGCCAGTATGCTGCCCGTAATCTTTCGGCCAATGATTTGCTTCAGCCGTCAATGGTGACGGCGCAATCTCCGGCTCAGCCGGTCTATCCCAACGGTGAAACCTTAACACCGGGAATGGTACCGGTACCGTTCAGCACTGAAACTATCGGCCCACTGACCCACCATGACCGGGTGAACATCGGGTTCAACGATCCGAGTGGCGCCGCAGATGTTTGTGATCAGGCACGTAGTGTTGCCGAGGGGCGGACACCGACAGTGCTACCGCCGGATACACCACTACAGCCTCGTCCGTATGCATGTCGGTTGTTGAGCGGTGCGCGTGTTCTCTACGTTGATAGTGAAGCGCAGGTGGCGTATCTCGAACTCACACCTTACCAATCGCACGCGATCTGGGCCTTGCAGGCTGCCGGTTTGCCGATGTGGGGTGAGCGTTACAGCAGCGATGCACCGATCTTGCCTGCTCTAGAACGGCTCGACATCGGCCAGCTTACGGTTGAGGAATTGACCGCACCGGTTAAGCCGATCACCGGTGATGAGTAATCATAACCATACAAATCGGCGGAAGTGGTTGCGACCGGCTTCCGCCACATACCACATCTCGAAAGGAGAACAGCGTGCAAACCTTATGGGACACTGGAGCGCAACCGGTGAATCACTCACCGACCACCGGTGCGGCTATCACGGAAGAATTGCGGATACTGCTGCGCAGTGGTCGCTTACGAGATTTCTGGCACTTACCACCTGATGAGGCGTTCGCTCGGCTCGGATTCGATGACTCGGTACCATGGCGCGATGTGGCATGGTACGGTCCTATCGAGATTTGGCGTGATCCTGAGCATGCGGTGTCAGACATTCTGTTTAACGGTCCGTCTGATTCGCCCTTTTTTGTGGTGCAGCGCGGCATGATGGTCAATACCGGTGTAATTGTCCACCCGGATTGGATCGATTGGACGCAACGTCAGTTGGTGCTACGTAATCACGGTGTGATCGGTGATACCCCACTGTCAGCATTTGTCCAAGGCGTTGTTGACAGGTTGCGCTACGCCATAACGAACCGAAGCGCTTCCCCATCTGGGCCGAGTCTGGCAATTCGCCTACTGCCCGAACGGTGGGCAACACTCGACGATCTCGTGCAGAGCAACGTCATTAGTCGGGAAGCCGGTGAACTCTTATTGGCGGCCCTTAACGGTGGTGCGTCAGTGCTGATTGCCGGTCCGACCGGTAGTGGGAAGACAACACTAGCCGCCGCGTTGACCCAGGCGATTGGTACACGCATGCGCTTGGTCGTTATTGAAGATGGTGGTGAGCTGCCCCATAGCGTCAATAGTTTACATATTGAAGCACCGGCTGAAACCGGCGGTTTTAGCCGTGCTGTGACCTTTGCCCTTCGCCAAAAGCCGAATTACATCATCGTCGGCGAGGTACGAGGGGGCGAGGCAATGGCGATGTTACAAGCGGCTGCAACCGGTCATCCCGGTTTAGGCACCATCCATGCGGCGACGGTACAAGGAGCGTTACGGAACCTCGAGCGGATGGCACTGATCGGCTTGGCCCATGAGACAACCGGTGCTGGGCAAGCAGCAGCTCAGATCGTGCGCGGCTTGATCACCTCTGATGTCGTGAACCTGTTGGTAGTCCAGATCGGACGTGCTCCGAATGGGAAGCGTGGTGTGATGACCATCGAAGAGGTGTTGCCCCAAGGCTCACAAGGTCAGAGTGGTGATCCTTTTCCAACAAACCCGCTTTTTCGCTATGAACGGACGAGTGAACGGTTGGTGAGGGCTGGTTATGTCAATGCAGGGTGGGGATTGGGTCGGATGTGAAGTGTGCTTCGTGTTCGTGGAACGACTGCGTGCTATGGCCGATAACGGAGTGATGTTATGGAACTCATTATTTTTAGCGCTATTGAGGGTCTCCAGAGTGAAGTCGAGCAATTGCGCGATGTAGCCGTTCTCGCACCATCGCGTATTGATCAGGTACAACGGTTATTGACTGGATCGCGTCCGCCCGATGCAATTTACCTTGACGATAGTCGTGGTACTCCATTGGCCGATCTGTGGGATCTGACGGCCCGTGCTCAGCAGGTAGGGGCAAAGGTGCTGCTGGGGTTGGCCGGTCCCGCCCGATCGGCTCTGCCTGATGCCTTAGCCGCAGGTTTGGCTGCCACGAGTGAGCGTAATCCGGTGGCACTGGCCGATTGGATTGGAGGTCAGCTTGGGCGACGGCGTGGGAGCAGTGTCCAACGTTTGCCAGTGATTGCCATCGGTGCGGCCAAAGGTGGGATTGGCAAGACCTTTGCCACATGCGTGTTGGCCGAGGGGTTGCGGCGACGTGGACTGGATGTGTTGGTATGGGACAGTGATATTTCAAATCCCGGCTTAGTCCCGGCGTTTCGGGTTCCGGCCAGTGCTCCGTCATATCTCCATCTCGTGCAACGTGGGCCGGCGCATTGGTATCCGAGCGGTATTCAGCCTTTCATCTTTCAGCCTGAGCATACTCGTGCCACTAACCAGGGTTGGGGGCGGATCGATCTGCTGATCGGTTCGCATGCCGTAGCTCGCGCCGAGAACGATTTGCGTTTGCCCGATTGGCAAGGGTTGTATCAGGGGATTATTGCTCTTGAAGGGTACGATGTCGTGTTAATCGACACACCGCCCGATTACTTGCGCCGACCTTATGCAACTCACGTTTTGCAGGCAGGTGGCAATGTGGTGTTACCCACGCCGCCCGGTGCTCGTGAGCGGATGGGAGTTGGGCATATGCTCGACCACTTTACCGAATTGGCTCCTGACCGTCTCGAACGCTGTGCGTTGCTCTTTATGGAACCTGAGCGTGGTGTCACCGTGACCGTCAGTATGGTCGCCGATCTGTTTGCACGGCGTTATCCACGGCTGAGTAATCTTGGCGTACTGCCGCGCGAACCGCGTCTCGCCAGTCTTGCTGACGAACACGATCGCTACGTCTCAATGCTCGATCTCGGGCCGTACAGCCGTTTTACGCAAGCCACCCATCGGGTGGTTGAAGTGCTCTGCGCGCATGCTGGTCTACAACCGCGCCTACCTATGCCGAAGACAGGATGGTGGGGGCGTTTGAGCGAGCAGATGTTTGGTCAGCGCATACCGGCTCCAGCAGTGTCGTAGCCAAGGAGGACATCATGCATCCCGCTTACCGACCATTAACGGTACTCGAAGAGGGTGGATTGGCCGATTTGATCCCACAGCAATCGGCAACCAACGATCCGGCAGCAACCGTATTACAGGCAGCGCGTGACTTGCTACTGACCGAGTTAAGTGCTGAACTACTCAATCCGGTTGCACCTTCTGCAGAACGAGATCCGGAAGTACTGCGCGTATTACGCTCGGCGATTGGCGCGCATACCGAACGTGGTGGGCCATTAGCCGGTTTTCCTACAGATGATGCCAGTCTGTTACGCCTTTTTCACGACACAATTGGCTGGGGACCGGCCCAACCTTATCTCGATGATGAGCGGATCCAAGAAGTAAAAATTATCGGTGACCGAATCATGGTGCAGGAGGACGGGGCCGATTTTACGCTTGCCCCTGAGCGTTTCAGTTCACCGCGGCAAGCGTTAGATAGAGCACTTGTTTTAGCATCGCGATTGGCAGTACCACTCGACCGTAGCCGACCGCAAGATACCCTGCCACTAGCCCATGGTACGCGCATGCATGTGACGATCCCGCCTTGTACACCTGATGATACTGCACTGATCTGTATTCGGCGTGGTCGACGCACTGCTTGGACACTCGCCGATTTTCTTCGGCGCGGGGCGTGCGATGAGACGCTCTACGCAGTATTGCACCTCCTCGTGCGCGCACGTTGTTCGTTCCTCATTGCCGGCGAAACCGGTTGCGGCAAGACGGCATTGCTCGAGGCAATTGTTAATTCGTGGCCGGGTGAACCACACGTAATAACGATTGAAGATAACACCTTGGAGATCAATGTCCGTCACGCTGCATGGACTCGTGAATTGGTTCAGACCAGTCTTGATCCACAAGCCTTTGGGCGCGCAGCGCGCGAAGTCTTACGGCAGACACCATCGCTAGTTGCACCCGGTGAAACTCGTGCTGCCGAGGCTGGGGCGATACTGGCAGTGGCAGTGAGTGGCCATGCCGTAGTGACGACGATCCATGCGCGGAATACAGTGCGCGCCGTCAGTCGGTTGGCCGATTGTGCGGCCATGCCGGGCGCATATCTTTACGAAGGGCGGCGAACCAATGCACTGGAAGATATTTGCGATAACTTTCAGGTCGTCATCCATCTCGCTCGTACCGCTGGTCGACGGTACATCAACGAGATAGCGCTGCTCGATGGCTGTGAAGAGACGGCAAGTGGGTTGCGACCAACGTTAATTCGGTTAGCCTGGGCAGAACCGGTTGCCGAGGGGATACGATGGCATTGTAGTGCTCAGGTGCATGATGATCGACTGGTATGGGAAGAGGCCGATCGGACGCCGGAAACGCTGTTGCAGCGCTTTGCATTGCTCAAACTCACCGAACGTCCTCGGGCAGTGGCGAGTAGTCGTGCCGTGGTCGATGATGCGCTGGCGCAAGCCGCCTTAGCCCGCCAAGCCGGTGCATCTGAACGGGCGTTGGCAATCTTACGTCGGGCATGGAGTGAGCGCCAGGATGAGCGTTTGGTTCAGGCGGCACGGCATGTGTTGGCTGTAGAACCGGCCCTTGCTCAGGCTCCGGCTGTAGCGGGGCGTACTGCGTATGAACAGATCAGTACGGCGTTAGCTGACCGACGTTGGCATGTTGCCGAAGCAGTGTATACCGAACTGAGCGCCGATCTTGACCGTTATGCTGCCTTTTCACCGCCCGGTGGCTGGCCAATGCTAGCGGCTGCTATTACTGCCGGCCAGCAAGCCGATCAAGCAGCCCTCAATGATATTAAGCGGGCCAAACAGGCATTGGCACAAGGCCGTCCCCGTGATGCACTGGATCTGATTGCGAAACTTGAACCGGCCCGTCTCAGCGATGAAACGGCGTTGGTGTTGTTGCGTACTCGCTACACTGCGCTCAATGCCCTCGTCGCAACCGGTGAAGTCGGCGACGCTGCTTTGATCCCGGTAGTTGCCGCGTTACGTATGCGAGAAGCGGCCCAAACTCATGGATAAGCGTGGAGAAAGGATTATAGCATGCCACCTGTCGAAACATTGACCCATCCTGAAACGGCATGGCTCTTACGGATGGCACCGGCTCTGCTCGCTGCCCTCATCGCGACAACGGCGATCTTCATCTTGCGCCAACCGTTGGCCCAAATGATGACCCGTTTGTCTCAGCGTCGCATCGATCCGACCCTCGATCCAGTATTGATTTGGCGTCCTGTCTTATTGTCAACCAATACGGCACTGCTGATGGTCGGTGGTGTGGCAACCCTCGTCAGCGCTGTACTCGGTTTCATTGGCTCGCTATGGCTGGCATTAGCCTTAGCACCGGTGGCCGCTGTCTTAGCGACTCGAGTCGGGTTTGCTTTGGTAGCCCATCGTTATAACCGACAACTCGAACGAGAACTAACCCCAGCCATTGGCCGGCTAAGCGCACTGCTTAGCGGTGGGTTAGGCTTGCGTACCGCATTTGACCGCTTACTTGCCGATATGCCGTCCGGTCCGTTGCGCGACGAATGGAGTTGGCTGATCAGACAGCAGGGTGCGCCGTTGGCCGATGGGAGTATTGCTACCTTGCGTCAAGTGATCACCGCCTTAGCCGGGCAAACCTTATCAGTACGTCATGCCATTCTGCTGAACCATCTCGCTGTAGCTGCTGATCAACCGCAAGACTTGCAAGCACGCCGTTGTACGGCTGCTTACGCTGCCCTGCAAGCTTCTGAACGGCGGCGCGAAGAGGCCTTGACCGAACTGGCGCAAATGCGCTATAGCGGGTTGGCTGTTGGGGGCGCCGGTGTGCTGATGGCTGTATATTTGGGGGCGACGCAGTGGGAGCGGGTACGAGTTGCCTATAGCACTCCGATAGGGATGGTATTTGCCGTAATCGTTAGTTTGGCGCTGGCAGCCCCTATTATCGGCGGGATTTGGTTGTCACGGGTTGAGGATGTCGAGTATTAGCCGCAATGATCCAGCGAAAGGTTCCTACGTATGTCACATTTGCTTACGACGCCGGTTGCTCCGGCGCTACTAGCCGCCTTATGGGGCACCCTATTGGCCGTGCTTGGAATTGTGCTGCGTCGCCATCCACTCTTTGTCGTGTCGCTAGCTGAACGCCAACGCTTCATAGTCGGTCAAGCTGGTGGCATAGCGCTCGCCCTGCTTTGCGCCGGAGCAGCGCTGAGCGGAGGCCCGCTCTGGCTCGGATTGGCGTTAGCTGCCTATCTTGGACTAGGTCTGGTTTGGCCGCGTCAACCACGCCGTACCCGCGAACGAATGGAGCGCGAGCTACGCCGCCTCACCCCGGGTTTGATCGGCTTCATTCGGGTCGCATTGGGCAGCTTTGAAGCACCGAGTATACTGTTGCGCCGCTACTGTATGCAGGCTGTACCACGTCAAGCGCCCATGCGCGAGGTCGTGGTTGCAGCATTAGCCCTCAGTGAAGAGCAGCGTATGCGTCCCTTTGCTGCACTTGCCGAAGTGTCCCGTCGCTCCCGTTGTCGTGAATTGATCGACGCCACTGCCGCACTTGCTCAAGCCGAAGCGGAAGGAACACCCGTTGAGATGGTGTTGGCTGCCCAACAACAAACCCTCGAAACCTTGTTGCAAGGCGAGTTTCGGCGGCTTATCCGTCGGCGTACCGTCTATTTACTCTTACTGACCGCTTTGAGTTTAGTCTTTGGTATCTTGCTCAACCTCCTCTTCGTCATGGTGATTGGGAGCGAGGTGTTCTCATGGGGGACGTAGCCCATCAATGGTATCGAGCAGGTGATGTCGGTGGAACAAAACGATGAGCTACGATAGAGATTCAGTTGACTCCATACCCTATCGATGGCGATGCCGGATGCTCACTGACGCGGTGCCTCGGTAAGTGTTTTCTGAGTGGTGCGGAAGGGTTCGGTGCCATTACAGGCCGGTGGGCCGGTGGGACGGCGTGGCGCCACTACAGGCCGGTGGGCTGGGGGCGGTGTGGCGCCACTACAGGCCGGTGGGCTGGGGGCGGCGTGGCACAGCTACAGGCCGGTGGGCTGGGGGCGGTGTGGCACAGCTACAGGCCGGTGGGCTGGGGGCGGCGTGGTGCTGCGGTAGGACGGCGAATCGGTGGCGGTGGTACGACCGGACATTACTACTGTGCGGTCGGTGTCAGTACGTGTATTCGGCTGGTACCGGTGCTCAATGGTCGCAACAAACTTCTCGCCTTGTCGACGTGGATATGCCGACAAGGCGAGCATAGGCAATGACCGCATTGTTTGCGGTTAACGGGTTGCTAGCTTGCGCAATGTGGTGAGGAAGAAATCAACCTCGTCGGCTGTATTGTAGTGGACCAAACCGACTCGCACCATGCCGCCAAGTGGTTCGACACCGAGCCGTTCACTAAGGCTGAGCGCATAGTAATTCCCATCCCAGACAAAGATACCGTGCTCGGCTAATTGCCCGGCTACTGCACGTGGTGCCAGATGCGCGAGTCGGAATGATACCGTTGGTGTGCGCCATGTGAATCGCTCAGGCTCGCGAATGCCATAGAAGGTCAGGCCGGGGATCTTCAGCAAACCATCAATCAACTGGACGGCAAGTGAACGTTCGTAGGCGACGATCCGCTCCATTGCTGTTACCAGTGCTGTACGACGATCAGGAGCGGGTTGCCCTAAGCTCGCCAGATACTCCACGGCAGCCGTCACACCGGCTAACCCTTCGTGGTTCTGCGTCCCGGTCATCCAGCGTCCGGGTACCGTATCGTCGGCCGGACGAACTTTGTAAGGCTTTAACCGTTGCAGATGCTCACGTTTACCGTACATTGCCCCAACGTGTGGGCCGAAAAACTTGTAGACACTACACGCCAGGAAATCGCAATCGAGAGCTTTGACATCAATGCAGCCATGCGGTGCATAATGCACCGCATCGACAAATACCAATGCACCCACCTGATGTGCCCAATCCACGACCTGTCGTACATCATTGATCGTGCCAACTGCGTTCGAGGCATACCCAACTGCCACCAGTTTGGTACGCGGCCCGATCTTCGCTGCCATATCGTCCATATCGAGCGTACAGTCTATGGGATCGATATCGACTTCGCGAATGACGACGCCACGCTCGCTCAGGGCATGCCATGGTGCAACGTTCGCATCGTGGTCAAGGCGAGTCACAATAATCTCGTCGCCGGCTTGCAATTCGCGCCCGATAGCACGACTGAGGGCAAACGTCAGGGAAGTCATATTTTGGCCGAAAAAAATCTCATCAGGTTCACAGCCGAGCAGATCGGCCATTGCGGCATGGGCGGCAGCAATCGTTGCGTCGGTACGTCGGCTCGTCGCGAAGGCACCATGCGAATTGGCATTATCGTGGGCGAGATAGTGGCTCATCGCATCAATGACCATCTGCGGCACCTGCGTGCCGCCGGGGCCATCGAAGAAGATGGCCGGTCTGCCGGCAACCTCTTGGGCTAATGCCGGAAAGAGAGGGCGAATAGTCGTTGGATCGAAGGTCATAACGATCTCCATAGGCAAATGGCTGTTTTGTCAAATGATACCAGATTGTGGAGGAGCGACGAGCATTTGCCTCATCGAACCAGGCAGACGTGGCGCACAATGCGTTCTAACACTCTTCTTATTGCGGATTATGGCGCTCTGGGGTACAATACACAGCGTGATACATCAACTAAAAGCATCCCATGGAGGTAGGAAGCGCGCTATGCCAACCTATGTGTATGCCTGTGACGCTTGTGGCAAGCAGTTTGAAAAGTTCCAGAGCTTCAAAGACGAGCCACTGACCGTCTGTCTGTGTGGTCAGGAAGGTCGAGTACGTCGGGTGATTCAGCCCGCCGGTATCGTCTTTAAGGGGTCAGGATGGTATATAACTGATAGCCGTGGTACCAGCGGTGGCTCGGTAACGGGTAGTGATAAGAGCAAGGGTGACGCGAGTGACAAGACCGATTCTAGCGAAGACTAATCGATTGGCCTCCCTGCTCCTTCCCTTCCCCGGGTGCTCCTGTCGCTAGGGGCGCCGCCCCACTCGGTGGCGCCCCAGCGCCTGGCTCTGCCGGGTTCGCGCATCGTTGCGCGCCTCCGGCGTTCTCCTCCTCCGCCCTTTTGTGATATGTAACATGTATTATTATTCGCCGGAGCAATCCGATGCGTATTTCACATGCGCTCTGTGTGTTGCGCGACGATATTCGCGCCATTTTTCGCAATGACCCTGCGGCCCGTAATCTGGCTGAGGTCTTGCTCTACCCCGGTTTGCACGCGATTATCCTTCATCGTTTTGCCCATGCCCTGTATCGACGGAAGGTTCCATTTATCCCACGTCTGATCTCACAGATCAGTCGCTTTCTTACCGGGATCGAAATCCATCCCGGTGCTCGTATTGGCCGAGGCTTTTTTATCGATCATGGGATGGGTGTGGTTATCGGTGAGACGGCGGAAATCGGCGATTGGGTGATGCTCTATCAAGGGGTAACACTCGGTGGTACCGGAAAACAGACCGGCAAGCGCCATCCGACGGTCGAAGATGAAGTAGTCATCGGTGTTGGTGCTATCGTTCTCGGTGCAATTACTATCGGGCGTGGCGCTCGAATCGGTGGCGGCGCGGTGGTTGTGAAAGACGTGCCTCCCCACTCTACCGCCGTCGGTGTACCGGCTCGTATCGTTGCCCGCCGCGATCCGATTACCGGCGTTTCGCGGCGGGTCGAGCAGTTGCCCGATCCCGAAGGTGAGATGTTGCGCAGTCTGCACGATAAGGTGCTCGAACTTGAGGCACGTCTGATCGAACTCGAAGCCGTTTCTCACGTGCATCGTAAAGACTTCCACTTCAAACACAATGAGCTGCCCGAACAGCTCTGGCAGACGTTGCTGGATGAGTCGGCATCGGTGGAAGAAGAGTATAATCAGGGTGCGGGTATATAGGCTGCAATGTGATGATAGCGAGTTGGTATGACGATTCACCTCTACAATACTTTGACCCGTCGGCTTGAACCGTTAGAGACCATTGAGCCTGGTGTTGTCCGTATGTACGTCTGTGGGGTGACACCCTATGACGAAGCTCACATCGGGCATGCGATGTCGGCGATTGTGTTTGACATGATCCGGCGCTATCTTGAATTTCGTGGTTATCAGGTGCGCCATATCGTCAATTTTACCGACATCGATGATAAAGTGATCGCCCGCGCGCAAGCAATGGAACAAGATCCGCTCGCACTCTCCGGGCAATATGCTGCCGAATTTTTGGCTCAGTTGCAGGCAATGAATGTCTTGCCGGCTACAGCCTATCCGCGTGTCTCGACGACGATGCCGAGCATTATCGCGTTTGTGCAAGGCTTGATCGAGCGTGGTTATGCGTATGTGGTTGATGGCGATGTCTATTTTCGGGTGAAGCGCGACGAAGACTACGGCAAACTCTCCGGTCGCTCGCTCGATGAGATGCTCAGCGGAACGCGCTTTGAGGTTGATCCACGTAAAGAGTCACCTGCTGATTTCGCCTTGTGGAAAGCTGCCCGGCCGGGTGAACCGGCGTGGGATAGTCCATGGGGTCCGGGACGTCCGGGTTGGCATATCGAGTGCTCGGCGATGGCGATGGAGCATCTCGGACCGCAGATTGATATTCACGGCGGCGGCACCGATCTCATCTTCCCTCATCACGAAAATGAGATTGCCCAAAGCGAAAGTTTGACCGGTCAGCCTTTTGCCCGCTATTGGGTGCATAACGGGATGTTGCAGTTGGTGAATCCACAGACCCGGCAAGTTGAAAAAATGTCGAAGTCGCTGGGGAATGTGGTGACGATTGCCGACTTTCTCAGTCGATACGATCCCGACGTGTTTCGGTTGATCGTCTTGAGTAGTTCATACCGTAGCCCGCTGACCTACAATGACGAGATTGCCGCCGATAATCAGCGCAAGCTGGAACGACTTTTATCGGCGTTGGCGCCGGCTATCGGTTCGGTGCGTGAAGGGCCGGCAGGAGCAGCGTTGCGTGAAGCAGCTACCATTGCCCGCGAACGGTTTATTACGGCAATGGATAACGACTTTAACAGCCCGGCAGCGCTCGCTGCATTGTTCGATCTGGTACGGGCGATTAATGCGGCCCGCGATGCCGGCCTTGCCGCCGAGGAGCTTGCCATTGGTCAGCAGACGCTACGTGAATTGGCTGGGGTGTTGGGGTTGCGGCTGCAACCGCGCCAACGCACACCGACCGCTGAAGTGGCACCGTTTATCGAGTTGCTGATCGAGGTGCGGGGTGAGTTACGGAAGGCCAAGCAGTATGCCCTGGCCGATTTGGTGCGTAATCGGCTGGCCGATCTTGGTGTCACTCTCGAAGATGGTCCACACGGAACGCGCTGGAAGTGGCAAGGATGAAGTGGTATGCAAACGCCAAGCACGTGGCTAGAGATTTCGATTGAAGTCGAACCGGAGGCGGTAGAGACGGTTGCTGAGATCTTAGCCCACTACGGGTACAATGGTGGTGTCGTCGTTGAACAGGGCTGGATCGCCGGTGATGAAGGGCCAGAGTTTCAATACGACCCTACCCGTCCGGTCTGGCTCCGTACCTATTTGCCGTTCGACGATCAGGTCGAAGAGACACGCCAGCGCATTGAACATGCTCTCTGGCATGTGAGCCAGATCCGACCGCTGGGACCACTTCAAACTCGTACACTGGTCGAAGAGGATTGGGCGAACGCTTGGAAACAATTTTATTCGGTGCTCCGGATCGGTGAGCGCACGGTGATCATCCCGTCGTGGTTGGAATACCAACCGCAGCCCGACGATATTGTGCTCTGGCTCGATCCGGGGATGGCCTTTGGAACTGGTTTGCATCCAACGACCAAACTCTGCTTGCAGTTACTCGAACGAATGGTGCAACCTGACCAGCACATACTGGACCTCGGTACCGGTTCGGGCATTCTCGCAATTGCTGCTGCGAAGTTGGGTGCAGGGCACGTGCTGGCCCTCGATAATGATCCAATTGCAGTACGGGTAGCGCAAGAGAATGTTGAACGCAATCAGGTGAACGCGGTGGTGCAAGTAGCCGAGGGTAGTCTTGGTGTCGGGCAGGCGATGGGGCATTGGCTGTCAGGTGATTTTGGACCGGCAGAACCGGATCCGGCGTTGCGGGTACAAACACCACAGGCCACGTTCGATCTGATTGCGGCGAATCTGATTGCGAAAGTGTTGGTAACGCTTGCCCCCGATCTGGCTGCCGCGCTGAAACCTGGGGGCTATCTCATTAGTAGTGGTATCATTGACATAAAGGAGCACGAGGTTATCGCCGCTTTCACCGCAGCTGGTCTGACCCTAGTCGAACGTCATTGTGAAGGTGAATGGGTAGCCTTGGTCCACCGACGGTAATGATGGAGACGATAGCCATTTGAACATAGACCCAAACCGATAAACCGTTATGAACCGACTGTACCCCATCCTATCCGAACCGCGATTTGTTGAACCACTCTGGGGTGGTCAACGGCTGGCCCCGTGGCTGGCATTACCACCGCCGCATCCTGAACGGCTTGGTGAGATTTGGCTGGTCTTCGACAGTAATCGGGTGACGAATGGTCCCTTTGCTGGGAAGACGATAGCTGAGGTAGTACAAGCTTACGGCGAGGCGGTGGTAGGTACCCGCTCATTTGCCCGCTACGGCGCCGATCTGCCACTGCTGGCGAAATTTATCGATGCTGCCGACCGGCTTTCGGTGCAAGTGCATCCTGATGATGAGTATGCGCATACCTTTGAAGCGCATACCGGCTTTCACGGTAAGACTGAAGCGTGGTACATTCTGGCGACTGAGCCGGGAGCAACGGTTACGCTCGGTGTTCGAGCACCGGTTGAACGAACTGCGTTGGCGGCGGCAATTGCCGATGGGACGATAGAAGATCTGTTGGCTCAGCAACCGGTGCACGCCGGTGATCTCGTTTTTGTACCGGCAGGTACTATTCACGCGATTAATGCTGGAATTATGCTATTTGAAATCCAGCAGAAATCTGATCTAACCTATCGCTTGTACGACTACAACCGACGGGATGCACGTACCGGTCAGCTTCGTGAGTTACACATTGAGCAGGCATTGGCGGTTAGCCGACTCGAGCCGGCTTCGGCTTCCTTCCTCCAACCACTACCGCTTGATGAACAGCGTGAATTGCTCGTGGCTTGCTCATCGTTTGCGCTTGAACGATGGCATGTGCGAGGTTGTCTCAGTGCTACTACCGATCCCGGCTCGCTCGAGATCTTGACGGTAATTGACGGCACGATGCAACTGGAATGGGGAAGCAAAACACTAACACTACAACGCGGTGCAGCCGTTCTATTACCGGCTACCCTAGGCGAGTACAGGGTCGAGGCCGCGCAGGGCATACTCCTGCGCTCGTATATCCCCGATCTGCCCACACTCCTTGCCACGGTCGATAATGATACCGGTGTCGCTCCCATTGTGCAATGGTGACGACAGTGGACAATCCAACGACCATTCCCAATACCCACCGCTTCTTTGTTGATCCGGTATGGTTGCGTAGTGACGAAATCTTGATTGATGATCCGTCGCTGCTGCATCAATGGACTCGTGTACTGCGCCTGACTGCCGGGGATCGAGTGTTGCTGCTTGATGGACTGGGGATGGCGGCAGTTGTGCAATTGACCGCCATCGACCGGCGACAGGCACGGGGGTATGTCCTTGCTCGTTGTCACGCCGGTGGCGAGTTGGCAGTTGCAATCGATCTCTATTTGGCGCTAATCCGGCCCGAACGGTTTGAATGGGCGTTGCAAAAGGCGGTAGAATTGGGGATACGTCGCATTATACCGGTTGTTTTTGCTCGCTCGTTACCGGGTGATCGGATTGACAAACATCGACTGGTGCGCTGGCAGCGGATCGCTACCGAGGCGGCCGAACAGGCTGGGCGGGGCCGCTTACCCGAAGTGAGCGCTCCGCAACCGTTTTCTACGGCAGTGGTTGCCGGTAGTAGTGCCGATTTGGCGTTGATGCTCGATGAACAAGCTGAACATCATTTGCGTGATATTGTAACATCGCCAACCTCGCTCCGTCGGATTGCCATCATCTCGGGCCCGGAAGGCGGTATTGATCCGCGTGAAAGACGGGCGGCCATCGATCATGGGTTTGTGGCGGTTTCGTTGGGGCCACGCATCTTACGGGCAGAAACGGCGCCGTTAACGGCGTTGGCAATGTTGCAATACGCGCTGCATCTCTAGAAAAGCGGATGGCAAGATTTCTCACTCCGCGCGAAATGACCATTGGCAAGGTTGCAATACGCGCTGCATCTCTAGAAAAGC
>NZ_JBWGQH010000003.1:105148-115664 GCF_056331925.1 Chloroflexus sp.
AGCGGATGGCAAGATTTCTCACTCCGCGCGAAATGACCATTGGCAAGGTTGCAATACGCGCTGCATCTCTAGAAAAGGGTTGGGAATGGAACGAGTGTGGACAGTCGTCGGGGTCATCGTTCGGTGGGTCGCCGTGATCACTGTGGCTTTTCTTGGTGGTTGGATCACCGGGCGGATTGTGGGCGTCTCTCCGATCGATGTCTTGATTACCGGTGTCTCTAACGTCGATATGCGATTGCTCACCCCTGGTGACCGCCGCCAACAGTTTGCCGTCTTCTGGGACGTGTGGGATCTGGTTGAAGGGAACTTCTACCAGCCGCAAGCTATCGATCGGCAGAAGATGGTATACGGTGCGATCCGTGGGATGCTAGCAACGCTCAACGATCCGTATACCTTCTTTCAAGAGCCACAAGAAGCTCAACAAAATCGGGAGTCGATGGAGGGCCGGTTTGAAGGTATTGGGGCTTATCTGCGGGTTGAAAATGGTCAAATCATTATCGACCGTCCGATCCCGAATTCGCCTGCCGAACAAGCCGGTATTCAAGCGGGTGACATCATTCTGGCAGTAGATGATCAACCACTGGCTGAGTTGATAGCCGGCTTGAGCGACCAAGAAGCAAGTGCGCGTGCAGTAAGCCTTATTCGTGGTCCGGCCGGAACGATCGTTCGCTTAACCATTCGCCGACCTGCCGAAGATCGCGTCTTTACCGTTGCCATCACGCGCGCAGCGATTCCGCTCATCACCGTCAATAACACGCTTTTACCCGATCGCATTGCCTATATTCAGATTACCGAATTCAAGGCCACAACCACCGAGTTGCTCGACCAGGCGATTGCCGAGTTGCTCCCACAACAACCGCGGGCCATTGTGCTCGATCTGCGTAATAATTCGGGCGGTTTTCTGACGACCGCGCAAGAGGTGCTTGGTCGGTTTTACGACGGCGTGGCGCTCTATGAAGAGGAGCGCAGTGGCGTCAACAAAGAGTTACGCACCATCACGGCACCGCCTAACCGGCGGCTATACGGTATTCCAATGGTAGTATTGGTAAACGGTGGGTCGGCTAGTGCCGCCGAGGTGGTTGCCGGCGCGTTGCGTGATGTACGTCCGAATACGGTCTTGCTCGGTGAGAAGACTTTTGGCAAGGGGTCGGTTCAGAACATCTATACCCTGCGTGACGGGAGCAGTGTGCGTATCACCATTGCGCGTTGGCTGACGCCGTCCGGTGAAGCGATTAACGGCATTGGGATTACACCGGAGCATGTCGTACCGGCAGCGAACGATCCGATCTATCAGGTACCGTGTGTGCCAGACCGGCCCAACGATACCAGTTGTGCGGATGCGCAATTGTACTGGGCGCTCAAACTGTTACGTGAGGGGGTGCCGCCACCACCGCCGGCACCTGTTGAAACAGTTACGGCCCCTTGAGCGGGGCCGTTAACCGGGTGGCAGGCAATGGGGCAAGCGCGAGGAAGCGGCATTGAGGAATGCCGCACGGGGTAGAAATGAGGAGGCAGAGATCCTGACTGGCAGGGAGGACACGGATGATCGTCATTGCGTGTCCGATCTTACAGGATGCCCGCCACCAACCGGCACAGTTGTAGTATACCATGACGCAGTGCGGAAAAAGGTGATAAGTAGCTACTTATGGTGATGAATCACTCACCGGAAGTGCAGGGCAGGGAAACATAACCAGACGGTTGACAAGGTAATTTCAATATGAATTAAACAAATGTTCTATTTACACGATACGCTGAGGCAGCTATGAGTAATCTACACTCTTTCGCCCACGGCGAACCACGGCCTACTGCCGCGCAGGAGTTTGAACTTCGTGAGTACCGCTTGCATGAACAGATTGGGCAAGACGAGCTTGCCCTGATCTATCGCGCTACCCATCAGACCCTCAACCGCCCGGTTTATGTCTTCTTGTTGCGTCGCCACGATTGGATCGCAAATAGCCGGTTTCAATTAGCCGCTCGGCTCGCTGCAAGTTTGAGTCATTCCCACTTATTACCGGTGATCGACGCTGGTCATGATGAACACTACGGCGATTATATGGTCATGCCGTACATCGCCGGCCGCTCACTGAATGAGATATTACAAGAAGGCCCACCGGATCTGACATTAGCGGTACGCATTATCACCCAAATCGCTGCCGTCCTCGATTATCTCCATGAGCAGCAAGTTGTTCATCGTGATGTCCAGCCGGCGAATATTCTGGTAACCCCGGAGGGGAATGCGTACCTGACCAACCTAAGCCTCGCTGCCGTGCCTGATGCTCCACTCGATTGGAGTATGCTGAGTGAAGCCGATTATCTCACACCATATTCAGCGCCTGAATTGAAACTCGCTCAGGCTGAAGCTCACGCCTCGCTCGATATTTACAGTCTTGGGGCAATAGCCTATCACCTGCTTAGCGGTGAGCTACCACCTACCGGTATGATTGTTGAGCTTGATTTGAGTAACAAACCACCCGCATTTATGTTAGCCGAACGGGTGTTGTTACGCATGCTCTCGCCCCAACCGAATCTGCGTTTCAGTACCGCCAGCGCGGCTGCAAATGCGTTACGACTCGCCCTACGCCCCCTCCTCGATCAGGATACGATCGATATGGAAGAGTCGCGTTGGGAGGATTGTGCCGAGTGGTTTGAGAATCCACTCGAATTGGCACTCAGTTCTGAGTTAGCTAATCTTGCTGAGCAATTTAACGATTTTCTGACCGAGGCGCGCAAACGGGCAGATACCTTCCATCGCCGTGACTATCTGCGTAAGTGGCTCAACCGTTGGAGCCGCCAGAAACCATTTCGTCGCTCATCACTCGGCCAACTGATCGAGTTTGAGCTAATCGCCAGTTATAATATCTACTTCTACGCGCTGAAAGTGCTTTACGAGCAACGTTCGCCACCGCAATTGCGGTCTCGTCCGATGCGGAATGATGAACGTCCGGTGGCTGAGCGGACATTGGATGTATGGGCAACGCCGCTGCCAGTTCACCGCGATTTCACATCTGAACCCGGCGGTGAGATGATCTTACCTGGCTCACGCCGCTTTTTTACCTGCACCGGTTGTCAAGGTTCCGGTCAAGTGGTGTGTCCGCAGTGCCAGGGGAAAGGTGTGATCAAACCGAAAGCGCGTCGTGGAGAACCTAACCCGGTCGAACAACCATGTGACCGTTGTAAAGGATATCAACGGGTGCGGTGCGAAACATGTGATGGCAATGGCAATCTGGTCGAAGAGAAGTTCTTTACGTGGTCGCGGTGGGTTGTCGAGCTTGAGAACGATGATGATAGCGAAGATTTGTCGCAGCAAGTACAGCGATTGCTTAAGCAGCAGGCACGTGAGATATATGAAAGTGAGATCGATCTCTACGATAGCCGCTGGCATAGTGTCGGGCCGCTTAGCCGTTTGATCGAGGAGGCGATTGCTAAAGCGGGTGCGCACGGTCGCCCGATACAGGCGAAGCTGACGATCAGGGGTGTCATGATGACCGAGATCAGCGGCATGCTTGACGACCAAGAGTGTCGTCTGTATGTGATCGGGTCAGGTGAAAATGAGAAGCTAGTCAGTACCGTATCGCTGCTGAATCTAGAACGGCTCGCGCTTGTGGTGGTAGCTGTGCTGTTCCTCATTGTCGTAGCGATCACGGCGATCATGTTGTTGTAATCGGCGATGATACAGGCGGTGAAGGGCCGTCATGCAAGACAGCCCTCACTGTTTGGCTTGTCGTGCTTGTTCGCGGCCAAAGGCCAATACCTCTTCGAGAAAGCGAGATAGTTTTAGGCGCTGACCGCGATTGCGGCTGGCCGTCCACGAAAGATAGAGCCGTTCGGCGGCGCGGGTGAACGCAACATAACACAGACGACGCTCTTCTTCGAGAGCGGCTGGATCGCCGAGACTGCGTTCGTGGGGGAGGGTTCCCTCTTCTAACCCTACCACGAACACGAAGGGCCATTCTAAGCCTTTGGCGGCGTGAATGGTCAGCAGTTGCACCCGATCCCGTTCATCGTCGTCATCGTCGGCGTTGGTCATCAGGGCGACTTCTTGCAAAAATGCACTCAGCTCGGTATGCTCTTCGGCGGCACGGAGCAATTCTTGCAGATGGGCGCGTGCTTCGGCCAGCTCTTCAGCGTCGAACCGTTCGGCTAAAGCGGCCATATAACCGCTCTGCTCCAGCACATCGGCCAACAGATGATCGGGCGGCATGGTACCGGCGGCTAATCGCCGCCACCGTTGGAGGAGGGCAAACAGTCGGCGTGCTCCTTCGACTGCACGTGGGCTTAGCCCAGGTATGACTGGGGCATGACCGAGTGCCTCGCTGAGCGGAATCGATTGGGTGGAAGCGAAGGCTGCAATGGTCGCCAGAGCTTGCCCGCCTAACCCACGCGCCGGTACATTGGCAATGCGGGTAAGGCTGAGGTTATCGGCGGGGTTGGCGATGCAGCGCAGATAAGCCAGCGCATCGCGCACAACTGCTCGGTCAAAGAAACTGACGCTGCCCCGCACGACGTAAGGCAGGCGGGCGTGGCGTAGGGCCTGTTCGAGTGGACGGCTCATGTGGCGTGTACGGTAAAGAACGACAATCTCGCGCAGTCGGCGACCTTGCCGTTGCAATTCGGCAATCGAGCGTGCTACTTGCTCTGCCTCCTCGCGGCTATCCTTTGCCTCGCTAATCAACACACTTCGCTCGGCTGCGACCGCCGCCGCAGCACGTAGCTCCATCGGCGACACACTGCGGCTGTGGCGAATAATCGCATATGCCGCATCGAGGATGGGTTGCCGTGAACGGTAATTGGTTGTCAGCTCGATCACTTGCGCGTCGGGGAAGTCGACGGTAAAGCGGTTGATAATGTTGTGATCGGCATTGCGGAAGCCGTAGATGCTCTGCATTGCATCACCGACCACGAACAGTGAACGTGGGCGATGTGCGGTCGGACGGGTGAGCAACTCGATCAGCGTGTGCTGACTCGGATCGGTATCCTGATACTCATCAACAAGTACGTGTAGCCAGCGTTGCTGATAGGTTGCCAAGAGATCGGGGTCTTCGCTGAGCAGCCGGTAGGCCGTCAGAATCAGATCATCGAAATCAAGCGCATTGGCCTGTTCGAGAGCGCGCTGGTAGCGGCGATAACAGGCTGCCACAAACCGATCGAGCGGATCGGTTGCAAACCGAGCCATCAGACGAGGGGTGAGCATACGGCTTTTGGCACGTGAAATGAGGCGCAGCACCTCATCGGCTTCGATCATTCGAGGTGGCGTTTCCGTGACGCCGGCTAACGCCTCGGCAGCCAACTGCAACTGCTCATCACTGGCGTAGATCGAGAACGAAGCGGTATAACCCTTTATACGACCGGCAATCGACTCACGCAGGATGCGGGTGCAAATCGCGTGAAAGGTGCCACTCGTCAAGCCACGGATGCGCGAGCCGAGCAACCCGCGCAACCGTTCGCGCATCTCGCGGGCGGCTTTGTTCGTAAAGGTAACGGCCAGTATTTGTGACGGTGATACGCCGTAATGAGTAATCAGGTATGCAATCCGCAGCGTGAGTACGCGCGTCTTGCCACTACCGGCGCCGGCCTTAACCAGCACAGGCCCGATCGGCGCCGTCACGGCGGTACGTTGGGCTGGGTTGAGCGAGTTGAACTGTTCCATAGACGTTGGCTCTGCACCGGTGGCTGACTACCATGCGTAACACAGTAACAGGTCTATCGCTGTGTTACCTTAGCGGTTCTTCTCTGCCCGGATCGACGTCGTCGGCCTTGGGGCAACGCCCCACATTATATCAGCGATGAGGTACAGTACGGTGCATGGGCGAGCGATGTCACGAAGGGTTATACGGATCGGTGTATTTGACGATACCGGTGTCTCGTGGTAGCGTCATTCCACCAGTTTAGACCAATACAACACCACGAGCAGTTAGCGTGATGGTCGTCATATCAAACGATCCCACTAGGATTGCGCTATGTCTATCTTGCCGGTCGGGGTAGCTCTACCTAAGCCGGTATCTGTGTTAGTACACTTGAGGATATTCAACAGCTTACCGGTGGGTTGTGCCCTCATTGCTTACCAAATCGGCAGCTACCGCGCACCTACGTAATTCCCTGATGATCGGCGTTTCGCAGTTGGGCCGGTTATCCTGATCTCGACGTGCAACGGCAAGAGGCACGAACGTTTGTAATCACCAACAATCCCGATACGCCGTCAGTTCGGCAGATGAAGTTACACGTTGAGTTGGATGTTGGGTCTGAATTGGTTGCTACGATGAAGACACGTATACGGCACAGCTCATGGCTTTCGTCCTCCTAATCGGGATTGGTTCGCCGAATTTGCCGGCAGCATTGACGATGGCACTGGTGGCGGTAAGTCATTTCAATTGATAGTGTTGGAACGCGAATTTCAATTGGCAACAGCGTTTCGGAATAGTCACGCAAACTTAAAGAGACAGCGTATGTCATCGTCCGTCGAGTCGCAGCACGGCTCACCTGTCCCAATCGAGCTAGAGTTTCCGGTGTTGGCGGTTGCTTCGTCTAAACTCGGCAGTGAAGCAGTAAATCGGTCGCCGATCTGCTTGTCCGCTTACGTACTATTGGTGCTAAGTTACCGGTACTAAGTGATGATGAACGTGGGTGCGCAATCGATACGCTCGGTTTGCAGATGTCTACCGGCTTAGCTAAGCTTGGTGAGTGCTATCATACCGGTGCCGTTGTTTTGCTACCACTTGGCTGTAACACGCGGGCTTGATCCGACAACGCCACGCGGATGGCAGTTACACGGACGATATGCGGCATAGCAATACTGGAGCTTATGGGGAGGCCGGTATCGATGCAGTGTGAAGATGATGTGATCTCCCCTTATCGCTATCTACGCTAGAAAAAGGAGAAGACAATGCGTGCAGTTTACTACGAAGCCTTTGGTCAAATGCCTTGGATTGCCAATCTGCCTGATCCCGCGCCGTCACCCGATGGAGTAGTGCTAGCGGTGCGCGCGACCGGCCTCTGTCGCAGCGATTGGCACGGCTGGATGGGGCACGATCCCGATATTCGGTTACCACATGTGCCGGGTCACGAATTAGCCGGTGAAGTAGTGGCCGTTGGTGCGCGGGTAACTCGCTGGCGGATCGGTGATCGGGTGACAGTACCGTTTGTCTGCGCATGTGGGGTTTGTCCGCAGTGTCAAGCCGGTCAGCAGCAGGTGTGCGATCACCAGTTTCAGCCGGGCTTTACCCATTGGGGATCGTTCGCCGAATATGTTGCTATCGACCGTGCCGATCTCAATCTGGTACGCTTGCCTGATGAGATGAGCTTTGCTACTGCCGCCAGTCTCGGTTGCCGGTTCGCGACCGCGTTCCGCGCCGTGGTTGATTTGGGCCGGGTCAGTGCCGGCGAGTGGGTGGCGGTGTATGGCTGCGGCGGAGTTGGCTTGTCGGCGATTATGCTGGCCAGCGCGTTAGGCGGGCAAGTAATCGGGATCGATATTAATCCAGAGCGGTTAGAACTGGCACGCGCGGTTGGCGCAACTGCGGTGGTTGATGCGATGGCTGAAGCTGATGCGGTGAGCGCGGTGCGCGATCTGAGCGGCGGCGGGGTGCATTTGTCGCTCGATGCGTTGGGCAGTCCAACCACCTGCGCTAACTCGATCGCCAGTTTGCGCAAACGGGGCCGCCATGTGCAAGTGGGGTTGCTGTTGGCCGAGCAACGTATGCCACCGTTACCGATGGATATTGTCGTGGCCCGCGAGCTGGTAATTATGGGCAGTCACGGTATGCAAACCCATCGGTATGATGCCATGCTCGATTTGATCCAGTCGGGCAAGGTGCAACCGCAACGCTTGATCGGGCGCACGATCCGGCTGGACGAAACACCGGCGGCGCTGGTCGATCTCGATAGCTTTCGTGGGGCGGGGGTGACGGTGATTACCGAGTTTTGAGCTGATAGATCAAACGATTCTTGGATTGAAACTCGCATTGGCCGACGTATGGGTAATATGACATTGCTACAATAGTTACGGAAAAAATAACCGATCTATTGGTATGGAGCGGATAATGTCTTCTATCACAACTCAACGACAAACTGGTTGGTCAAACTGGCAAAAGAGCCTTATGGCCGTTACCTGGGCAATTATAATCGTAGTCAGTCTGCGCACATACACCGATCCGGATCTCTGGGGACATCTGCGTTTTGGCCTTGACGCTATTGCTGCCGGTGACGTAATCCGTGTTGATCCGTATTCTTACCTAAATCTCGATCATCCTTGGATTAACCATGAATGGCTCATGGAAGTGCTCATGGGTCTTGCCTGGCGGGTTGGTGGTGAAGTAGGATTAATCACTCTACGCTTCGTTGTCTACCTCGCGACTTTAGGTCTCATCTTTTGGTGGCTGGTAAAGGTCAAGCAGACTACTTTCATGCCTACTGTTATCATCTGGCTAGGTGTGGTGATGACCACTATCTGGTTCAGTCTTGTGGTCCGACCCCAAATTTTTACCTTTTTCCTCTTCGCAGTGATGCTGATGATTATTGAAGCTGCCGAGCGCGGTCAGTATCGTTGGTTATGGTTAACGCCGGTCGTTGTGGGTGGATGGGTGAATTTGCATGGTGGTTTCTTGGCCGGGTGTGTTATGTTAGGTGTATGGACAATCGCGCACGTAGCGCTCAATCGTACCCGGTGGCGTGCGATTATTCCACCGGTTGTATGTGCAGCGCTTGCTACGCTGGTCAATCCCTACGGCCTAGGGATTTTATCGTTTCTGTTTGAGACAGCCACCGGTGATCGGCCAGAGATTGCTGATTGGCAACCTCTTCCCATCCGAAGTCCTTTTGGTGCAATTTACCTCGTGGTCATGGCATTAGCCGTGTGGGGGGTGTACCGATCATCATTGCAGCGTCGTCCAATTCTCATTGGGTTGTTTGGACTGGTTGGTATCATGCCACTGGTAGCTATTCGTCATTTGCCACTCATGGGCATTGCCTTTGCCATCTTTACCGGTGAGCATGTCAATGTGGTTTGGGAGTCGTTTTTTCGCCGGCAGCAAACCGAAGTGGCTATTCCTCGATGGTTACGCCCAATCCCTATTGTGGCAGCAGCGTTGATCTTGGCAAGTGGGTTGATCATCTCGCCATGGCGTTTTATTCCCGTCACAAGCGTTCCATACAACGCAACCGTACTGCTACGCGAGAGTGGTTTCCGTGGCAACCTGATGTGTGATTTTGGTTGGGGGCAATACCTGATCTGGCACCTTGGTCCGTTGGTCAAGGTTGGTATGGATGGGCGACGTGAGACGGTGTATGCTCCTGATGTCTATGCAGAGTATATTAATTTTCATTTCGGTACCGGTGATTGGGAAGCGATATTGCGTCGTCAACCTACCGATGCGGTACTCGTTGGTTTCGGATCACCGCCGGCTAATCTGCTAACCATTCATCCCGACTGGCGGCTCGTGTTTACCGATCACGAAAGTGCCCTTTTTATCCGGACTGACTCGACAGCCGCAGCAGTTATTGAGCAAACAGCCCGCACGTTTACGCCGCGAGAAGTTGCTTCAGCTTTCCCGTGATGGTTTGAGTTTACCCGACGCTTGCAACACCTCGCGTACACCGCGCAGCCGGTAGCCCAACGCAAGGGCGCGGCTGATGTCAAGCGCGCAGTTGCGCGGGCGGGGCGTGGGGCTTTCGGCGCTGAGCGTGCCGACGATACGGTTTGGGTCGAGGCCATACGCTTGGGCGAGCAGCCGGCCCCACTCGTAGCGGCTGATCGTCTCAGCGCCGGCCAGATTGATCACCCCGCGATAATCACTCTGCGCCAGATCGATCAGCGCCGCTGCCAGATCATCAACGAACACGGGGCAGCGCAGCTCGTCGTAGAAGAGTTTCTCCGTCCGTTCGCCACGCGCTACGGCCAGTGCAAAGGCGCTGTGGCGGTCGAGCGGATCGAAGCCGTAGATGAGCGAGGTGCGCACAATCGCGGCGTGCGGATGATGGTGTTGCACCAACTCCTCCGCACGCGCTTTGGCCCGACCATAGTCGGTAATCGGGTTGGGCGGATCGGCCTCGGTGTAGGCGCCTGCCTTCTCGCCGTCAAAAATGACGTCACTTGACATATGAACAAGACGTGATCCAATCTCTGCAGCGGTTGCTGCTACATATCCGGCACCTTCACCGGTAATCGCCATCAGGTCGGGATCGTATTGGCGAAAGGCCGTATGAATAATGACTGCCGGTTGCACCTCGGTAATTACCCGCCGGACAGCAGTCGGATCGCGGAGATCGAGAGGATACCACGTGATGTCAGTCGCCGCCGGTGGCGTTTGGTGATGAAACGTCGCCGCAATCGGTAAGCCACGTGCGCGGGCGTGGCGAATCAACGTGTTGCCCAGATAACCGGTACCACCAGTAATTAAAAAGGTGTTTTCCATACCGAATCCCCCTGTAGGGCCGCACGGCCGTGCGGCCCGCTGGCAGCGGTGAGGTGCGGTGCGCCCGGTGCGGCCTGGCAGCGGTGAGGTGCGGTGCGCCCGGTGCGGCC
>NZ_JBWGQH010000003.1:115762-204772 GCF_056331925.1 Chloroflexus sp.
CCCGCTGGCAGCGGTGAGGTGCGGTGCGCCCGGTGCGGCCCGCTGGCAGCGGTGAGGTGCGGTGCGCCCGGTGCGGCCCGCTGGCAGCGGTGAGGTGCGGTGCGCCCGGTGCGGCCCTGTGTCTCCTCACACACCTTACAACCGCCTTGTGTTACCGGTCTATATCGGCAAGTGCCGCCTGCGCTGCTGCTTTTTTAGCGGCTTTCTTACTGGATCCGGTGCCGATATATTCGTGTCCTTCCACTGTTACCGCCATCACATACTCGCGCTGATGATCAGGACCACGTTCTTCAATCAGGTGGTACTTGGGTAATTGTTTATGTCGACTTTGAACAATCTCTTGTAAACGAGTCGTTGGGTCGAGTAGGGCTGTTTGAATTGTACCGATCCGTTCATGCAGAAACCGCTCAATAAAGGTACGTGCCGCTTCCAACCCTTGATCGAGGTAAATAGCCCCAATCACAGCTTCAAACAAATCGGCGAGTAACTTTGCCCGTTCTCGCCCCTTTGGTGTATCTTCACCGCGTGACAAGAAGGCATACTGACCAAGATTCAGGGTAGCGGCACATTCAGCTAACCCTTTCGTACTAACGAGTGCCGCGCGCCAACCGGTCAGGGTGCTCTCATTCTGATTGGGAAACTGCTGGAATAGCCACGTTGTTGTAACAAAATGCAACACCGAGTCGCCGAGAAACTCCAACCGTTCATTATCGCTAAGGCTACGGAGTAAGTGTGGTTGCTCGTTGAACAGCGAACGGTGCATTAGCGCCGTTTGGAGCAGTTTGCGATCACGAAATGTGATACCGAGCGCCCGTTCAAGCTCTGCTAATCGTTCGACCATACGTTATTCGTGATACTTGCGGAAGGCGAGGCAGACATTATGCCCTCCAAAGCCAAATGAATTGCTTAGGGCTACTTCGATCTGGGCCGGACGTGGCTGATTGGGCACAAAATCTAGATCGCAAGCCGGATCGGGGTTCTGGAGATTGATCGTGGCCGGCAACAGATTATGCTGCATAGCCAACACGGTTACGACCGCCTCAATCGCACCGGCTGCACCGAGGAGATGCCCGAATTGCGATTTGCTGGCGCTAACCGGTGGTGATTGCTCACGTCCGCCGAACACCTGCTTGATCGCCGCTGTCTCCACCGGATCGCCAGCCGGTGTTGACGTTGCGTGAGCGTTAATATAGTCAACTTCACTCGGTGCAATACCGCCGCGTTTCAACGCCAACCGGATCGCTCGCGCTACTCCTTCACCGTCTTCGGCGAGGTTTGAAATGTGGTAGGCATCGGAAGTTGCTCCGTAACCGACAATCTCGGCCAAGATCCGTGCTCCACGGGCAAGGGCAAATTCAAGGTCTTCGAGGATCAGCACCGCTGCACCTTCACCCATCACAAAACCATCGCGCTCGGCGTCGAAGGGGCGCGAAGCGTGGGCATAGTCTGCGTTGCGGGTCGAAAGGGCCCGCATCGCGTTGAAACCGGCCACACCGATGGGGGTAATACTCGCCTCACTACCACCGACGATCATCGCCTTTGCCCATCCGCGTCGGATCGTCTCGGCAGCTTCGCCAATCGCATGCGCCGAGCTGGCGCACGCTGAAGTTACGCAATAACTCGGCCCACGCGCACCGGTGATAATTGAGACCTGCCCCGCAGCAAGGTTGGTGATCATCGCCGGAATGAGGAACGGGCTGATCCGGCCTGGCCCGCGACTACGGAGCACCTCCAATTGCTCAGAGAGGGTGGCAATCCCACCGATCCCGCTCGCAATAAAGACGCCGATCTCATCGTGGTTGGCTGGGGTAATGTCTAACTCGGCGTCGCGCAGTGCCTCTTTGGTAGCGGCTACGGCAAACTGGACAAAGCGGTCGGTGCGGCGCGCCTCTTTGCGATCCATATAGTTGGTTGGATCAAACCCTTTCACCTCGGCGGCAAAGGTCGTATCAAACCCGGTTGGATCGAACAGGGTGATCGGACCGACGCCACTACGCGCGGTGACGATCCCTTGCCAGAGTTCAGCTACACTCAGACCAAGTGGGCTGATTGCCCCTATTCCGGTCACTACCACCCGTCGATCCATAGTGACTCCTTGTGATAACATACAAGATACAAGCTACCAACAACCATATCGGCGCGCATTATAGCACGTCACGACACGAGTGATGACAGCTTGCAGTTGTCCATAGTTGATGAAGTTGAGCAGCGACTACCGCTCTCTCGGTCTGACTATGCAATCCCATCATTAGCGTAAGATTCGCCAAAACACACCGGCCATTACCATCCGACCGAGCATGGTCAAGACAAATAACACGGCCAAACCACCGACTGTCAGTGACCCAAGGTGGAGCGTTGTTTGACTCATCATCTGACCGAGCGCACCTCCGGCTAATGAGGCTATGAGTGTACCAAAGCCGGTGATGAGACTAAAGATCGCCATCGCCGTTCCCCGTTGGGTTGCCGGTGCTCGTTCCATCAGCAGATTGCCGAGACCTTGGTTAACCCCCGGCCAGAAGACACCAGAAAAGATCGAGGTAAGCCATAACGGCACGATATTGTGCGGTATTGAGAGGACCCAACCGAGTGGCAATGGGATCGTCCCGATCACACAAACAGTCACGACGAGCCGGTATCCGTAGCGATCCATCAGCCAGCCGACCAACGGTGAAAAGACGAGCGCCACTGTAGTTGTTACGATACCGGTCAAGGCCAGCAGTGAGAAATCAAGTCGCAAGGTGGTAAGGCCGTAGATATTGAAAAACGGTGCAGCAATACCGGTCACGAGAGCCCACGCCGTAGCCAGCATGGTAAAGCGGCGGAAGGAACTATCGTGTAGCGGACTAAAGAGAAATGTGCCAATTCCTACCCACGGGCGTGGTGTTAAGGGTGGTTCAGGCTGGCGTGCGATAAGCAGGGCCGCGCCAAACGCTGCTACCACTGCGACACCGAAGATCACGGCGTACCCTTGGGCCTCCGCGTGCTTCATTCGAAAGTGATCGAGCGTTAATCCGGCTAGATAGACGCTCACCATGCTACTCAGACCGGCAATCGTATTACGCCAACCAAAATAACTGCCGCGCCGATTGGCCGGCACCAGATCGCTCATCCAGCTCATCCATGCATTACCGGCCATGCCGTTAAGCGCATACGAGCAACCGAGCGCGATAAAGAATATATTCAACTGCCACGCTGCCGGCCAGCCGGTGAAGGGTAACCAAAGGAGAAAGGCCCACACCAAACGTCCGGCTAGCGCTGTATATAACACGATTGGGCGGCGCTTAGCAAAGCGGGTTTCAAGGTACGCACTCAGAAACTGAAAGAACTGTCCGATAAATGGCAAAGCACCGAGGAGGCCGATCTGAAAGGTGTTCGCACCGAGCAAGAGTGCAAACCCGCTGAGAAATACACTGCCGCCGATTGCACCCGTAATACTGATGTGAATGTTGGCAATTGCTCCTTCCCAGATCGAAATGATCATGCCGCGCTGAACTTCTAACGGTGATAGTGGTGTGATCCGATCCGTAACAGCAGGAGAGGTGGATAGTTGCGTAGTTTCGGTTGTAGTGTTGGTGGTGCTGCTCATAACGATACCCTTGCAATCGACAAACAAGCGTTCATAGCGCCAGTGTTAGTGAATACTCTCTCACCGCAGTGAGGTAATGGGCTGAATCTCGATCTCAGGCATAGCAGATCGGTTAGCATTAGTGGAGATGATACCGCACGCAGTACAGCGGTAGCCTGATGCCGGCGTGGTGTCTGTAGGCGTCTCGTTGAGGTTGTGGGGGTGGTTGTTCCATAGATTGTTGCGCTGTCAACCGGAAGAATCGCAAGATAATGTGCTATAATCGCCCAGATGGTTGTTTGGTGCTCAACAACGGTAATTCATACCAAGGAGACTTTCGAATGAATGTTGTTGATCTGTTTTTTGTAATATTATTCTTTGGTGCGTTAGCTGCTGGTTTCCTTAACGGTACGATCCGTTTAGTATTGGTTATTCTTTCTTTTTATTTCAGTACCGTTATTGCAAGTTTATACTACCAAATACTGGCCGATATCTTTGTCCGTGAGCTTGGTGGACAACGTTTTGTTAGCCAATATGTGGCGTTCGCTTTGATTCATCTCCTTTGTTTTGTGGTGCTCACGATTGTCGGTATCTATAGTTTTCGCTATGTACAAACACCACATTCCATCGAAATGATTGACCGGATTGTCGGCTCAGTTCTCGGAGTTGTTGTCGGTGGTCTCGCCATTGGCTTAACAGCAGTTCTGCTTTGGAACCTCTTTATTGTGCGTGGTTTTGCTAATATCGATTACCCAATTACGCGCTGGTTGGGTGGACAAATTGGCACTTCCTTTATGTTACGTTTTTTTGCCAATGCAATTTTGCCGAGTTTGTATGATCTCATTGATCCGATCTTGCCTGATGCGGCTCGGATTATCTTTCAGGTACAATAATCAATCTCCAGGCTGATGGTGTTCACCCCTGATCGGTGATAGGCTGAACGGGGTACATTGCGCTACAACGATACAGCTATGTCGATTCCAGAAACATCGCTTCATACACTTGAATTTGATGCTGTGCGCGACCGTCTCGCACACTATACCGCGTTCTCGGCGTCGCGTGAATTGGCCTTAAGTCTGACGCCGTCCACCGATCTGGACGAGGTACGCCGCCGTCAAGCCCTCACGGCTGAGGCTCGGCTATTGCTCGAAGAATGGCCTGATCTCACGATTGGCGGTGCTCGCGATGTGCGCCGATCTGCTCATCATGCAGCACGCGGTGGGATGCTCGATGGGACGACACTCCGTGATATTGCCGCAACCCTGCGGAGCGCTGCCACGTTGCGCCAACGTCTCAGCCGACTCGATGATCGCTTCCCAAACCTGCGCGATCTCGGCTATACGTTACCTGCGCTACCACATCTGATCGAGGCTATTGAGCAGGCTATCGGCGATGATGGGCAAGTGCTCGATAGTGCTAGCCCGACCTTGGCCCGTCTCCGCCACGAGGTACGAGTGGCGTTCAATCGCTTGCAAGAGCGATTGCAGAGCATGATCCATTCCAGTACGTTGGCTGCTGCTCTGCAAGAACCGATTATTACTGTGCGCAACGGACGGTATGTGATTCCGGTCAAGGCGAGCCATCGCCGTGAAGTGCGTGGCTTGGTGCACGATCAGTCGGGTTCGGGAGCAACCCTCTATATCGAGCCGTTGGCGATTGTTGAGCTGAATAACCGTTGGCGTGAATTGCAATCGGCCGAGGCGGAAGAGGTGCAACGCATTCTCGGCACCCTCTCAGAGCAGGTTGGTGGAACGGTAAGTGCGATTGTTAGTACCGTCAATACGCTGGCCACGCTTGATCTGGCGTTTGCCCTCGCTCGGTACGCAATTGCTACCCGCAGTACTGCGCCGGAGATCGTTGATTGGCGACCCAATGACCCACCGTCGCCTGAGCCGCCGTTGCGCCTGATCCGCGCTCGCCATCCGCTTTTGCCGCCTGATAAGGTGGTACCAATTGATCTCTGGTTGGGTGGCACATTTTCAATCCTGTTGATTACCGGGCCAAATACCGGTGGAAAGACGGTTGCGCTTAAGACAACCGGGCTGCTTGCGTTGATGGCCCAAGCCGGTATGCAGATTCCTGCCGATCAACCTTCACGGTTGCCGGTCTTTCAATACATCTTCGCTGATATCGGTGATGAGCAGAGCATCGAACAGAGTCTGAGCACGTTCTCTTCGCATATGGCAAACATTATTCGTGTGCTCCAGACGCTGACGGAGGCGCAGTCGCTCCCCTCTGCTCCTGCCGATCAGGCATTGTTCGATGATCGGCGACCTGCGGCGTTGGTGCTCTTCGATGAGTTGGGCGCCGGTACCGATCCGGTTGAGGGATCGGCGTTGGCACGGGCGATTATCGGGCGTTTGCTGGAATTGGGTGTGTTAGCGGTTGCAACGACCCATTACCCTGAGTTGAAGGCTTTTGCTTACGCAACACCGGGGGTTGAGAATGCTTCGGTCGAGTTCGACATTGAGACCCTAGCACCGACCTATCGGCTGAGTATCGGTGTTCCTGGTCGCTCGAACGCTCTGGCGATTGCTGCGCGGCTTGGTCTCGATCCGGCGTTGATCGAACAGGCGCGTTCGTTTATCGACCGTAATGAGGCACAGGTCGAAGACCTATTGGCCGGCATCCAGCGTGAACGTGCAGCGGCAGCGGAGGAGTTGCGGCGAGCTGAAGAGTTGCGTGCTGATGCCGAAAAATATCGTGACCGTCTGGCCGCCGAGCAGCAAGCTTTTGCCGCTGAACGTGAAGTAGCACTGGCTGCCGCTCGCCAAGAGATCGAGACGGAGCTACGTGAGGTCCGCCAGCAGTTGCGTCGGTTACGTGAAGAGTATCGTTCGGTGAGCATTTCGCGTCAGTGGTTGGAAGAGGCTGAAAAGCGCTTGGTCGCTACTGCCGAGCAGGCACAGCAGGCTACCGAACGGTTGCAGCGACAAATGGCGCCGTCCGCTCCGCCACCACCTGCCGAGCGTCCGTTGCAGGTTGGTGATACGGTTCATGTGGCATCGGTTGGTCTCAACGGCGAAATTATGGCTATCGATACGGACGATGAGACGGCAACGGTGCAAGTCGGTGGTTTTCGTTTGACCGTCAAATGTAGCGAGTTGAAGCGTGCTAAGACGGCGGACAACGGTGAACACCGCTTTACGCTTCCAGAGCGACAGGTGAATCTGCCGTCAATGCCCGATGTCTCGATGACCTTCGATATGCGAGGCTGGCGTGTCTCTGAAGTGAGTGGTCAGCTTGACCGTTACCTCAACGATGCCTATCTGGCGGGTTTGCACCAGGTTCGCCTCATTCACGGTAAGGGAACCGGGGCTTTGCGCCAGGTGGTGCGTGATGTGTTAGCTTCCCATCCGCTGGTAGCATCGTTTACCGGCGGTGGTCGTGATGGCGGTGATGGGGTGACTATCGCTACGCTCGTGGATCGGTGATGTGGCTTGTGCGCCTATGAGTTATTTGAGACTCGCTAAGTACGCGATAAGTGCCTCTAGTTGCGGTGGGCGAAAATCGGTACCGTAGGTGCGCGGCATCAATCCCGCCGTGTAGCCCGGTGTCACGACGGCATCAGGGTCGATGATCGCACGCCGGAGCCATTCAGTTGCGCTCAGCCCTTCGCTATTGTTGGCAGCACGGGTGCCAATCCCGGCCAACGGTGGGCCAAGTGCAGTAGGCCCTGCCGGATCGAGGCTGTGGCAGCCTAGACAGTAGATGGTGTAGATGCGTTGACCCTCGGTCATTGGATCGGGTGGTTCGGTTTGATTACAGCCGCCAACGACTGCAATGATCATCAGACAAATGCTGTAGGACCTCAGATACTTCAGCAGATCGCGTTGGCCATTCATCGCTGATTCCCTGAGTGATTGGCGCAATGGAGGAAGCGGTGTTCCTTTGCTAAAACCAAATCGATAGCAGTAACCGCTGCTACAAGGCGCAAGAGTCACCGCTTACCGTATCGTGTTGGTTAGCAACGCTTTCACCCCGTCTTGTAACGTAGCAAACGAACGCAGGTCGTTCCATGTCCCACCGGTGTGGATCATCACCTCGGCCAAATCTGGTGGATGCCACACAAGATAATCTGCGTCCCCATCAGACGGGCGCCATCGCGCAGTTGGTACAACGTGTGGGCGAGGGTTTGGTCAAATGCCGTTAATCCGGTGAGATCGACTAACACCGTTTTTGCGTTGCGTTCGGCAATTTCCGGTAGGATGAGTTGAAGTAGGCTTTGACAGCGTGCCGCGTCGAATATACCGATCAATGGTATGACCACCATTGTGGCACTCAGCGGGATGATCGGTAGGCTCAACCGGCGGAGTAACTCGTCACGCTGTTGTAATTCGGCCAACGAACGTTCGAGCTCGGCGGTTCGTTCGGCGAGGACTGCGCGTGAGGCGATCAGCTCGGCCTGCTGTTGCTCCGCGCGGGTCACGTTACGGATGAGCACGACACTCGCGCCACCCTGTGCATCGTTGATCGTCACTTCAGTGGCAAGCAAGATGGTTTGATCGGTAGGTCGGACAAATCGCCGTCGCTGTCGCTCACGATCTTCGGTTGACGTCTGCTCGATGAACCCCACTTGGGCGAGGGCTTGCTCGAAGCTCTGCTGATTTCTATCGTTTCCTGTGATAATGCGTTGCGCCGCACGATTGGCGTAGCGTATCTGTCGTTGCGTGTCGAGCACGAGCATTCCGTCAGGTAGATGTTCGACCGCCGCTTGCAACGCAACTTGCGAAGGGCGAAAGATGCCGTAGCGTAGGGTGACCCACCCAAAAGACAAATGAAGTGGTAGAAGACTGACATAGGTGATGGCGACCATCCCAAGCTCGCGAAACACGTAACCCATCAGGAAGGTCAGCGTGGTACCGCCGATTAGCCAGCCGACCGGGCCGCGGGTTGCCGGATGTTGGACGGCAATAGTGCTCAGCATGATTAGCGGGGTCACAATACAACCGATAATGTAGAGAGCAAACACCGGCCAGAATGCCGGCCCACGCACGAATCTTAAAATACCGGTCTCTTCACGCAATACGTCACTGCCGATAAAGCCGAAGCGACCATACCAGTCGATTGCCAGGATTACCGCCATCAAGAGGTATGGCGCAATCGTGACCCATCGCACGAGCGGTTGGTGGTAACGGTGCGGCATGAACAGAATCATAATGAGCCAAATGAGTAGCCCAAAGATGGCTGCTTGTAATGAGGTAAGTAATCCCGATAGCCACCAAATCTCGTCAGGGTTGCGACTCGCAAATCGCACCGCACCAGCACACGTCAAGAGCAGCGAACTGCCGGTAAACAGGCTAAACAGGCGATTGGCCGTGCCGTGCCAGTCTTGCAGTAAGACGTAAACGATGCTGGCGGAAAGAATGACGAGAGTGAGTAAGACGAGGAGTAATTCCATTCGATACCTTCCTCGGAAGTAACCTTTTATATAACGTGATGGCGACTGACAGGCGAGATACGATTAATCCGATAAGATGGTATGTTCTTAAATGTAAAGGATAACGCAAAGACCCGGTGGGTGTAACGGACGCAGTAGATGGGCGACCGGCACATCGTGTCATCCGCCGAGACAAGTTCTGTGGATGCCCTACCTTGTGAGTTTGTATCATTGTGGTGACAACGTTGCCAACGTAGTAGCGCTCATCACCTATCACGGCCAACGATACAGGCTACAATACACGCCGTAAAATGCATACACACTCCATACGTAGTTGCGTGTCTCATTAAAGTCGATCATCTCGATGAAGCGGTCGGGATCGGTAACCGTATTGCCGCCGGCCCACCGTCGGGCATTCCCTAAGCCACCATTGTAGGCAGCCAGTGCGCCATGCAAACTGCCGTTCATGTCACCGATGCGGCGACCGAGATAGAACGCACCAAAGCGAATACTGATGTATGGGCGATACAGATCATCGAGCTGAAAGTTGCTCATACCGAGGTTTTGCGCAATCCCACGCCCGGTTTCCGGCATGACTTGGGTTAGGCCACGAGCACCCACCCATGAAGTTGCGGCCGGATTGAACAGGCTCTCCTGACGGATGAGGGCATACAACAAGAGCGGATCAACCCCAAATGCCGTAGCTTCCTGTTGCACCGTATCGGCGTATGGGGTAGGGAAACGCAACCGCAGCAGGCTCGTTGGGGGAGAGCCGGCAGTTTCCGGGGCGAGTCGGGCGAGCCGCTCGGCAGCCAGCAGTGCGTAGTATGTTGCACCGGCCTGATACGCGCGTTGCGCCAGATCGAGGGCTAAGACGGGCGACTCACCAATCTGCCGCAAACCGTCGAGCCATTCACCACGCGCTTCGTCTTCTAAGCCAACTTCCGCAAGCAACCGGGCGCGTTCAGCTACTGCGGCAAGGTTTTGGTTGGGAGATTCGGTGGGTGCCCAGCTCTGGACCCATTCTGCTAGTGTAAGCCAATCGTCGGATGCCATTGGTGCAGTGAATGAGATGTAACCGGTAGGAACAGTCCCCAATTCCTCGGCTGCCCGCACGGCATAAAAACTATCTGGCGCGCTTACCTGTGCCTGCTGAAACAACGCCGCTGCCGCCGGATCATCCAACGCTTGGGCCGTCTTACCGGCCCAAAACGCACCCAACGCTTGACCGATCCCTTGTCCGTGACGGGCAAGCGTTTGCCACAGTTCACCGGCGCCGGTCAGATCACCTGCATCGAAACGCGCCAGTGCTACGCGGTGGATCGCAGCGATCCCAAGGGTTGTGGTTGGGTAACGTTGGCCCAATTCGATCCGCACGGCAGTTGCCGTCGCGCTATCGCCGAGCCGGTCGTACAACTGAGCCGCCCGATCAAGGGCGACCGGTGCTCGCGGATCATCGGGCCACTCATCGGCATACTGGCGATACAGCATTGCGGCTTCTGCCGTCATTCCGCTCTGGCCGTAGGTCTGAATCCAATCGAGTGCTGCCTGACGGAAAGTTTCCGGGTTCGTAGCGCGTTCGCGGGCTGTAGCCAGATCGGTCAATGCCCCACTGAAATCACCGAGTGCGCGCCGGGCTAATCCGCGTTGGCGTAATGCCTCGGCAGGGTCTTGACCGGAGGCGATGACCATATCGAGCATTGCGATCACATCATCCCACCGTTCGACCGCGCCGTAAGCTTGGGCGGCAGCCAACGGATCGAACGCTGTGTCTCCAACAGCACGTAAGTCATCAATTGCCTGCACAGCAGCAGCACCGGCATAAGTAGTGATGGCCTCACGCCGCAAGGCACGAGCAGATTCATCATCACCTGCTGTAGCGGCGAGCGCCGCTGCCCGTACCAAGATGCGTGCTCGGTAGTCGGGTTGGGTCGCGAAACTCAAGATAGCACGAGCATACGCGACGCCATCGGCCGGACGATTAGCGATAACGGCAAGCTCAATTGCTTGTTCGTAAGCCGCGGCGCGTTGACCGGCAGCGATGGTGCTTGTCGCTGCGCGTAAGTAAGCGGCTTCTGCTTCGGCCAATCGCCCCAATACCCGTAATTGGGCGGCAGCCCGCAGTGCTGCATACGGCGCCAGGGGGGTTTGCAACGATTCGTACTCGCTGTAGGCAGCTACCGCCGCCTCATGGAGGCCGGCTGCTTCGTTGGCTCGTGCATTGAGGAAGAGAGCCGGTGCATATATTGGCTGCGTCGGATCGGATAACAACGGACGCAACACCGCTGCCGCCGATGTCCACGCGCCACGCTTGGCATACGAACGGGCCAGCAGCAAACGCGCCTGCGGTGCTTCCGGTGCTGCGGGAAAGAGTTGCAATAACTCGCTCGAGAGTTGCGCAGCGCTATCATCATCGCCGATTGTGCTGGCAGCAATGGCACGTTGCCAGAGTTCGATTGCCGTAATCGGCAGTGGTGTGGAGGTCGCCGGTAGCTCAGTCGGAGTGGCTGTAGGGTCTGATGAGGGTTGGAAGGCCGGAGTCGTACAGGCAACAAGCCAGCAACCCAGGAGACCGCAGACCCAAATCACTGCTCGTTGCCGAACTAACCACTTCGAGGCCATACATGCTCCTTTCACTACGGGAGCAGTATAGCATGGGTGATTGGGGCATAACAGGTATGATACGTTGTTTAGAATTTCTAAATAGTATCACCATCCGCTCGGTGGTTTGATCGTGCGAGCATTGCCGACACCTTCTCACGAAACCGTTCGATATCGATCGGCTTCGTCTCGAAATCGTCACAGCCAGACGACAACGCGCGTAGGCGGTCTTCGTTCAGCGCGTAGGCGGTCAGGGCGAGTACCGGGATATGGCTGGTGGTCGGTTGCGATTTGATGCGGTGGGTGGCTTGCCAACCATTCAACACCGGCAAGCCCATGTCCATAATAATCAGGTCGGGTTGCATACTACGGGCCAATGCGACTCCCTGCGCACCATCGTTGGCTAAGATTGGCTCATGGCCCATGAGTTGAATCAGCCGGGCAATCAAGTCGCGATTGTTCTGATCATCTTCTACAATTAGGATCTTAGCCATAGTGAAAAACTTTACCTTTAGGCACAAGAATGCTACTTAGTTAGAGATAATCGTTGATTTGGTCTGTAGAATGTCGCGAATAGACACGACAATCTGCTCGATATCAAAGTGGGCTTTGCTAAGAATAGCGTTGACGCTGCTTGCCAGTTGTTGTCGTTCGTCAGCCGAAAGATCGCGGGCCGTCATCAAAATGACCGGGATGTCCCGTCCAACCGGATCGGCACGTAATGCTTCCAGAAACTGAAGACCGTCGAGTTTGGGTAGCAGATAATCGAGCAAAATGAGACCGGGTGGTTTGCTCCGCACAGCAATCAGGCCGGCCTCACCATCCGAGACCACCTCAGTGTGCCAACCGGCTGTGTGGAGTGTGCGGGCAACCATCTCTGCCAATGCCTGATTATCTTCGACGATCAAGATGTAATCGGTAGCTTCATTGGGCGTGCGACGGCAATGCTGCTGCACCACTTGGATGAGTTTATCCGGTGCTACCGGTTTGACCAGATATTCAGATACGGCGAATGTTAACCCTCGTTGGGCCTGGTCGTCAATGGTCAAGACCACAATCGGAATCTTTGCCAGTGTTGGGTCTTCACACAAGCGTGCGAGTACCTCAATACCATGGAGATCGGGTAAGTTCATATCGAGCACGATCAATTCAGGTATCAAGTCGGTTGCCAGCCGTAATCCCTCGGCACCGGTATGAGCCACGACAACATACGCTTCGGTTTTCGGGATGAGGCGGTTGAACAGTTCACCGATCGTCGGATCATCATCGATGACCAGAATAATTGCCTGACTGATCGGTATTGTTGGATTATCGGCTGCCTCCGATACCATATGCTCATCTGCGCCAGAGCGATCGAGTGAGTGATCGGAGGATACCGGTGTGGGTAGACTCAGGTGGGCAGGCACTTCAATGGTAAAGACCGATCCGACGCCAACCGTACTCTGTACCGTGATCCGACCACCTACCAGCTCACAGAGTCGCTGGCTAAGGGCGAGGCCCAAGCCGGTGCCACCGTATTTGCGGGTCGGCGAATCATCGATTTGCGAAAAGGCCTTGAAGAGCTTGTCGATCTTATCTGGCGGAATACCGATACCGGTATCGGCCACAGTGAAACGAAACCATAACCGGCCCTCATCCTCATAGCGGGTGACGGTCAGCGTAACCGTCCCGTTTTCGGTAAATTTGGCTGCATTACTCAGCAAATTGATGAGTGCTTGCCGTACTTTGGTCGCATCACTGTTAAGCATACCGATGTCGGATGGACAATTGAGTTGTAGCCGGTTGTGGTTTTTCTCCATTTGCGGTAACACCGTATTTACTGCATTACGAACCAAATCGGCGACATCGGCATACTCGGCACTAACCGTCATTCGTCCGGCTTCGATCTTCGAGATGTCGAGAATATCGTTAATCAGGGTCAACAGATGGTTTCCGGCAGCCCGGATACGGCTTACATCATGAGCTACCGTCTCATAAATCCCCTTATCAACCAGTTGTTCTAAGAGTTGGCTATAACCAATGATCGCCGTCAATGGTGTGCGCAACTCATGGCTCATCGTTGCGAGGAAAGTACTTTTGGCGCGTGAAGCAGCCTCCGCAGCATCGCGGGCTCGGATCAACTCTTGTTCAATTCGGCGACGTTCTCGGACTTCAGCCTTCAGGCTTTCAGTCTGACGTACAATTTCAGCGTTACGTGCGCGTAACTGGTGCATCATCGTGTTGAATGCACTCGCCACTTGTGCCACTTCGCGTTCTTGCGGTACCGGGAGGGGTTGCGACAAGTCACCGCTGCCAATTCGTTCAGCTCCTCGACGCAGCTCTGCAAGAATGCGGAATGTGAATCGATCAAGCAGATAGTTGGTAGCGAGTAAAATGACGAAACCAGAAAGAATAAGGCTAATAGTGAAAATAATTCCTGAGCGGGTCGAGAGTTCAGTCGCTTCAGATTCTGGTATCTCGGCGATTAAACGCCATGGAGTAGTCGGGATGTTGAGGGCTACGCCGAGGGTCTCTTCACCGAGCAGGTTAATGTAGAAACGCTGGAAACCGTCAGGCGGAAATTCCCGAAACTCTGGCCGATTGCCGATGGAGGTATAGTTGAGCGCGAGCTGTGGATCTGCATGGGCAATGATAACGCCTTGATCATCAACAATATACGCTTGACCGGTGCGTCCGAAACGAATGGCGGCTACCGTCTCCCATAGTAAATTCATCCGTAGGCGACCGGCGACGACTCCGCCATCGTTGGCCGGGACAGCTACGATGATATACGGTTCGCTATTGAACGTCACCGATAATGGGCCGAGGTAACGCTGACCGGCGCGCGCTTGCTGAAACCAATTAGCCATCGGTATCGTCACCAAATCGCCCAACAACAAACGATCACGGGTGGCTTTGGCAATCACTCTTCCATCTCGGGTGACGCGCACAATCTCAATCCATGCCGGTGCACGCTCAAGCACCGTCGGCAACAATTCCGGCGAAGTAGCGACCTGTTCAGCCGAGAGGGCGCCAACCAGTGCTAATGTGTCTTCGATTCGCCGCAAAAAATCGTCAATGGTGCGGACCGCATTCTGGGCTGCTTCACGTTGCCGACCGGCCCAACCTTCTTGTTCAATCGACTCGATGAAGCGGAAGACGCCAAACGCCGCTACCAGCATAATCATAGTCAACATAAGACTCAGGAAAAACGACAGCTTAGCACGGAGGCTGGTGCTAAGATGTTGATGGAGACGTTGTTGCCATTCGTGCACGGGTTGCACACATCACCTCACACGTTGCGTGGTCGCTATTTGTTCCCAAAGCTGGTGGCGGTATGCCTTGATATCCGCCGGCGGTTCGGTTAAATACTCCGCTTCCAACATTATACGCCCGGGAAAGATCCACGGATGGTCTTGTAAAGCTGGATCGATCAACGGCATTGCTCGTTCGTTGGCCGTTGCGACGTAGATTTCATTAGTAATTTGAGCACTTATCTCGGGGCGTAAGACAAAATTGATGAACTGAAAAGCTGCTGCTTGACGTGTACTAGACGTAGGCACAATCAAGGTGTCGATCCAGAAAATTGGCCCCTCTTCAGGAAAAACGAACTCAACCGCCGGATTCAGAACATGGCCGGCTATCGCGTCGAACGACCATCCATATACAATTGGATACGTGCCATTGGCAAGGAGATCGGCGGCGTTAGGCATCATCGGATCAAGTGCAGTGATGTTAGGTAAGAGCGTGCTGATGCGCTCGGCTGCCTGGGCAAGAACACTGCGATCGGTTGTGTTTACTGGTTGCCCCATCGCTTTCAGGGTAATAGCAAACAGGTCGTCTTCCGTCACCCACATCGCAATTTTACCGGCCAGCGCTGGATCCCACAGATCGGCCCAACGTCTAATCGGCCGGTCGAGCAGGTCGGGCCGAACGATCAACCCACCGACACCCCACTGGTACACGACGGAATAGCGGCTACCCGGATCATAACTCAGATCGTGAAAATTGATGCTAATATTGCGATGGTTCGGAATCTGACCATAATCAAGAGGTGCGAGCAGGCCATCGTCGATCAACCGCGGTAAGAAAAAGCTTCCCATGACGACGAGATCGTAATCGGCGCCGGCGCGTAGTTGTTCAACGACCACTGCTTGGTCTTCGTAGATCACATACTCCACAGCAATGCCTGTCTCGGTGCTAAACGCATCGAGAATCGTTTGTGGCATATATCCGGCCCAGCCGGCAATCACCAGCTTGGTGGCATTTGGGGTGACCGGTGGCGAGACAAATGATCTACCACTGCACGCGGCGAGTATGATGAGTAAGATAATGAAGATAGCACGATACATAGGTTACGATCTCGTCAAGGTGAATACACGCCAAATTTCATGATGAAGTTCTTGGGTTGCCGGATCAAGTGGTACTTCCAATTCTGCGCGCTCGAGGATGGCATTGCTTGGGAAAATGCTGGTATCAGCTAGTAGCTCCGACTTAACCAACGACCACGATGCTTCATTCGCCGTGGCTATTGCCAACTCATTCGTCACGAGTGCGCTCATATCTGGTCGTAAGAAGAAATTAATAAACTGTTCAGCAAGTTTGGGATTAGGACTAGTAGTAGGAATGACGAAACTATCAAGCCAAATGAAGGTGCCATCTTCAGGAATAATAAACGTGATACGTTCATCCTGTTGCATAGCATCGTGAGCATCATACGCCCAAGCGAGAGCGACGGCATATTCGCCGGATACAAGGTACCGGGTAGCCGTCGCCACCTCGCTGTCCACCCAACCAACTCGTTGTGCCAGTGCGGGTGCGCGGGCTAGAGCGGTGGCGAGCTGATCAGTGTCTGTGGTGTTAATCGAGTAGCCGAGCGATTTGAGCAGCACGTTTATCGTATCACGTGGGATCGGCCACAGTAAGATTTTGCCGTCAAGTGCCGGATCCCATAGATCAGACCAACGCTTGATTGGGCGGGTGAGCAGATCGGTGCGCACAAGCAGGCCGGTAATTCCCCACTGGTAAATCACCGAATACCGTTCACCTGGATTGAACGCTAAGTCGCGAAAGGTTGCACTGAGATTGCGGAGATTGGGAATATGTGCTCGATTAATCGGAGCAATAGTACCGTTGTGTATCAATTCAGGGATGAACTGATAGCTTACTATCAATAAATCGTACTGTGCCCCTTGTTGCAACTGAGAAATTGCCTCTTCAGAGTTATCATAGCCGAGATATGTAACTTCGATACCGGTTTCGTTCTTAAAAGCATCGAGCAGTGCGGGCGGCATGTAACCGGCCCAGCCGGTGATGGTGAGTGTCGGCGGCTGAGGTGAAGGATTACTCACCGGTATGAAAGCACAAGCTGTCAGGTAGAATAGACAGATTGTTACAAAGCGTTGGCTGGGCATTTTTACCTCGTTTTTACCACCGTTATTTAGACATAACAAAGCGTACCGTATACGTGTTACCAGAATATTTCCATCGGCAATGTTAGAAGCTGGAAGGAAGTATGGCGGCCTTGCAAAGGTGTTCTCCGGCAGTTGGCATCATTCGCACAGGCGGTTGGTAGTTAGCAAAACTCCCCTTCATACCCGACGATAGTGAAGGGGAGTCGATGTATATGCGAGGAGATAGACTAATCGGCGTTATCAATCTGTGCGCGCTGCAATCTGCCGCTGTAGTCAATGTAGACGCTCTTCCACTCCGAGAAGACATCGAGCATCGTCGGGCCGGCTTCGCGATGACCGTTGCCGGTCGCCTTCACACCACCGAACGGCAGGTGAATTTCAGCGCCGATGGTAGGTGCGTTGATGTAGACGATCCCGGCTTGCAGCGCATGCATAGCGCGGAAAGCAGCGTTAATATCACGAGTATAAATTGCCGAACTAAGGCCATAGGCCACATCATTGGCAATTGCCACCGCTTCATCGAGACTATCAACCTCAATCACACTCAGCACCGGCCCAAAGATTTCTTCGCGGGCGATGCGCATCTGTGGTGTGACGTTGGTGAAGACGGTCGGCGCAATAAAATAGCCGTAGTCGTAATCGCCGCCGGTGAGTCGGTAGCCGCCACAGAGCAAGGTGGCTCCCTCTTGCTTACCAATCTCGATGTAATTGAGCACCCGCTGCATTTGTTTCTCGTTCACTAGCGGACCCATCTCGGTGTTCGGATCGAGACCATTCCCGATGCGGAGCGACTGGGCACGAGCGACGATCCGGTCAACCAGCTCTTTCGCAACGGTACGGTGAACGATCAGGCGACTGGTAGCAGTGCAACGTTGGCCGGTCGTGCCAAACGCAGCCCACAAGACGCCGTCGAGCGCGAGATCGAGATCGGCGTCAGGCATGACAATCAGCGGGTTTTTACCACCCATCTCAAGGCTGACGCGCTTGATCCGGCGTGCGCCTAGCTCATACACGAGTCGGCCGGTTTCGGTGCTCCCGGTGAATGAGATGACCGGTACGTCAGGGTGCTCAACGAGAGGTTGGCCGGCTTTTGGTCCGTAACCGGTCACGATATTGACGACACCAGGTGGTAGGCCGGCTTCCATCAGACACTGTACCAAATTGTAGGTACTCACCGAAGCGTCTTCACCCGGTTTGATGACAACCGTGTTGCCGCAGACAATCGCCGGTAGCATCTTCCACGAGGCAATGGCCATCGGAAAGTTCCACGGTGTAATCAGCCCGACTACGCCGATGGGTTGGCGAATACTCATCTGGAACTTGTTGGGCAATTCTGATGGCGTGGTTACGCCATGCATGCGGCGTCCTTCGCTACCGGCATATTGAGCCATCCCGATAGCCTCAACGATGTCACCACCGGCTTCAAACAGAGGTTTGCCCATCTCGCGGGTGAGATCGCGACTATACTGCTCTTTGCGGGCTTGGAGTAACTCGGCAGCGCGGAGCAGAATCTCGCCACGCTTGGGGGCAGGCACTTTGCTCCATGTGACAAAAGCTGCTTTCGCCGCTTCAACCGCAGCATGAACATCGCGTTCATCACTATCGGCGAACACACCGACCAGATCGCGGGTGTCGGCGGGATTGCGTCGCTCGAAGGTTTTGCCACTTTGGGCCGGTACAAACTCGCCGCCGATCAGATTGTGAAAGGTCCGCGTTGCGGCCATTGTTGTCCTCCTTGACATAAACGTACTTGTGACGTTGAACCGGTAATGTCTTGATTATAGCACGAGGTAAATTGTGGTATGCTGTAACGGATACAGGGCAAGTGAGAGGGGAAGAGTGCAATGGCCGATTTAGAGATGTACGTAGCAGTTGCCAAAGTTCCCCGCTCTGGCGAGCTAGAGAGCGGCGATACGATTGAAATGATCGAGCGTCCGGGAGGCGGTTTTTCGTTTGTCTTGGTTGATGGGCAAGGGAGTGGGCGTGCGGCGAAAACCCTATCGCATCTGGTGGCGACTCGTGCGATCACCCTATTGAAGGATGGTGCTCATGATGGAGCAGTGGCACGTGCTGTCCATGACTATCTCTATACCTACCGGATGGGTCAGGTTGCAGCAACGCTCAACATCCTCTCGGTTGATTTTGCCGCTCACAAAATAATTGTGACGCGCAATAACCCGGCGCCGTTTTTTGTGCTGACGCCACAAGGGATGCGCAGTTTTAGCGCTCCATCGGAGCCGATTGGGTTACAGCCACTGATCAAGCCGCAGATGTGTGAGTTGCCGATTACGGCCTACACGTATGTGGTGATGTTTACTGATGGCTTGTTACGGGCCGGCGAGCGGCGGGGGGAAGATCTGGGATTACCGAACTATCTGGCAGCGTGGCCGGCCCATGAGGGGCGCGATCCACAAACGCTCGTCGAGAGTATTATGCAGCGGGCACTAATGCTTGATGAGGATGAACCGAGTGATGATATGAGTGTGGTTGTGCTCGGTATTTTGCCGGCAGATGATGTGCCCGGTTTGCGTCGGTTGATGGTGAGTGCGCCGATTATTGCGACCGGTCCCTCCGAGCCGCCTGAGGAACCAGATGTGGTAAAGTAGCCGGCTGGGGTAGTAAGGGCTATGGATCGGCGTCATGATGAGCGACAACGATCGGCACGCCTGAGTGCTCGTGAGCGAGTAGCTTATCTGCGGGCGCAACACTGGCGTCGCCGCCGGCGCATCTTGATCGTGAGTGGTCTGGTGCTGGCGGCGTTGTTGGTGATCTGGAGCGGATCGTTGATCTGGCACACGGTTGTGGCCGAGATGCGCTTGCGCGATCCTCGCCCGACGGCAAATGCTGCGGTACCGGCTCATACAGTTTTTCGCCAACCTTTTACCGTGTTGCTGTTGGGAGTCGATCGTCGTGCCGATGGTACCGAGGGTGTGCGCAGCGATACACTGATGTTGGCCTACGTTAATCCCAACGAGCGGTGGGTGAGCTTGCTCTCGATCCCGCGCGATACGGTGGTGATGATCCGGGGGTTGGGTGAGCAAAAGATTAATGCTGCCTACAGTTATGGCTATCAACATGCCACCGATTTGTACGGTGTTGGTACCGATGTGGCCGCAGCCGGTGCGGCGCTGGTTGCCGAGGCGGTCACGACGTTGCTCGATCTGCCGGTTGATTATGTCGCACAGGTTGATTTTGCCGGATTTGAACGGCTTATTGACACAATCGGTGGTGTGGTGATAGACGTGCCCACTCCACTGCTCGATAGTAGTTTTCCGACGGCTGATTATGGGTACGAGCGTATCTTCATCCCTGCCGGTCTGCAAGTGTTCGATGGGGCGACGGCGCTACGCTATGCTCGTTCGCGCCACGGTTCAAGTGATTTTGACCGCATTCGTCGTCAGCAGTTGATTGTGCGTGCAGTGTTTGAAACGGTTCGTTCGCGTGGGTTACTCGAGCAGACCGCAGTGTGGCGGACATTACTCGAAGAAGTACGGCGCAGTGTGAAGACAACACTGCCGATCGATGATCCGACGGCGCTCCGCGAATTGCTGACGTTGGCTCAGACTATCGATCCGAGTCGGGTGGATTCGTTTAGCATTCATCCGCGTGAGGTTGCGGTGGTGGCTGAAATCGGTTCAGATATCTATTGGAATCGACGCGATCTTGCGGCGCTGGTAGCGCGTGTCAAGACCGGGCCGCAGTCGATCATCGAGCAGGCTTATGTCCAAGTCCTTAACGGTACGCCGGTTAATGGGTTGGCAGCACGGGTGAGCCGATCGCTTGAGCAGGTCGGTTTTCGGACGTTACCACCGAGTAATACCGACCGTCGGGAGACAACGGTGTTGATCGACTATACCGGTAATCCGGCAGCTCTGGTCCGTCTTGCTGCGCATTTGGGCTTGCCGGAACAATACGTTTTTGCTACGCCACCCACTGATGCACCACCACAACCGTTGGGGGCCGATATTGTGTTGGTGCTGGGGCGTGACTACAATCCGGCGTGGGCCTTGTCGCCGTGATGAGATGAGGCGGTAGATTAGGTATGTTGTCGGAAACGCTCTTGTGGTTGTTGTTAGCATTGACCTTCGTTGTGCCTACGCTCGGTGCAATCTTGTTGCGGTTGTTCGAGCATCGGATCGGTGACATAGGTATGGTGGTAGGGTCAAGCCTGTTGTTGCTCATTGCAGCGGTAGCATTGCTGACAATCGCCCGCTCTTCGTTGCCACCGCTGCGGATCGGTGATTTTACGCTGTTGCCGGCCTGGTCGCCGGTTGCCGAGATAGAAGAAGATGTCGTTCCGATCCTGCCAACGACCCCACCGTTGCCGACGTTGACGCCACGACCAACGGCAACCCCAGAGCCGACAGTAACTCCAGAGCCGACAGTAACCCCGGAGCCAACAGCGACCGCAGAACCGACAGTGACCCCAGAATCGGCAGGAGTCCCGCGCCGCTACACCGTACAATCCGGTGATACACTACGGATCATTGCCGAGCGATTCGGTGTTTCGATCGAAGCGATCTTACAGGCCAATAATCTCACACCAGCCCAAGGGGACAACCTGCAAGTCGGACAGGAATTGGTGATTCCATGACAACCATTCGAACGATTGAACGACGACCGTTGATTGAGACCGGTCCTGCCCCATTATTGCTGATGCTGCATGGCTTTGGCAGTAACGAGCGCGATCTCTTCGAGTTAGCGGACCTGATCGACGACCGTATGCATATTGTCAGTGCGCGTGCGCCAATCGCTTTGCCATGGGGTGGATTCGCGTGGTACGAGCTGAGTGGCGTACCAGGTCGTCTCGTTCCCGATCCGGTAGGGCGGGCACAAGCCGTCGAATTGTTAATCCAGTTCGTGAGCACCTTGCCGGAACGGGTTGGTACCGATCCACAGCGAACCTATCTCTTTGGTTTTAGCCAAGGTGCGATCCTGAGCCTGGCTCTCGCGTGGCGGATTCCCGAACGCCTGGCCGGAGTTATCGCCGCCAACGGCTATCTCGATCCGGCGCTGGCGATCCAGCCACCGGCGCCAGCGTTAGCTCAGTTGCCTATCTTGCAGTTGCACGGTACGTATGACGATGTCATCCCGGTGGAGCAGGCCCGTGCAACTCGTGATGTGCTGGCTCAGCATGCGCTGCGTCACCGTTATCACGAAGATCCGGTTGGGCATAGTCTGCATCCCAATGGTCTCAGCCTGTTGCAGCATTGGTTGGCCGAGCAACTCGATGGGCCGCCGCCTCATGGCGATGGGTGATGGTTGGTTACAAAGCCGTATACTTTCTATAATGTGGTTCGGGTGTCATTTCGAGGGCGCGCCAGCGCCCGAGCCATCTTCCGTGTGGAAAGATGGCTTGCTGCGCTCGACATGACAGAAGGGGACGCGCGCGAACCGTCTTGTTTGTCATTTCGAGGGCACGCCAGCGCCCGAGCCATCTTCCGTGTGGAAAGATGGCTTGCTGCGCTCGACATGACAGAAGGGGACGCGCGCGAACCGTTTTCTTTGTGAGTGTGAGCGACTGCGCAATCTTGGATTGAAAGTGCTATGCTATCTATTAGGTGATACGAGCAGACGATGTACCTTTGTTGCGTGACAAAGTGCATCATCGGTCAAGGATATGGCTATGGTGGTCGATCACACGCGCTGTGCCAGTTGTGGTCAACCGTTAACCAACGGTTACTACGTGTTGCTTGATCGGCCTGAGCGATTTTGCCCCCAGTGTATTGCGACCCGACCGCGCTGTGATACGTGTGGTGCACCGTTGAGCAATCGATTCTGGCAGTTGCACGATGGTCGCCGCCAGTGTGATACATGTCATGCAGTGGCGGTCTATCATCCCGACCACGCTGAGCAACTGTTTCGGCAGACGGTAGGAATGTTAGCCGAGGGGATGGGATTACGCTTGAGCGTGGGCGTAACATTTCGTATGGTGGATGCACTAACAATGGTCAAGCTGCGTGGTCCCGCGATCGACACTCAACATACCCTTGGCTTGTATCAGCGCCAAGGTCATCTACGGATGATCTACCTGCTCTATGCCTTACCGATGCTGATCTTTCGCATTACGGCGGCTCACGAATATGCCCATGCGTGGCAAGCCGAGCATTGTCCACTGTTGCGCAATGACTTTCTCCGCGAGGGCCATGCCGAATGGGTTGCCTATCACCATTTGCAACAATTGGGAAGCCACAAGGCGGCGGCGCGGTTGCTCGATGAGCATCAGCCGTACCATCAACCGTTGCGGTATTTCTTGCAACTAGAGGCGCAGATGGGTGTGGCGGGCGTCAATACATATCTGATGCGGGTTGATGCGTAAAGGGAAGGACCTCGCTGGTGCGAGATAATGCTATGCACATCTGGTGGATCGATCCGTTTCATGGTGGATCGCACGCGGCAGTAGCAACCGGTTATGCCGCGCACAGCCAACATCGTGTTACCCTCATTACGTTGAGTCAAGCCGGGGGGTGGCGGTGGCGTATGCGCGGTGCCGCGTTGACCTTGGCGAGGATGGTTAGCGAACGGCACGATGTGCCCGACCTGATCGTCACGACCGATATGCTCGATCTGGCGACGTTTCGGGCCTTGACCCGGCGCTGGTTGGGGCACGTGCCGATGGTGATCTATTTTCACGAAAATCAACTGACCTACCCATTACCGCCGGGCCGTAAGCGTGATGATGCGTTTGCGTGGATCAATCTGACCAGTGCGTTGGTTGCCGATGCGGTGATCTTCAATTCAGAGTTTCATCGGCGTGATTTTTTGACGGCGCTGCCGAGCCTGTTACGACGCTATCACGATTATCATGAACTCCAGACGGTTGGTCAGATTGCAGCAAAAGCGCTGGTCTTACCGCCAGGCCTCGATCTGCCGCCGTTACCGCCACGACCACCGCGTGATCCGACGGCTCCGCCGGTCATTGTTTGGAATGCACGTTGGGAATATGACAAACAACCGCAGGTCGTGATGGCAGCGCTGGAGTATCTGGCAAGACAGGGGATCGACTTTCGCCTCATCGTCACCGGCGAGCATATCGATCCCGTAGCCGATGATTTGGTGGCGGCGCGGCAACGGTGGGCGGCACAGACGATCCACTGGGGGTACGCTGTAAATCGTGCAGCGTATCTCCATTTGTTGCAACAAGCCGATATTGTAGTTTCGGCGGCTATCCAAGAGTTTTTTGGTCTGGCCATTCTCGAGGCGATGGCGTGTGGGTGTGTGCCGGTACTGCCGGCGCGGCTCAACTATCCTGATCTGATTCCACCAGAATGGTACGCCGACTGTCTGTATGCCGACGATACCGAGTTACCGACGACATTGGCGCGCACGGTGGCACGTTTGCCGGAGTTGGCCCAACGTGATTGGGCAGCGCTGGCCGAACCGTACTGCTGGCCCAACCTTGCCCCGCGTTACGATGCGGTACTGGCCGATCTTGCCGCTCCTGTGTCTTAATTCGGTGTTGGTCGGGAGCACGGTTGCTGCGGTTGCGTGTCTGGGTCCAATGCGAAAAGAGGCAGACGATGCGATACGAAGATCAACGAGCCTTACGAACATTGATCGATCACCATTACACTGCGGCGCTGGGTACGATCACTGCCGATGGGGCGCCGTTTGTGTCGTATGTCTTATACGCGGTCGAGCGGCGTGCAGGGTATGACCCAACGTTCTTACTCCTCCTCAGCCGATTGTCGGTGCATACCAGTCATCTGTTGGCCGATCCACGCCTTTCGTTGCTCATTACCGCCGTACCAACGAGTGTTGCCGATCCGCAGGCTCTGGCGCGGGTGACGATCCAGGGTGAGGCGACGCCGATTGCGCGCGAGGCGCCCGAATACTCAGCGGCGAAGGCGTGTTATTTGCACCAACTTCCCGGACAAGAGCATCTCTTTGCGCTGCCCGATTTCACGTTGTTTCGCGTGCAGTTGTACGAAGCCCGCTACATTGGCGGGTTTGGCCGCGCGTTTACCCTCGATACCGCCAAACTCGCCGCCGTATTAACCATGAATATCGCAGGACCGGCCTGATTGTCATCGGATAGCGTGCTATCCGTGGTATCATGCACTATAGCATGTTGAATATGGGTATGTATCGTGTATTCGCCGCATTATCGGCAAACACAGAGGTCTTGTGTCAGAGAAACCACACCGCGTGACCACACTCCTTTTGATCCGCCATGGCATGAACGATTGGGTTCATGGCCGCTTAGCCGGCTGGTTGCCGGGAGTACATCTGAGCGAAGAGGGTCGCCGGCAAGCTGTAGCGCTAAGCGAGCGACTCGGTGATCTACCGATTACGGCGCTGTATACCAGCCCTCTTGATCGCTGTATCGAAACGGCGCAGGCGATTGCCGAACCGCGTGGCTTACTATTGCGGATCGTCGAACAGCTCGGCGAAGTGCGGTACGGCGAATGGGAAGGTGCTGAACTGAAAGAACTCTATAAACACGAACTGTGGCCGGGGGTACAGCATTATCCCAGTGGGACGCGCTTTCCCAAGGGGGAGACGCTAGGGGAAGCACAAATGCGTATGGTAAGCGCACTCGACCAATTGCGTGCGCGTCACCAAGGGGAAATGATTGCAGTCGTTTCCCACGCCGATTTGATCCGATTGGCGTTGGCGTACTATATTGGTATGCACATCGATCTGTTTCAGCGGCTAGTTATCAATCCGTGCTCACTGAGCGCCGTTGCATTCGAGCCGATGGGTCCGCGTTTGTTAGCCTACAATGAGACTGGGTCGTTAGAACACCTTCGTCCGAAACCGCCGACACCTCAGGCTGAACAGGCAGCGGCGTCCCCGTCGTCAACGGAGGCACACTAGGACCATGGCAGAGTTTACCTTTGATCTCGAATCGGTGCATCGGATTACTGCCGGAGCAGTAGGGCCACGTGGCCGGCGCGTCTTTTATCTTCAAGCGCGACGTGGTAACCGGCTGGTGACGTTGCTGGCCGAAAAAGAGCAGATCCGTGAGTTGGCGAACGCTATCAATCGTTTACTAGAAGCGATTAGTGAACGTAATCCGCGCTTGGCAACCTCCGACGATCTGCTCGTGACCGATATGAGTCTGGAAGAGCCACTCGAACCGGAGTTCCGCATTTACCAGTTGGGCTTGGGCTACGATAGCGAGCGTGATCGGGTCGTGTTGCTGGCCCAGGGGATGCCGGAGGGTGGTGATGATGAGCCTCTCTCAGCTCGCTTTTCCGCTACCCGTGAGCAGATGAAGGCGTTGAGCATCCACGCCGAGCAAGTCGTAGCCGCCGGGCGCCCGATCTGTGGTAATTGTGGTCGTCCAATTGATCCGAGTGGCCATTTCTGTCCTCACCGCAATGGTCACGGTCCGGTGTACAGTTGATCGGTAGATGGTGGGGAGGATGTGCGTTGCTCATCGCTAGATCATAACCCATCAGCCATAAGGGGACGGTATGGAGAACAGCTTCTCGCGAGAGTTGAGCGTTACCCGTGTCCTCACGGCGCTGGCCCAGGGAGAGATGAACGTTGAGGCGGCCATGCCGTACAGTAGTAATTACACCCTGCTGACCAGCATCGTCCACGAGGATCTTCATCTGTTGGCGGTGTACAAACCGCAGCGTGGCGAACGGCCGCTGTGGGATTTTCCACGTGGTACGCTCTACCGACGCGAGGCAGCGGCTTACCTTGTCAGCGAAGCGCTAGGCTTTCACCTCGTCCCACCGACGGTGGTACGTGATGGGCCTTACGGGATCGGTATGGTGCAGCTCTTTATCGACAACGATGAAGAGGTGCATTTGTTTACGATGTTGAAGCGGGGTGGCTACGAACGCGAAATTAAGCAGCTCTGTGCCTTCGACTGTCTCGTCAACAATGCCGACCGTAAGAGTGGTCATTGCCTGCAAGGGCGTGATGGCCGGTTGTGGGCTATCGATCATGGTATCTGCTTCCACGTCGAGCCTAAATTGCGCACTGTGTTGTGGGATTTTGTCGGTGAACCGCTCCCCGATGAGGTTATAACGGCGTTTACCGGTTTTCGCCAACAGCTCGACCACAATCCGCAATTGACCGGTGCGCTCTATCACCTGCTCGACCGGTCAGAGGTACGTGCTTTGCGCCGTCGTTTGGACAATCTGCTTGCCAGCGGGCGTTATCCACCACCCGGCCCCGGACCGCATGTGCCGTGGCCACCGGTATGATCACAGGGGAGGGGCGGTTTCCCTCCCCTCCTGCTGTGAGGCGAGTGATCTTGCTCATCTTTCGGCGACCAGCTCAAATGAGGCCTTCAGCCGAATATCGACCACCGATCGGCCAACGAGCACGGTAAAGATGCCCGGTTCAGCAACCCAACCGGGGACGGCCGGATCGTAATAACTCAGTGCCTGTTGGTCAATGGTAAACGTTACCGTCGTGGTTTCACCCGGTTGCAGTGTCACCTTGGCAAAGCTCTTCAGTTCCTTATCGGGTCGCACCAGTCGGGCCACCTGGTCGTGGATGTAGAGCTGGACAACCTCCATTCCCGGACGATCACCGATGTTCGTAACATCGACACTGACGGTAATGGTTTCATCTGGTCGCATCGTCGGGGCAGAGAGGTGAAGCCGATCATAGGAAAACTCGGTGTAACTCAGTCCAAACCCAAATGGAAAGAGCGGTTCGATGCCTTTACGGTCGTAGTAGCGATAGCCGACGAATAGGCCTTCGCCGTAGAGGACGTGCCCGTTTTCGCCGGGATAATTGATGTACGCCGGATTGTCGGCCAGTCGTTTGGGGAAGGTTGTCGGTAATCGTCCACCCGGATCGGCGTCGCCGAAGAGTACATCGGCAATCGCATTACCCGCCTCTTGGCCGCCGTACCACGCTTGGATCACAGCCGCTACTTCGTCAATCCACGGCATATGTACGGGTGATCCGGCGTTGAGCACTACGATTGTGCGCGGATTGACCGCCGCCACTCGGCGAATCAGTTCATTTTGGCAACCGGGGAGTTCCATATCAATCCGGTCGAATCCTTCGCTTTCCCACTCTTTGGTTAGGCCGGCAAACACAATCGCTACATGCGAGCGAGCAGCCAGCTCTACCGCTTCCGCGATGGGATCATCTTCCCGTTCCGGCCAGAGACCAACCTGCACGGCACGCCAGTTGCCGGGCGTTGGCCAGCGGAACTCAACCACCAGCCGGTGGCGGTGTCCGGTTTCGAGGGTTACCATTTGGCGCTGCTCATTGCCGTCCATGAGTTCTTTTTCCCACCGGTCAAGCACTAATTCACCCTCGAGCCAAACCCGGGCTTGCCCGACGCATGACAGCCCAATGTGGTAATGACCGGTATGAGGCGGTAAGAGATCGCAACTGAGTTTGGCAGCGAAGGTTGTGAGGTTGAGATATTCGATCCGGTCGCCAAACCAGCTCGCTTCGAGGGTCGTCAGGTAGTCGGTGCGTACCGGCTCACCACCGAAGTCGAGATCGGTGTAATAATCAAGCTGCACTCCCGGTCGGTCGCTAGCGGGGATGCGCACCCATGCTGGATCAATGTTCGGCAAGCGACGAAAAATGGGGGTACCGATGGCGTAGTCCACCACGCACTGCTCGCCGGCGCGCGCTCGAATGCCCTGTAACGGGGTGACCACGTAGTGCGGTGCGACTTCCGAGCTACCGCCGCCCATAATCGCCGCCCAATGCGCGTTGGCGCCGATAACGGCAATAGTTTGTCCTTGGGCGGGATTCAACGGAAGGACCCGTTCGTTGTTCTTGAGGAGCACGATTGATTCAACACCGGCGCGCCGAATGAGGGTCCGATGCTCAGGCCGGTCGTTGGCCTGTTCGATTGCCGGTGTGGGGTTCGCGAAGCCGCCGACCCGTTCGATAGTCCGTAACAAACGACGCACCTTATCGTCGAGATCGGCTTCACGCAGATCACCACGCTCGAGCGCAGCCAAGACGTGCTCACGGTTCAACCAACGTGCTGGCCCCGGCATTTCAAGGTCAAGACCGTTGTGGGTAGCGCGAGCGCTATAGGTGCCATACCAGTCTGACATCACCAGTCCATCGAACTGCCATTCGCCTTTGAGGATTTCGAGCAATAACCGGCGATTTTCACTGGCCCATACCCCATTGATCCGGTTGTAGGCCGACATAATCGACCACGGTTTTGCCTGCTTGATCGCTATCTCGAACGGGCGGAGATAGATTTCGCGCAATGGGCGCTCACCAACATCGGAACTGATACTAAAGCGCTCAAATTCCGAGTCGTTGCACACGAAGTGCTTGATACATGCACCGACGCCACGGCTTTGCAAGCCGGTAATGTAGGCCGCTGCCATCACGCCGGTCAGGTAGGGGTCTTCAGAAAAGCACTCGAAGTTACGCCCGGCCAGTGGTGAGCGGTGGATGTTAACCGTCGGCGCCAACAGAATATGCGCTCCTTTATCCTTCGTCTCTTCGGCTAAGGCTTCACCGATTTGCCGAACCAGTGCCGGGTTCCACGTGGCTCCCATCGCAACACCAATCGGAAAACAGGCAGAGGTGTGGATGCCGTTGCGGCTCACGCCGCGCGCACCGTTGGGGCCGTCGGTGACTTTGATGGCAGGGATGCCGAGGCGCGGAATGGCGACGGTATGCCATGCATCGGCGCCGGCAAGTAAGGCGATTTTTTCGTCAAGCGTTAGTTGACGTACCAGATGTTCGATGTGATTTGGCATAAGGTTCCTCTGCGTATGTAGGATAAGCGACGGAGTAAGCGGGCATAGGTTAGGGCTGCTGATACACGCGCACATAATCGACCCGTAACTGCTGCGGGAAGACGGTTGTTTCGTCGGGATACCCAGGCCAGTTGCCGCCGATGGCAAGGTTGAGAATGAGAAAAAAGGGATGATCGAATACCCACTCTCCGGGGACCTGGTCGCGGCGTAACGTGTGGTAGAGCTGATCGTCAACGTACCAGCGAATTTCATCCGGTTCCCATTCCACAGCGTAGATGTGAAAATCGTCGCTCAGTGGTTGGGAACTAACGAAGGGTTTGGTAATGGCGTTACCACCTGAATAACCGGGACCATGGACCGAACCGTACACCATCGTCGGATTACCGATGTTTTCCATAATGTCGATTTCGCCGCAGTTGGGCCAGCGTGCTGTGGCGATATTCTCACCTAGCATCCAGAAGGCAGGCCAAATCCCTTTACCTCCTGCCGGTAACTGCATACGTGCCTCGATCCGGCCATACGTCCATGCGTGCAGATAATGCGTCTTGATCCGGGCCGAGGTGTATTCCCACGCCAGATACTCTTCCTGACGTGCTTCAATCACCAACACACCTGCTTCAATCCGCGCATTTTCTGGGCGGTTTGTGTAGAATTGCAGTTCGTTGTTGCCCCAGCCGCCGGCTCCCTTATCGAACAGCCAATTGCTTGGGTTGAGTGTCTCGCCGTCAAATTCATCACTCCACACGAGCATCCACGGTGATACGGTTGGCACCGGTGTGCTAGTCGTACTCGGTGTAGCTGATGTCAGCGTGCAGCCGGTCGGGATCAGGAGTATCACTCCAAGCAGAAGGAGCCGACGAACGACAATACCAGAAACCCTCTGATACACAGCAATTCCTCTCCTTTGCGGTGAGGGAACCACCGCAGGTTGTCACAACTCTATATTATGGGGTCAGCCCAAATCCATAGGGAAAGAGTGGGTCACCGTTTCCTGATCCGAGCGGTAATTGATCGAGGCTGCGCGGCCACGTCACCGGCAATCGCCCGCGAAATGGTCGATCTCCGAACAAAACATCGGCGACACCGGCCCCTTCGCTCCCAGGCAGCCACGCGGCAACAAGCGCATCCCAACGAGGTAGATCGTCGGTGATGATCAGCGGACGGCCACTGACGAGTACGACGACGAGGCGGGCGCAGCTCTCCTCCATACGACGCAGTGTGCGCTGTTCGTTCGGTGGTAAGCGCAAGGTTGCGCTATCACCACGTCCTTCGGCGTAAGGCAATTCGCCGACAACCGCAATGCAGACGGCATCGGTAGCCATCGGATCACCGCGAAATCGCCCATGTGGATCGTACTCAATGACCGTTTGCGGTGTAACAGCGGCGTGAATCCCTTCGAGAATCGTCGTTCCCGGGATAATCGCACCTGGCTTCCCTTGCCACTCAATCGTCCAGCCGCCGGCTTGGATACCGAGATCGTGAGCAGCCTGCCCACCGATGTAAAGATGGGCAACATCCTTCGGTAAAGGGAGGAGGTCACCGTCATTTTTGAGCAAGACCAACGATTGGGCAACGGCGGTACGGGCTAATGCGCGGTGGGCCAGACTACCGATGTCGCCCAGTAATTCGGTGTGGGCGAAGGGTTGATCAAATAACCCCATCACAAACTTGGTCGTCAAGATTCGTCGCACCGCATCGTCAATCCGCGTTTCGCTCACCATACCGGCATTGACGGCGCGAGTCAGTGTCTCGATGAAGCGCACCGCATCGTAAGGCACCATATTCATATCGATCCCGGCATTTACGGCCGTCACCACCGCCCGTTCATAGTTGGGATCAATCTGATCGATGGCTTCCCAATCTGAGACAATAAAACCGGTAAAGCCGAGTTCTTCTTTCAGCACATTGGTGAGCCAATACGAACTGGCGTGCATCTTCTGCCCGTTCCAACTCGAATACGACGCCATAATCACATGCGCACCGGCAGCGATGGTCGCGCGGTACGGTGGGAGATGCACGGTTCGGATTGTGGTTTCATCACCAAACGTCTCCCCCTGATCGAGTTGATAGTTTGCCGTGGTTGACGTGCCCCACGTCGTGCCGCCATCACCGACATAGTGTTTGGGAGTGCCGATGACCCGGTTTGGTGCCGCAATATCGGGAGCTTGCAAGCCACGCAAGAAAGCGACTGCCAACGATGCAACGTGTTCAGGGCGTTCGGCATAGCTTTCGTAGGTACGCCCCCAACGCACATCTTGCACCACCATCACCCCCGGCGCGTAGTTCCAAAAGACACCGGTAGCGGCCATCTCGTGGGCCGTCACCCGCCCGATCTGCTCGACCAGTGCAGGGTCATTCGCTGCCCCCAACCCGATGTTATGCGGAAAGATGACTGCGCCGTAGAGGTTGTTGTGTCCGTGAACACCATCAGCCCCATAGATGATCGGAATGCCGAGCCGGCTACTCAATGCCGCCTGTTGCAAGGCATTGACCATCTCCACCCACGCCATCGGCGAGTTCTCGTCGCGTGGATAGCCACCGCCACCGCTGAGTACACCACCGATGGCCAATTCACGTACCTGATCGGCGGTGATGCTATTTTTTTCGATCAGCGTCATCTGGCCGATCTTCTCGGCCAATGTCATCCGCTGTAGCAGATCCTCGACCCGCTCGGCGATAGGTGCTGCCGGATTACGGTAGAGCGGTATGACCGGTGTCGGTGTAGCGGTGGGTGCATTCAGCGTCCCACAAGCGCCAAATACGCCAACCAACATCACAAGACAAAGCAAATATTGCAGACGCATGCGCGCACTCTATTTCTCAATGTTAGTGATCACCACGCCCTCAAGGAAGATACGTTGGGCGAAGAAAAAGACTACAATCGGAATAATCGCCGAGATCAGTGATGCCGCCTGGATCAGATTCGTCGATTGCGAGTAGAGATTGTTGAACGCGGTTAGCCCCACCGTAATCGGGAACTTATCGGGATGACCGGCCAGATAGATCAATGGGCCGAAGAAGTCATTCCACGCCCAGAAAAAGTGAAAGAGGGCGACAGCGGTCAGGGCCGGGCGTGACATCGGCAAAATGATTGAGAAGAAGATTCGCAACGGGCTAGCACCGTCGATCTGGGCAGCCTCTTCGAGATCACGCGGAATGCCGAGGAAGAACTGACGCAACAAGAAAACGTTAGTGCCCCACGAGAAGAACGCCGGCACGATCAGCGGCAGCCACGTCCCCACCCATCCGATCTGCAAGAAGACGAAGTAGGTTGGAATGAGTGTTACTGCACCGGGTAAGATCACGGTCGAGAGCATGATCATAAAGAGGATATTCTTACCGGGAATACGAAAACGAGCGAAACCGTAAGCCACCAGCGCTGCCGATAACACTGCGCCGAACGTGGTGATGCCGGCATACATCAGCGTATTGCGCAGCAGATTAGGAAAGTTGATCGTATTCCAGGCACGGGTGAAATTGCCCCACTGAATATCGAGCTGCCACACCCGTTCGAGTTGCCGCCACTGACCTTGCCACTCAAACGGGCCTGCCGCCGGATTTTCCGGGTCTACAAACCAACTGCTTTGGCGTCCAGGGCGGTACAGGGCCAGTTCACGGATTTCACCATCAATTGGTACCAGATAGACATCGTACAATTTTCCCTCATATGCAAACGTGCGTTCGCTTGCCGGCCACCACGGGGCGCCGGTTTCGGCGATTTGGCTGTCGGTCTTGACCGCAGTCGTAATGCCGTAAACCATCGGGATCAAGAACAGCGCGAGCACGGCGAGGGTAAGGCTGGTGAGCGTGATCCGCGCAATAGCCTCGCGGGTTGATTTAGACAGCGGATTACCGCGAGCACGTTGTGAGAGTATCATTAGCGTTCCTCCCCTGCGTAGAAAACCCAGAATCGCGAGGTGCCAAAGAGAACAATTGTAATAATCATGGCGATGATGAGCATCAGCCATGCCAGGGTTGCGCCGTAGCCCATACTAAAGAAGCTGAACGACTGCTTGTAGAAGTAGACCATGAAGAAACGGGTCATTCCTTCGGGGAAGCCGGTGCCGCCGTTGAGGACAAAGGGGGCGAGGAAGTATTGCAGCGAACCGATCACTCCCAGCACGAGTTGGTAGAAAATTACCGGGGTGATGAGCGGAATGGTAATGAAGATCAGGCGGTGAAACCAGTTGGCCCCGTCGATCTGAGCTGCTTCGTAGAGTTCCGTCGGCACACCCTGTAGGCTGGCCAGAAAAATGATCATGGCATTGCCAACACCCCAAAGACCAAACATTGTATAGGCGTAATAGACAAGCTTGGGGTCGGCCAGCCAACGCAAGCCTTGCGTGCCGGTCGCTTTGATGCCGGTCAATCGTTCAATGATCACGTTGATCCAGCCAGACTGCTCGTTGAGCACGCCGTTCCAGATCAATACCGTTGCCACCAGCGGGATCATGGTCGGCATGTAGAACAAGGTGCGGTAGACACTCTTGCCGAGAACATGCTCTGAATTCAACAAAATAGCGAGAAACAGTGCAAACAGCAGCGAGATCGGTAGGGAAATGGCGGCGAAGTGCAGAGTCCGCCTCAACGATAGCCAGACCTCCTGATCCTGAAAAAGGGCCCGTTGCCAGTTGGCGAAACCGATAAAGCGGGCTTGATCGGGTACGGCCGGGTTGAAATCGTAGAGTGAGAAGCCGAACGAAGCCACCATCGGTAAAAAGTAAAAGAGTAAGAACCCTACTATCCACGGGCTGATAAAGAACAACCCCCACGTAATCTCCTTCTTTTCCAGCCTGCTCAACGTTCGTCGCTGAGCCTGTTTGACGCGACCACGCCGCAAGTTTCGCCACACACTGCTCAATTCCGGTAAGGGGGCCATAGCGTTGCCTCCTTGTTGGCGACACCGCTCTCTCTGCGGCTATCGCACGTAGTGTTTGTGAGAAGGGGCGGCTGTCGCGGGCCGCCCACTTGTCCTGACAACCAATACCTAACTATTTTGCTGCGTCGAAGATCTTCTGCAAATCGGCTTTCAGCTTCGCTACCTCAGCTTCGAAATCGGCATCGGGCGTGTTGGCGAGGTAGTTCCAGAATTCGTTGTAGCGGTCGGTCGTCTCTTGGAAGCTGGGCATCCAGCTCTCGTGGTTGGGATTGTCGGCGTAGGCCATCGCCTCCACGACCACGTCCCAGTTGATGTCGGTCTTATTGGGGAAGCTGGTCTGATTATACTGCGCAAAGTAGTTGTCTTGCAGCGAGAGACGGGCCGGCATACCGCCGTAGATGGTCAGCAGCTCGTTGACGTGCTCGGCACTGAGCATGTAGCTCAACACCTCGAAGGCGGCATCAGGGTACGGGCACCCTTTGAGGATGCCAAAGGTATCGGCGTGCATCTTGGCCGTGATTGTGCCGTTGTAGCTGGGTGTCGCAGCTAGATTCCAGTCGAAATCAACATTACCGAGTGCCCATGGCGCGACGTACCACATATGGATGTGAATCATCGCCAGATTGCCCGACGAGAAGGGACCACCGGGGCCTTGCAGGAAGTCGGCACCGCCGTAGGGGCCGTTCGGAATGAACCAATCCTTCCACCAGCCGTCGTAAGTCCACTTCCATGCTGCCTTCCAGTGTTCGGGGATCTGCGCATTACCGTTCTCATCGACCAGCGAACCGGCGCCGAAGAAGGTACCAATACCGCGCGGGTCGGTCCATTGGTTCATCCAACCAAACTGCACAATTTTGGTCGGATCAAAATCGGGCGACGTAGCATCGTTGCCGTTGACGTCAACCGTCAGCTTCTTGGCCAGTTCGGTCAGCGTCTCGATGTTCCATTCACGCGCGACGCCGTTCTCGTCAATCCATGGCTCACCATGGCGTGCGGGTGGGTAAGGAAGACCGGCTTCATCGAACAGATCTTTGTTGTAGATGATGAACGAGGGGAAGATGGCGAATGGAATGCCGAGTTGGCCCTCCTCCTTCACCTGATAGAACTTGACCAGATTGGGATCGAAGTCGCTCAGATCGTAGTTGTATTTATCAATGAGCGGCTGCAAGTCAAGCCACGCACCTTTGAAGCTGTCGCGTCCACGGATGCCAACTGGGCCGACGATGCACGGGGCGTTGCCGGCAGCAATCTGGGTGGCAAGAGTGTCGAAGGCGACGTTGTTGTCAACGATCTCAAGCACCAGTTCGATCTTGTCTTGGCTGGCATTAAATCGTTCGACAAAGGCATTCTGGGGCGGAATAGCACCTTCATCTGTGCCGGCGCCCAAGCCGACGAACCAGCGCACTTTGATGCGGTCACCGGTGGTTGCTTGCGTCGCAGCAGGCGCTGAGGTGGGAGCAGCAGCAACGGTTGGTTCGGCAGGTGCAGAAGTGGGTTGGCTCGAAGGGGTTGTCGGGCTGTTGCCGCATGCTGCATTAACGAGGGCAACGACGATCAACGTGAAGCTGACGAGTAGCATTTTCAAAGATTTCATTGGTTCTCCTCCTCTGGAATAGGTACGCCATCGTCATTCAAATATCAACCGAGCGTAGGCTACATGACCGTGTTGTATCACCTCCTTTCAACATTACCGAACGCAGCTCTCGCGAATCACCAATGTGGTCGGCAATATCACCCGCTCGACGGTGAGGTCGCGGGCTGCGGTAGTGATGCGGTCGAGTAGCAATCGTGCCGCCGTTTGACCAAGTTCGTTGATCGGTTGGCGCACGGTGGTAAGAGTCGGTGTCATCGCTGCCGCTAGTGGAATGTCGTCAAATCCTCCTAAGCCGATGTCGTCAGGTACGCTTAGTCCGGCAGCGCGCAGCGCTTTGAATGCGCCCAGGGCCATCATGTCGCTCGCGGCAAAGACCGCATCAGGTCGTGGTTCTCGTTGCAAGAGGCTCTGCATCGCGCTAAATCCACTTTGCTCGCTGAAGTTACCTTCAACGATGAGTTCGGGCAACAGTGGCAAGCCGGCAGCGTCGAGGGCATCACAGTACCCGGCAAAGCGATCACGCCCGGCCACGATATTCATCGGGCCGGTAATCGTCGCAATCCGGCGATAACCGCACCATAGCAAGTGCTCGATCATTATCCGCGCACCTTGGCGGTTATCTACATCGACGTAGGGAATTGCCGGATGGGTGCTAATCCGGCCAACCGAGACCACCGGAATGCTCTCTTGGGCTAACCATTGACTGAGAAAGTGATCTTCGATGGCTGAGGCCACGATGGCGCCGTCGAGAAAACCTTGCCGGCCAATGTGCCGGTATGGATCGCCGGTTGGGTTGGTAGCCAGTTCCAGCATGATCGAAAATTGCCGTTCGTTGCAGACTTGGGCAATTCCTTCGATCAACAATGGGAAGTAGGGATCGGCGAAGAGGGTATGGATCGGCTGCGGAATAATGATCCCAATCACCTGCGAGCGGCGGCTGGCCAGTGAACGCGCCGGTAGGTTGGGCTGGTAATTGGTTTCGCGGATGGCCTGCCACACCCGTTCGCGTACTGCCGGATTGACGTGCGGATGGTTGTTGATGACCCGTGAGGCGGTCGAGCGTGAGACTCCGGCCCGCCGAGCAATTTCATCGAGTGTGATATGCATAGCCTACTGCCACTGACTGGGAACGCTTCCAACTAAGCCTATAGTACTCGCCCGGGGCGATGGCTGGCTTTTCAAAAAGCGCGAAACACTTGCACAAAACCGTGAAAGCGCTTCCAGAGTTGCGGTTCCGTGGCGTTATGCGAGGTACAAGCAGAACAGGTGGCTAGAAACCTCGTATGCTGCGGATTCGGTCGCGTGGGACAAACAAGCCGGTGCATTGCGTCTAGGGTTTGATCATACGTCCGGCGTGACAGCCGACCGTCTGCCGGTGGATGTGGCCGTAAACGGCAACCGCTGGGTGATCGAAGCAGTAGTGAATGCAGTATTGGAGGACGTATGCCCGAACCGTTGCCCACGTGCCCTCTGGCTATCCTGCTGTATCTGCCGATGCCGGGGATGGTAAGTGGCAATTTATCACAATGGTTGCGCTCGTTTGTTTGACATTGCGCTGAATTTTCTGGCTGCCGCAAGAGGCAAATGACTTAGATGGACCGGCTGCCTCTCGTCAATTGCTGGTGGCCGCGCGGCGTGGGTGTTTCGCAGTATGGGCGTTGTAGCGTGATATGAGCGTCGCCGGTACAACCTAAGGTCGAATCTGAAGCTTTGACCACCGAGTTGTACCGGGTATTGAGCGTGGTAAGTAGCTACCGTATATGCGCGCGTAAGTTGCCCCATACCGGTTGGTGAGGTTTGGTGCATTTCTACGGGAATAGAGTTCAACCCTGCCCATGTGACAATGACAACCGGTAACATCCGTATGCCCGGCTTTTGTGGAAGTGCCTCATTCGGAGACCAGCCGTGTCCGCTGGAAGCGACGCATTGCCGCGCCGATCAGGATGCTGTCGATGACGACCAGTACCACAATCGCCGTCAACACCGTTTGCGTCACATCCCAATTGGCGACACTCTTCAACAGCCGTTCTTGCCATGCTGCCGGCAGCATCTGCAACCCAAACGTAGGCAGGAAGATCAGTAACATCACGGCAATACTAAGCAGTTGCGTGACTTGCTGCACCGTCTTGGCCCGCAACGACACCAATACTCCCGCACCCGCAGCGAGGCCGCCGCTGAGGAGCGAGATGCTGAGCACGGCGAATGCCACATCCGGCGGGTAGAAGATCAAGCTTCCTGGGCTATGCACAAGATTGATCGTGATCAACCCTACCAGCAGACTTATCCACGTCAGTCCGACACCATACGTCAGCGCGGCCAGCAGTTTGCCGAATAAAATGGCCTGATCGGGCAGCCGGCTAGCAAGCAACGTTTCGAGCGTATGCCGTTCGCGCTCGCCAGCAAATGAATCGGCCACGACGGTAATGACCTGAAAGAGCGGTAACCAGGCCCAGTAGATGAGCGTGATCGGCGACTCGATCCACGATCTGCCCATCTGCCATGGCAATAGTATGCCAAAGGTGACGATCATGAAGAGTATACCGATTAGCCCAATCCGTTCGCGAACGTTTGCGATTTCCTTCAGCTCTTTGCGCATGACTGTCCAGATGTCAGTGAGCATACGTTGTCTCCTCTGCCATCAAGGTCAAAAAGACCTCTTCAAGGCTTGGATTGCTGCTGCGGTGTACCTCTTCAATCTGCCCACCGTGTTCGATCACCAGTTTTACCAGTGGAGCCGGATCACTTGAAGCAGCAAGGTCGATCAATAAGCGCGTATCGCTGGCTTCCACCTGCCGCACAATCGGTTGCGACCGAAGCGCTGCTTCGACTGAGGGTATAAAGTTACGCCCAACGATTTCGAGGCGCAACACATTGTGATGTTGGATCTCGGCTAGATTGCCTTGCGCCAGCAGCCGTCCCTGTCGGATAATACCGACCCGGTGACACAGTTTCTCAGCTTCGTCCAGATTGTGCGTCGTGAGGAAGACTGTCACACTTTCACGTTCGGCGAGCGCACGCCGATCATCACGGAACGCAGCAGCAGCAATGGGGTCAAGACCGGCGGTTGGTTCATCGAGGAAGATGAGTTGGGGACGATGCAAGAGGGCGCGTGCAATTGCCAACTTCTGCTTCATCCCACGACTCCACGTCTTCACCAGTTCATAGCGTCGTTCCCATAGTCCCACTTGTACCAGCAATTCGCGGATGCGTTCGTGGCGTTGAGGAGTCGGTATGTGCCAGATCCGCCCGTAATAATCGAGATTGTCGACGGCGCTCAGGCGTTCGTACAGACCAGAGTGTTCGAGGAGTACGCCGGTGCGCATTCGTACCTCAGACGCTTGCTGCGGTACGGCAAAGCCCAAGACCTCAATTTGGCCGGCATCGGGTTGTAATAGACCGAGAAGAAGCCGAATGGTCGTCGTCTTGCCTGATCCATTCGGGCCCAGAAAGCCGAAAATCTCACCTTGCCGGACCTTTAGCGTCAATTGATCGACTGCCCGTATCGCGCCAAAGGTACGGGTCAGGTTGTGCGTGCGAATTGCGACGCTATGCATGATAATCCTCCGATAGGTGGACTGATATTCGGCCGCTACTCTGCCGGAGCGAGACTCAAAGCGGGTGGTACATCGTCGTCGGTGGCCGTTACCAGATGGAGTATATTTTGCCGGTAACGCTGAAACGCTTCCCGTCCGCTGTCAGTCAATGCGCAGAGAGTCAACGGTAACTTGCCGCGATAGGTTTTCTTGATCTGTACGTAGCCGGCCTGTTCAAGCTTGCTCAGATGAACCGACAAATTCCCTTTGCTGAGACCGGTTGTACGCTGCAAAAAGAGAAAGTCAGCCTCCTCAACTGTGTACAGTAGGGTCATGATCATCAGCCGTGCCGGTTCGTGGATGAGTCGGTCTAAGGTGTTCAGTTGCTGCATGTCGAGTTTCTTCATAATGACTCTGTCTGCGTGTATCGAAGATAACGGTAGAGCGTAATACTGCCGGAAACTAGTATCCAGACGCCTACTGTCGTGATCACCAGACTCGTGGCAAGGAAGGGGTCAATTGGCAACCAGTCCATCAGCATGCTGCTGACAGCGATGAACACCGCAAGAACGTAGAAACGCCGCATACCGAGGTAGACGCCGAAATAGCCGATACCGGCAGCTAAGGTCATACCGGTAAGCACCGGTAGCCATGTCGCTACGATCTGGGTTTGAACCCAGGTCGTTAACACAATCCCTGTCCCTATGCCCACCAACCCACCTAATGCCTTCTGCCATAGTTGTGGTTGGCGGTAGGAGACATAGCCGGTGCGCGGATAGGTAATGTGCATTTTGAGGGTATGGAGAAACCGTCGTCCCCACAGCATTGCCGGAATCATCATGCATGGGAGCAGCAGATTGGCCCAGCCGGCAATACCAACCGGCGTAACGAGTGCGATGAGCTGGATGAGACCGGTGAGCAGGAAGATACTGCCGATCAACAATTCCGGGAGGCCGTCAATCAGCCAATAGCGCCGGATACGTTGATCCATGTCGAGATGAGGGAACGTCGCTTTTGTCTCTCTGTAGACTAGTTTATATTGTAAACTACTTGTTAGTATAGAACAACGAACGCCGTTTGTCAAGTTTCTCCGTGACGATCATCGTTAACAAGACAAAACGATCCCCTCCTTGCCCGTTGGGCGAGGAGGGGATCGGCAACCGGTCATCTTATCGCTGACTGATCGTTATCTCTTCAAATCCGACAACCGCCCCACCTTTATCAAAACTGGTGACCGCCAGTGCTACGTTACCATCGGTAAACGTCGGATCGCGCGTCTGATCGATCTGTTTATTATTCACATAGAGCACAATCTTATCGTTGCGTAATTCAACTTTGATGCGGTTACGTTCAGGGTCGATGGCTTGATGCTTGGTCCAGTCGATCAGCGTTGTCCATTGGTTGTTTTGGAGTAGCTCGAGAGCGTAATAGCCATCGTTCGAGACGCTAAACAGGTAGAAGTTGTCTTCGTCTTGGTAATGAAAGATCAGACCTGCGGCAACGTTTGACGTGTTGCGTGGTGTGATGTAGCTCGCTTCAATCGTGACGTTGCGGTATGTCCCATCAATCAGTGACCATACGAGTAGCTCTGGTTGTTTGACCTCAATGACATAGCGGCCCTGTTCGTAAGCATAACGCGAGTCGTTGTCTTCACTCGTGGGCAACGCACTCGACACCGGATTGTCAAAATTGTCTTGGAACAGAATCTGCCCCTCGCCCACCGAACCGCCGGTTCCACTCCCACTGGTTGGCGGACTATTTCCCGCCACAGGTGTGGTGCTGCCGCTTGTTGTGTCTGTCGCAATTGTGGAGAACGCTACCAACGCAAGGACACACACTCCGACAAAGATCAGTAGAAGACACCCAATCCCGCCTACCAGTAACCAAGCTATGCCCCTGTTCGGCTGCGTAGTGGAAACACTTGGGGTAGCAGGTATCTGGAACGGCGGTTGCTGGCTGACCGGTGGGTGGTACGTCGGCGGCGGCATAAAGGGATCAGGTGGGGCGCCGGCACTTTGTACCGGTGGAACAACGGGCGGTGTTGGTGTCGGGATCGATGATGGCTGTGTAGGAGGCAGACTGGTTGGTGGTGCAGTCGGCGGACGACTTGGCGGAAGAACCGTTGTGGGCGGCGTGGCAGGCGGCTGATCGGGTGGGAGTACGACAGTCGGCGGTGCGGCTTTTTCTGGTACACGAGTGCCGCAGTTCGGGCAGAAACGATCGGTTGGTAGGAGTGGATGTCCGCAGTTAGAACACACCTTTGGCTGTTGCGACTCACTCATTATCTTCTCCTTTGCTGCGCGAGCAGTCAACTACAAGCCTAGCTGTCCGATACAGCAGCTTGCAGTGCGGCAATGCAGGCGTCGTTTTCTTCCTCTGTCCCAAATGATATGCGGATCCAGCCCGGCAATCCCCAACCGGTTAAGGGTGTCACCAGTACACCGCGTCGGGCCAGTGTTGCCGCAATTGCCTGATCGTCGTGGACGGCGACAGCGATGAAGTTCGTCTCACCGGGGATGACCGTCAAACCGAGCGCGCGTAAGGCGTTCGTCAACCGGGTGCGGCTCGCATTGGCGTGGGCTAACGAACGAGTGAGATGGTTGGTATCGTCGAGCGCAGCCAGGCCGGCAATCTGGGCCAATGCGTTCACATTGAACACCGGGCGTGCTCGTTCAAGGTAGGCAATCAGATCGGGCGTACCAAACGCATAGCCGAGACGTAACCCGGCCAGGCCGTGAATCTTGGCAAAGGTGCGCAACAGCAGCAGATTATCGCGTCCGTTGCGGATCAAGGGCAGCAGATCGGGAAAGTCAGGGCGGGTGACAAACTCAATGTAGGCTTCATCAACAACCACGAGCACATCATCCGGCACTTGGGCGAGAAACGCTGCCATCTCAGCCGCACCGACGGTCGTGCCGGTCGGGTTGTTAGGATTACAGACGAAGATCAGGCGGGTGCGTGGCGTTATTGCTGCGGCCATCGCCGGTAGATCATGGGTCATCTCACGTAACGGGATTTGGCGGGCAATAGCTCCTTGCGTCTGGATGCGTCGTGCATAGCTGACAAATGAACCCTGCGCCAATACCGCTTCGTCGCCCTCACTCAGCATCGCGTGGCAAATCAACATAATGAGTTCATCAGAGCCGTTACCCAACATCACATGTTCGGGCGACAAGTCGTTACGTGTTGCCAGGGCATAGCGCAGAGCGGCACCGCCGGCATCGGGATAGCGGTGAATTTCATTGATAGCGGCTTGTACTGCTGCGACCGCGCGTGGTGATGGACCCAATGGGTTTTCGTTGGCTGCCATGCGGATCGGTGGTGGACCGTCGGCAGCAAGGCGCGGCGGGGGGGCCGGTGGTAACGCGGCGAGAAACGGCTTTTTGTGGATCGGCACAGGTGATTCTCCCCGTTCTGTACAGTCGGCTTCGGTATGATCGTAGTTCTGTTAAAAAACGCAGTTAACAACTCTAAAATTGCAATCTGCAACCCTGTTCTGTGCGCTCCGCTTTACTCGCTAAGGTTTTACCCTTGCGGCCGCTCAATCGGTAAGAGCACCATAAACGTACTTCCCTGCCCTTCATGGCTCTCGATCCAAATCTGCCCACCATGCAACTGCACAATCTCCCGACTAAGATACAACCCTAGTCCCAGCCCTTCACCGCGCCGACCCGGCGACCGATAATAGCGTTGGAAGACTCGTTCTTGCTCACTCGCCGGAATGCCCGGTCCCTGATCGCTCACACTGATCAGCGCCGCTGGAGCATTGTTCGCGGGTAACGAGGCACTGCGGACACGCACACTGACCACGCTACCGGCTGGGCTGTACTTAATTGCATTGTTCAGGAGATTAGTCAACACTTGTCGGATGCGCATTGCATCACACGAGATCCACAATTCTGGCGCCTCAGTCTCGAGCAACAATTCTCGGTTGTTGGCGCTTGGTCGTTGCTGATCGATGACTTGCTGCGCAAGCGTCACGAGGTTCACCGTCTGATATTGCAGATCGAATTGACCGGCATCTAGACGAGAGACATCGAGCAAATTGTCAACCAGTCGTAACATATGGGACACTTGCTGAGTCAGAATCGTCAAGCCGTGAAGATCACGGGCATCGCCTTCGCGTTGCTGTTCACGCCGTAGCAACAGATCGGCGTAACTCCGAACGGCCGCCAGCGGACTACGGAGTTCGTGGGCAGCCACGGCCAGAAATTCGTCTTTGGCTCGTTGCACCTTCTGGTTAGCCGTAATATCGCGTAACGTGATCACCGCCCCTTCAACTTCACCTTGTTCATTAATGGCAGGTGCACCGGTAAAGCTGAAAAATCGTTCGCTCCCATCGGGTTTCCGCCGCATCAGCCGGTAGTCGTAGAAGGTATCACCGCGCAGCGCGCGCGTAAACGGCAAATCGTCCGGCGTGAGCGGATTGCCGTCGAGATCGCGGAGATCGTATAGTTCAGGGATTGAAGCTAATGGTGTCTCGAAACTCAGCACTGCCTCATCAATCAGTTCTTGCGCTGCTTGATTGGCGAGCGTCAACCGTCCATGCCGATCACAGAGCAAGACCCCTTCAGCAATCGATTCCACCACAGTGTGCAGCTTACGTCGTTCGCGCTGGCTATCTTCGTAAAGGCGCACGTTCGCGATGGCAAAACCAACCTGATTACAGATCGGCATCAGCATATCCTTATCGAGCGAACGGTTGAGATTGACTTCGCCAAACAGGGCCAGCACTCCGGTAACCGTACCACCCGCCAAGAGTGGTAAATAGGCGGCCTCTACCATACCGGCTGCGAGCAACGCCTCTTCGCCGCGCTCACTCAACAGCGGACGGAACGCTGGTTGTCCATAACGTACCACCTCGGCGCACGGACTAGTATCGACCGGCACTTGATCGAAACTGCTCAAGACCGCTCGATCAAGGTTACGCCACGCACTAAGCTGGAGGCGCTCTTGGGCCGGATCGAAAATCAAGAGTGCGCCGCTACGAGCCGGAGTGAGTTCGAGCACCACCGTCAGCACACTTTGCACGAGATCGGGCAGGTCGGCAGCCGTACTAATCGAAGTCACCACCGCATCGAACGCCTTGAGCCGCCGGTTGCTCCGTCGAATCTCATCGTACAACTGGGCATTGCGAATCGCTGCGGCCACAATGCTGCCGATCATATCGAGATCGTTCGACTCGAGATCGTTCGACTCAACATCGAGCGCTTTCGCATCGCTACCGATCAATTCCAAGACCCCAACCAGCATGTGACCGGCACGCAATGGCGTCGCAGTAACGGTCAGACTCCGCGGCAACAGGTCGCTCATTGCCTGAAAGATAACCTGCACGTATGGTGGCGCCAATCCTTGTAATTCACGATAGCCATGCTCGCCATGTTGCTGGACGATAGTCTCCCGCTGCCACGCCAAACCGGCCACCCCTTCACCCGGTCGCAGTTTGATCTTTAGCCACTGCTCAGCCAAGACAGCCGGCATGGTTAAACCTGCTTGGGCGACCGGTTGTAAACTACTTGCACTCACCAACCAGAGAATGGCTGCTCGTATCTCTGGCAGTACTTCGATGAAACTATACGTCAATGCTGGAAACAGCCGCTCCGGCTCTTGTAATGCCAGCCATGTCGCGCTTGCTCGCATCCAACGTTTTATCCGTTCGGCAGGGATGACATGGATATTCACACCAAGGCTCAGTTCACGCTGTGGTTCAGTCATTCCGTTTGTACTCCAGGGACCAAGCAACGGCGCGCCGGATGCCTTCGGCCAAAGGTACTTGCGGGTCGTACCCCAGTAACTCGCGCGCCCGCCCGATGTCGGCAACGTAATAACTCACTTCGCCGACCCGTTTGGTTGGTTGGACGATAATGTCAGGATGACGGCCTAAAGCAACGCCGATCAGTTCGGCGGCCCGGATCAGCGTATTCCCCTCACCGTAGGCCAAATTAATCGTGCGGTTGACCACCTCACCATGGATTAAACGAACAATTCCCCGCATAATTCCATCAATGCAATCGTCGATGTAGGTAAAATCGAGCACTTTATCACCACCATAGACGGTTACCGGTTCACCCCGTCTGATACGGTGAATAAACAGTGGAATAACCCGCTCCATGCGCGATAGATCATTGTCATAGCGACCGTAGACGTTTGAGAAGCGAAAAATGATGTAGCGCAGCCCATAGCAACGGGCATACGCATAGATCAACGCCTCACCGGCTATTTTCGAGGCCGAGTACGGGCTTTCAGTGAAGCTAAAATCGGCCCGCGTCTCTTCGGTGATGTAACGGTGAATATCACCGTAAACCTCACGCGATGAGGCAAAGATGAGCGGTAGATCGTGGGTGCGACAATATTCGAGGACGTTATACGTGATATTGATATTTTCCAGGGCGCGGTACGGTTCGTTGACCAAATCATGCACTTTAGCGTTGGCGGCGAGATGGACAACCAAATCGGATGGGGGGTATGGTGCTCCGCCAATACCGGACCGAAAATCACGCTGTGGTATTGAGAGATCTTGTAATAGGGTGGGGATGCGATCAGTCCATGGGTTCACACGCCTGTCAATTCCAAACACCTGATGACCGGCCTCGAGCAAGCGTAGGCCGAGATTAGTGCCGATCATGCCTGATGAGCCGGTAATGAGGATATGCATGCTCGCAGTATTGGTGGTGCAACACGGATACTAGCGCGTAGATAACGACCGAATGCGCACCACATTACCTAGTCTTATGAACTATACGGCCATTATCTACGCCACCAGTATAGCATGTGCGTCACTACTCGTACCGCAACGCTGCAATCGGATCAAGCCGCGCTGCCCGATCCGCCGGGTAGAGGCCGAAGAAGATACCGACGGCGATTGAGGTGAGTGTTGCAAGCAGAATGGCGTTGAGGCTGACTTCGGCGCGGGCATTGGGTGAAAAATTGGCGAGAAGAGCCGTACCGATAGCCGAGACTATATAACCAAGCCCAATGCCGAGCAGCCCACCCAGGAGACTGAGCACCGTTGCCTCCACGAGAAATTGTAAGCGGATGTCGTTGCGCCGTGCGCCAACCGCTTTGCGTAACCCGATTTCACGGGTGCGCTCGGTGACGCTCACCAACATAATGTTCATGATCCCGATCCCCCCCACCACCAACGAGATCGCGGCAATTGCGCCGAGAAAGATGGTAATGGCGCCGGTGATCGTGGCAAATGAACTGACCAGATCTTGTTGGGTGATGATCGTGAAATTGTTGTCCTGGTACGTTAGACCGTTGCGTTGACGGAGAACCGCCGTCACTTGATCGATCAGAGGATCGATGCTGTTCTCATTGCGAGCTTGAAGATAAACGACCGATACCTCAACGCGGCGGGTAGTATTTTGGCCGGGTGGGAAGAGGCGTTCTTGGGCGGTCGTAATCGGGACAAAAATCTGATCGTCTTCATTCGAGGCAAAACTACCACCGCGCTCGGCCATCACCCCGATGACTTGAAAGCCGATCCCGTTGATGCGAATCCGTTTCCCAAGCGGGTCTTCACCGTTGGGAAAGAGTCTTTGGGCAACCCGATGACCGAGGACCGCTTCCCGTGATCGTAGCTCGACCGCCCGTGTGTCGAAGAAAATACCTTGCGCTACTTGCGCATTACGGACTTGGGGATAGGTCGGGCTTACCCCGGCAATCAGAGCGTTGTAGCTCAGGCCACCGTAAGTTGTTAACGCTCGTCGGCTGTATTCAGCGCAAACGGCGGCAACTGCCGGTACGTTGAGTGGATCGGCAATCGCTGCCACGTCCTCGTTCGTTAGGCGTGGCGGGACGCGACGGTCGTTTTCGGGATCATTGGTGCCAGGAAACAGGAAAACTAGGTTACTTCCCAGCCCTTGTAGCTCACTGGTGACGAGTGTTTGAATTGCACCGCCCAACGCGAGCAGCGCAATAACTGCACCAACCCCGATGATGATGCCGAGCATCGTCAAAATGGACCGCAGCTTGTTCGCCAACAAACTGTTCAGCGCGATCCGAATTGCTTCAAGGATGTTCATAATACTTGCTTTCCACCCTATACACTTCTTCGCGCCCTTTGCGGCTTCGCGTTCCTGTTCTTGCGGTCTCCCAGTGGTTCCCTGACAGAGAGGTTCATTAGCGATTCCGCACCCCCGGCGGTGGTCCTCCACTAAAGAAATTAAAGCGGGCATCGATGCCGGGTACATAGATACAACTATTTTCATCGAGATTCCCAGAAGTGACCTCGATAATCTGCTCGTTGCTGAGGCCAAGCTGCACAGCAATTGCTTGCGTAACCGGTTGCAACGGCCGTTGAGCAATATCGACCGCACACAGCCCCGGATCAGCAGTCACATCGACGAAGAATTGACCGCGTTCTGCACGGATCGCGCGTCGCGGCACAACCAATGCCTCACTCTTCTCCGCTACAATAATATCGGCACTGGCCGACATACCCGGTCGCACTGCCGCCGGTGGATCGTTGGTCACGATGCGGACGGTATATGCTGTCACTCCCGATTGAACGGTTGAGAGTGGATTAATCCGCGCCACCGTTCCCTGCAACTCAAGATTGGGGAGGGCGTCGAGGGTCAAGATCACCTGTTGACCGACCGCGATCTGCGCGACATCAATCTCATCAACCGTCACATCGACGTAGTAGCCGCTCAGATCGGCCAAGACAATAGCCGGGCGTGCGGCGTTATACAGTTCACCGACTTCAAGATTTACTTCGGCAACCACCCCGTTGATCGGTGCTACCAGGGTAGCGCGTTCCAGGGCCAATTGGGCTTGGGCCAGACTGGCCCGCGCGTTGGCAACTTGAGCTTCAGCACTTGCCAGATCGGCATCGCTCGGTGGTGCTTTGACCCGTTGCAAATTGGCTTGAGCACTCGCTACAGCCGCTTGGGCGGCAGCCAAACTGCCTGCCCGTTGATCACCGAGTAACTTGTTCAGATTCGCTTCAGCTTGTGCCGACTGAGCACGTGCTGCCGCAATTTGATCGGGATCGGCCCCGGCCAGCACCCGATCAAGGTTAGCCTGCGCACTGCGCACCTGTGCCTCGGCTTGAGCGATACCGGTGATCTCGGCTTGCTTTGCCTGCTCGTAGGCGACCTGCGCTTGACGCATTTGCTCCTCAGCATTTTGCACAGCACGTAGCGCTGCTGCCTCGTTATCCAGCGCCGATTGGGGCAACGATTGCCCGAACCGCGCCAATTGTTGTTCGCGTTCGCGATTTTCGTTGTAGATGCGGCTATACTCCGCTTGTCGGTCGCGGAGTGTATTAGCGGCCTGAAATAACTGTGATTCGGCGCGCGTCTTGGCCGCCGACAACGAATCGCGTTGTGATTGCAATGCGGCGATCGCTTGATCGACTTGCGCTTGGGCCTGGATGACCTCACTGGCTTTTGGTCCACCCAGGAGCCGTTCAAGGTTTGCCCTGGCCTGTTCAACTTGGGCGCGCGCAGCGGCCAAATCTTGTTCGGTAACATTCCCCATCGTCTGCCGAAGCTGCGCTTGCACCTGGGCCAATTGGGCCTCGGCGGCAGCGATATCGGCTTCGGTCGGGCCGGCACGTAGCCGGTCGAGGTTGGCTTGCGCCTGCGCTAGTTGGGCAGCCGATTGCTCAACCCGTAATTCCAGATCGCGGGTGTCGAGCCGTGCTAACGGCTGGCCGGCACTGACAGTATCGCCAATCTTGACCAGCACCTCGCTGATCAGGCCACTGCTGGTAAATGTCAAATCAAGTACTTGTTGTGGCTGGATGGTACCGCTTGCGTTGACAACGGCACTAATCGGGCCTCGCTGTGGGCGGGTGAGTGCATAGTTCAGTCGTGGGTTGGTCGACGATGGATTGCGGTTAAACCAAAAAAAGCCGGCGACCAATCCGCTGATGACAAGCAGGATACCAATGCCCCAACCAAGACGGTTTGGCCGGCGACGTGGACGTAACGATTCACTCATAGAACCCTCCTCTCTGACGCACTCTTGAGTGAGTGGATGCGTTTGATAAGCAAGGCGTCAATATGACGATATGATACTTCAAATAGTTTCACCGGCAAACCATTATCAACGATGATCTGCACAGCCGGTGCTAGCCACAAGGGATGGTTGTGGGGTTCCACATGGTGTGTCTCAAATCACTACGTTGGAGCCATAGCGCCGGCGTTGCCTAGGCATCGCGGCTGATTGAAGATATGTCGATCTGACCGTTGGTATGCCGGGTGAGTTCACGCTCGCCGATTAACTCATTAATTCCGTCGAGCAGAAGTTGGAGGAGTTGTTCGAGATGATGTAACTGTTCAATACTAAAGCGCAACAGAATACGTTCCATATCGGCACGACGCGCAGCTTCGACGAGTGCTAGCCGTTGTTCGCCTTGCCGTGTCAACATCACTTGCACGACCCGCCGATCTTCAACATCACGCACACGCCCAACGAGATGTTCGGCAATCAGGCGATCCACGATGCCGGTGAGCGTTCCCGCCGATTGTTGTGTGATCTCGGCTAGATCACTCATACGGCAGACCCCTGCTTCCCGAATAGCAAAGAGCGTTACCATCTGCGGTAATGTGAGATTGATCTCAGGCCGGCTGAGGGTTTGCAATAACTGCTTCTGGCTCTGCCACGTGATTTGGCGAACGATGTCATCAATTGCACCGGTATAATGAGTGCGCGGATCGTGTTCGTGCATACGCTGCCTTGTTGGAAAAAGATTGTTGAGATATGAATTATTCGTTCAACAAATATTTAGAATTCTTATTACCATCGTACCCGATTCAGCATGGAATGTCAATGACTTGCACAGAAGATATCCCGTTTTTTTGCGTGCCGCAATCGGTGGGTAGCTTTTGTGGTACGCTGCGTAGCGGTGATGTAAGCATACGGTGGAGGCTTTCATGACGAACGATATGGCTCGCTTGGCTGCGCTCGGCCCGCTCGATGGCCGTTACCGTCCTGATGTGGCGGCACTGGCCGGCTTTTTTAGCGAGGCAGCACTCTTTCGGTATCGGGTCCGGGTCGAGGTTGAGTATCTTATTTTTTTGTCGCGTGCTCGCGGGATCAGTTTTGTGCCCCCGTTGGCCCTCTCACAACAGGCTGCCCTGCGTGCGTTGTATCGTCAGTTCGGCGACGATGATGCGTTAGCGATTGCCGAATGGGACCGGCGAGTAAATCACGATGTCAAGGCGGTTGAGTATTGGTTGCGCGAGCGTCTAACAGCACTTGGTCTAACATCGCATCTGGAAGCGATCCATTTCGCAATTACCTCCGAAGATGTCAATAATTTAGCCTACGCGCTGATGGTCAAGGAGGCGCGTGAGTTGGTGATGTTGCCCGCGCTTGAGGCGATTCTCGAACGGTTACGCCAATTGGCCGATGAAGAAGCAGCGACGCCAATGCTGGCGCGTACCCATGGGCAGCCCGCCACCCCAACCACGTTCGGCAAAGAGATGAATGTGTTTTATATGCGGTTACGACGGGCGCTCGCCGATCTGATGGCTATTCGAATCACCGGTAAGTTGAACGGTGCCAGTGGTGTCTTTGCTGCCCATCACGCGGCCTTGCCGCAAGTTGACTGGTTGAAGTTTTCACGGGCCTTTGTTCGCTCGCTCGAACTTGAGCCGATCTTGCTGACCACCCAGATTGAGCCACACGATACCCTGGCCGCCCTGTGTGATGCGTTCAAGCGGATTGGTGCTATTCTGACCGACCTGAGCCAAGATTGCTGGCGTTATATCAGTGATGGCTATCTGGTGCAGGCGACCTATGCCGGTGAAGTTGGTTCTTCCACTATGCCGCACAAGGTGAACCCAATTGACTTTGAAAATGCTGAGGGTAATCTCGCCGTCGCCGGTGCATTGCTCGAGCTGTTTAGCCGTAAGTTGCCGGTGTCGCGCTTGCAACGCGATTTGTCCGATAGTACCGTCTTGCGTAACCTTGGGTTGGCCTTCGGCTACTGTCTCCTTGCCTATCAACGGTTGCTGCGTGGTCTCACGAAGGTAGCAGTAGACCGATCGCGGCTACGTCGCGATCTCGAAGCTCATCCTGAAGTGTTGGCCGAAGCGATCCAGACTATTCTCCGCCGTGAAGGGTTTGCGCAACCCTATGAGTTGCTGAAAGATTTTACGCGCGGACGAGCACTAACCGCCGAAGAATTGGCTCGCTTTATCACGAGCTTGCCGGTGAGCGATGCTGTGCGTGCTGAGTTGCAGGCGCTCTCCCCAGCCGCGTATATCGGGCTGGCCGTGAAGCTTGCCCAACTTCGCGATGAGGCGACGGTCGGTAACTGGGGGTAGTTCTCCCATCGGTGCGGGTTGGTGATATGTAGATGTGGAGGTGAACCGTTGTTCACCTCTACGCTCATACTCCTCCGGTGCCAGATAATTCCATTGTGCTGAGGGTTTCGTCCGAACGCTATGCTCGGTTGTATTCCGATGTGTGCAGAATTTTGTATTTGCAATCTATTGACAAAGAGTGTACACTAGGAACATACATTGTGCCGGTTTGCACAGCATTATCTGATGGTGTCCTGATAAAGTATCTGTGAGCGGCAGTGTGTTAGTGGAGTGTGCGGACTGTAGCCTGCGGCAGTATGGTCTGTGTATGGCTTGCAGCAGTAAGACTACTGCATTCCACAGCATGTATGTTGAAAGGTTAATGACATCTCGGTTAAGCCGCCCTTGGTGTTCCCCGTTCCCCTCCAAGAGCGGTACCGGCAGTAACCGACAGTAATCGCTAGATGGTACGCTACGTGATCAATTCGATGCGGAACGTTCTCGTTTACTCAATCGGAGCCTCGCTGAGTTGTTGCTGTCCGTGCTCACCTTCGAGTCACTGCCTGGATCAAGAAAGGAAGGCAGGCGATGGCCGCTATTGAACTAACCGTCTGCCGGCTTTGTGCCCGCAGCCGACCTGATCTGTGGCAAACGTTAGCCCGCCTGCGTGCTGATCATCCTGGCAAACTGCGGGTTGTTGAGCTAGATTGTATGGCTGCGTGCGATGATGTGCCTGCAATCATGATCGACTTCGATTATTTCCCGCGGGTTACTCCCCAACAATTGATCGAGTTGGTGCAGAGCAGGTTGCGTGAGGTAAAGGTTGAGTAGACCGGTCGTTTATGCGACGACGGTGCTGCGGCGCGTTGGAGCAGGCAGGTACTACGTTGATCCGCTCATCCTACGCCTGCCTATGAGCCTACGATGCCCTCGGTCACTTTAAGGAAGATTTCTTCCAAATTGCCGGTCTGGGCAGCGAAATGAATGATCGCAGTGCCATTGCTCACCAAGCGTGCTAGCAATGCACTCACCGCATGATCATCGCCGTCAATGTCAACTTCGATCCGGGGTGGGCCGTCGTCATTGATAGTACGTACCGCCAGAACATGATCGGCGGTGCTGGCAATCTCGGCAGCGGTTGCGATGTCGCTAATGACGTGGATCGCAAAAGTACGATGCGGACGCAATGAGCGCATGATCGTTTCGACATCGCCCGATGCCAGTAATGTGCCTCGTTCGATAATACCGATGTGCGTACACATCTCGGCCAGCTCGGTGAGAATGTGCGAGCTGATCATAATCGTCTTGCCGAGCCGGCGTAGTTCGCGGAGCAATTCGCGCAACTCCACCCGTGCGCGTGGGTCAAGACCACTAGCCGGTTCATCGAGGATCAGGAGTGATGGATCGTGAATGAGGGTACGGGCAAGGCTGAGACGCTGCTTCATCCCCCGTGAAAGCGACATAACATCGTTATCGCGTTTATGGGTGAGATCGACCAGTGCTAATAGATCATCGATCAAGGCTCGCCGTCGTGCCGGTGGTACGTGGTAGGCGGCGGCAAAAAAGTCGAGATATTCGGCAGCGGTCATGTTGTTATAGAAGCCAAACGAGTCGGGCATGAACCCAACGACACGTCGTACCTCGGCCCGTTGCTGAGTTACCGATAGTCCGGCTACCCACGCTTCCCCTCCCGATGGCTGCAAGAGAGTCGTGAGAATTCGCATCGTGGTGGTCTTACCGGCGCCGTTAGGCCCGATAAAGCCGTACACTGCCCCGACCGGTATCTGGAGATTGAGATGGTTAAGTGCTCGTTGTTCGCCGTAGTAGCGGGTAAGATTTTTGGTTTCAACCATCGCCGTCATACGTTTGTCCACCAACCGCTATCAGTATCACCGTTGCTGTAGGGCTACGATGTACAACGTCTCACCACGGGTCCGTGTCTCGACACCGTCGATCTGGAATACCGGTGTGGCTTGCTCACTCCAGCCGATCAAGTACAGACTAGTACCGGGCATGCTAGGTAGTTCGTCAGGTGGTATAAATCGGTTCGTTGTCTGACCATACCAAAACAAGTTCTCTAGCACAAACGTGTGGTTCAGCAAACTATGCTGATCGTTGGGGATGAATTCGCGCAGGAAATTACCTTGATTGGAGTTGAGCGAGATCGTTGCCTCAGCGCCGGGTGGCAAGTCGCCGATCCACTGCATATTGTTCTGCCAGACCACCATAACATCGCGGAGTGGGAATTTGCCGATATTGGTTACACTTCCATTCCAAGCCTGGCCCTCGCGCGTGATTTGCGCACCGATCTGTACCGGATTGGGGCCTCCTTCCTCGGCGATCCATGTCTGAAATGCTGACGCATCGAGTTGAAGATCGGGGATGGTCACTGCGTTGTCGTCGCGTTGTGTCTCGACCTGCCCGACATCGGTACGCATTGGGGTGACGAAGGTCGTATTGGGGATGGTCAGCGTATAACGTTCCCGTTGAGGGGAAAAGATGCCGGCAAATGTTGTCGTGATGGCCGTCTCACTTTCAGCCGCGGTTTGTACAATGGTGAGTTGAACGATCTGCGTTTGGGTACCACGAAGGGCGAAGCTCATGCCATAAGTGCCGAGCAGAAAGATAACGATCAGCAGTGGTGTGGTCAGCCATGCCCATTCAAGCCGACGTAGTTGACGTAAAATGAAGAAGTGAAGTGGCCCGATCACGATAATGTACAAGCTGATAAGGCCGAGCATCACCGTCGTTGATGGTAGCTCAAACAGTGGTTGATTCAAACTACTTTGTAACAGATCGTTAAAACTAAAACGGAACGTTGCCCCGATGTCAATTCGGGGTTGGAACGCGAGAACCTTCGCCCACAGTTTGGCCTCACCCGGCCAGGCCCGCAATGTGGCAAGATCGAACGCGGCGAAGATGATTTTTCCCACTCCTAGCTCCATCTGGCTAATCAGCGTATCATTGGTCAGTGCATAGGCATTTGCCCGTAACGTGACGGTATGTGCCGTAAGTTGGGGGACGCTGTTGCTTAACCCACTCAAACCGATAAGTTGTTCCAAAGCGTTGACCGGCCAATTCCCCTGGAGCGGCCCAACGGTGACTGGGAGCACATCGGCAAAGGTACGGATGGCCGTTTCGCCGACTGCTCCACCGCCTATCAGTAAGGTGCCGCCCTGTTGCACCCATGTGATCAGAGCCTCCCGCTGTTCTGGACGCAGTTCGGCGGTGAGTTCACGCACGGCGATCACATCAATTGCCGTCAGTAGCAGTGGGTCATCGACCATCAACGCCGGTGTCAGCGGGATAATCGTGGCGCCGCGGGTTGTTCCGAAATCGGCAATCGTCAAGCTACTCAACACAGTGGGATCGGTACTTAGCAAGCCGATTGCTATCTGATCATCAGGCAGTTGCTTGAGGAAAACCCGCTCGCGAAACACCTGTACGCCGTTTGCCGTCGCAGTCAAGATTGCGCTACGAGAGGTTTGGATAACCGGTAACACGATCTGCTTGCGCGCACCGCCGGGTAGATCAAGCACATAGCTTTGGGTGAAAGACCCTGTGCTCTGGTCTCGCCATTCGAGCTTGATCTGCTGGTCTGGCCCGTCATTGGCAAGCGTTACGAAGACCGGTATCCAGTATTTGGGACGAAAACTTCCCTCGCCGTCAAGTCCTACCTGTACGGTGATGCTAATTGGCGATGATTGTTGGGCAGCCGTGCTGATTGGTACCAACGTGAGTACCAGTATAACTATGAGGTACAGGCGTGCTCTCATGCTGATGACTGCTCTTTTCCAGGACGAACAGAATGTACAGAGTCGGTTGCCGTCTGGGTCACGGCCAGATTGGGGTCTGTTGCCGGGTGTAACTGCTGTTCGGTGGAAACCGGCATCGTTGCCGCGGTTTGCACGGGAGAAACGGCGGGTGCCAATACCGTTGCTGCCGTTGTTGGTGGTGCCCCGGCAAGAGATTGCGTAGCCGGTGTAGGTTCGTTCGCCCCAGTGCCATTCATCGGGAGGAGTTCGTGGTGCCGTTGCTGAGCCAAATGGTAATGGCGGAGCAATTCAAGCATGTCGTTGAGTGAACGTTCTTTCTCAGAGCGCTTAAACATCACGTAGTATTCATTGACCATCGCCACTACGTCACGTGGGTTTGGCACGTGGTTGAAGGTGAACTTGCCACCGCCGCCCGCCGTTTCGACTACCACATTACCATAACCCAGCAAGTTACTAATAAAGGTCGTCTCAAATGAGACGTTGGTAATTGCCCCAAGACTGGCGGTACGCCGATCTTCAGGACCAAGCGGCTTCTTTTCAACATCAATAATGTTCGTTGGTGTCAAGATGTAAATATCGTTGCGATAATCTTCTACTTCCCACAGCGACCACAGCACAAAGGCGATCAGTAGCGCACCGATCAGCACCGTCATCCATACCGTCGGTAGGAGCCCCCAACTACCAAGAAGCACCACGATTATCCATCCGACAAAGAGCATGGCGAAAGGCGGGAATAATCCGCGCAAGAGAAAAACCCAGTGCTTGCGCCAAATGACCGTCTCTTTTTCCGCATTGACTTCAGGGTTGGCGGGTAGCAGCCAACTCAACCAATCCCACCGAGGTTTGACCGGCGGTAACGGTCGTTTGACTTTCGGTGGTGGTTCATTGTAGACCCGCGCTTCGACCATCTTTTCGAGATCGGTCTCGGTACGTTTGCGTCGGTTTTCGTTCACCTGTGCCATAATACGGCGCTGCATCTCTTTCGGATTACGCGCGCCGTGGAATACAATATTGCCGCCGATCCGTGCCGACTTAATCGTGATAGTGCCGTATTGGAACCAGTGTTGCAAGTAGGTCTTCGTGGTTGCAACCACGTCTTGAATCTCTTCGATAAAGATTTGCTCCTGTACCCGCCGTTCAATCAAGCGCGGAATAAAGACCTGATCATTATCGTACACGACCCGGCGGTTGGTGAGGATCAGTTCATCGTTGAGCCAATCGTAGACGATAAGGAAGATGGAGAAGAGACTGACGATAGCTAGACTGATGAACACCAGATTGAGCGGATCGAAAGCTTGCCCGAAGAACCGTCCGGGATCGATATAGAAAATGCGTCCACCGTTATAGCGAAAATAGATCAGAGCGAGCACAGCCAGATTCGCGGCCAACAACACTCGCCCCGGATTTGGGTCTTTGCCACCGCGCACCCATAGTGCGACCCAGAAGAGCAGCAAAACCGCTTCAATCAGGACCAACAGGATATTGAACAAATCAAAACCGATTGGTTCGCCGGTATCGGTGACAAGAAAGCCACCACCAATCGCACGATAAAAAGCAATGCCACCGAAGAGACCGATCCCGATTAACGGAATGATCAGCCGCGCCATCAAGATGAGCCAATGGCGCCCGGTAACGTAGAGGATCTCCTCACTCGGTGCCAGATCAAGCGCTGCGTCAGCGTCTTCGTAGAGTAGCTTATCGATGGCTTTACCGATTTTCACCGTACAGCCCCTCTCGTATCGGTCAACGGGCAGGAAGACCAGCGTTCCCCAGCGTATGACTGGCTAAACGTGCGAGGCATAGGTCAATCTACATTAATGGCCATTCTCCAGCGCCTGTTCGCTATACACAAAACGGTTGAGCACCAATGCCACCTCTTCTGCCGGGGTCAACCCATCGTTAACGAGAATGATCGCATCGGCAGCCGGTTGTGAAACGTGGGCATCGAGCGCATCGCGTTCGGCCAGGGCAGCGGCAATTTGTTCGAGGGGCATGTCAATATTCCGGCTGCGCAACTCGGCAGCCCGCCGGCGGGCACGTTCGGCCAATGACGCTTGCAAATAGATCTTCAGATCGGCGTCGGGCATGACCACGGTACCAATATCGCGCCCTACCATCACCACTCGTCCGCGCTGACCGATAAGTTGCTGTTGACGAACCATTTCGCGTCGCACCGAAGGGAAACGAGCGGCGCGTGAGACGATCCGCTCGACTTCGGGGCTGCGGATTGCCCACGTTACATCTTCACCGTTGACCAAAACGGTGTACTGCCGTCCATCGGCGACTGTCGGTTGGGTGACATCAATGACTAACTGATGGGCCAATTCGCTCAGGGCTGCTTCATCGTCGGGATCGATACCCGCCCGTAATGCGGCTAGTGCTAGTGCGCGATACATCACTCCGGTATCGAAATAGAGATAGCCTAGCGCCTCGGCCAATAAAGCGCCGAGTGTACTTTTCCCTGCTGCCGATTGACCGTCGATTGCGATGGTTTGTGGTACACGCATGGCTTTATTGTAGCATACCGGCAGCGATGATCGCTACTCCCACTCGATAGTAGCCGGTGGCTTTGACGAAATATCGTATACGACGCGATTGACGCCTTCGACCTCATTCACAATTCGGCTACTGACGTGTGCCAGTAATTCGTAGGGTAAGCGCGCCCAGTCGGCTGTCATGTAGTCTTCGGTGGTAATCGCGCGCAGTGCGATAGTGAACCCATAACTACGCCCGTCCCCCATCACACCGACGCTTTGCACCGGCAGAAGAACGGCGAATGCCTGTTGGGTTGCACGGTAGTAGCCGCTTGCCCGCAGCTCTTCAAGGAAGATGCTGTCGGCTTTGCGCAATGTCTCTAGCCGTTCCCACGTTACGGTACCGATGATCCGCACGGCGAGACCGGGTCCGGGGAAAGGATGTCGCCATACCCACTCTTCGGGCAAGCCGAGTTGCAGCCCTGCTGCGCGTACTTCATCTTTGAAGAGGTAGCGGAGCGGCTCAACCAGCTTCAGTTGCATGTCGGCGGGTAGCCCGCCAACGTTGTGATGCGTTTTGATCTTCGCTGCCTTCGGTCGGTCCGGTGCAGTCGATTCGATCACATCGGGGTAGAGCGTCCCTTGAGCGAGGAACTCCACGCCTGCTAACGCACGCGCTTCGCGCTCGAAAATGCGAATAAACTTCTCACCGATAATCTTGCGCTTCTGCTCAGGATCAACCACACCATCTAATGCAGCGAGAAACTCTTCACGCGCATCAACCGCGATCAGCGGTACGTGAAAATGTTCGCGGAAGGTGTTGATGACCTGATCAGCTTCGCCGGCGCGCAAGAGGCCGTTATCAACGAACACGCAGGTCAACCGGTCGCCGATAGCGCGATGGATGATCAGGGCCGCCACTGCCGAATCAACCCCGCCGGAGAGGGCGCAGATAACGCGCCCGTGTGAGCCGACCTGTGCTCGGACCCGTTCAATCGCTTCGGTGACAAAACTGCTCGGCTGCCATTCGGGTTTTGCCCCGCATAGTTTGGCAAAGTTGGTCAAAAGTGCTCGCCCATACACGGTATGCACCACTTCCGGGTGAAACTGGACACCGTACCAGCGTCGGTGGTCGTCGGCAATGGCGGCAAACGGCGTGGCCTGGCTGGAGGCAATTGCCGTAAAGCCGGCGGGCAACTGCTCGATCCGGTCACCGTGACTCATCCAGACCGGCTGTTCGGTGGGGGTATCGGCAAAAAGTGGGTGGGGTTGGGTGACGGTGATCATCGCCGGGCCGTACTCACGCCCAGATGGACGACGCACCATACCGCCGAGGGTGTGGCTGATCAGTTGCATACCGTAGCAAATTCCAAGCACGGGTAGCTTGCTTTCGAGGAGCCATGGCGGTAAGGTTGGTGCCCCCGGTTCATACACACTGGCCGGCCCACCACTGAGGACAATTCCAACCGGGTTTAGCGCACGGATCTGCGCTTCCGGCGTATCGTGTGCGAGCAACTCGCTATAATAGCCCAATTCGCGTAGCCGTCGCACGATCAACTGCGCCGTCTGGGAACCAAAATCGAGCACCGGAATACTATGAGTCGTCATCATGTACCTGATCTATCTGTCTTGTAAGTACCGATAGACAAAAGGGCGCAGGTTGCTGCGCCCTTTCGCGTCGCTATCGGCATTATAACAAACTTTGCTTCATCCGGTTGAGACGTGCCGTAGGCGAGGGGGGTGTTTGGGCAATGGGGTCAAGATCGGTTCACGGACAGCCCGTTCTTCGTCGGGGGGAAGGTGGGCAAAGATAGTTGTATCTACCACCGAGTTGTCACCACCGTAGGGGTTTGGTACATAGCCGTCGGCGTTCCAGTCGTTATGCCATTCGTTGTCGTTGACGAGATAACGGTATTGGTAGGTGCGCCCAGCTTCAAGGTCGAGCGTTACCATCCAACCGTGTTCAGTGGCGCGGAGGGGAGTTGCATGACGATTCCAACCGTTGAAATCACCGACGAGGTAGATGGTGTCGGCCCAGAGAGCGGCGGGTAGCGAGAAGGTCACCCGCACTTTGCCGGTAGGACCGAGACGTTTCGTAATCATGGCCAAACTCCTTTGTCGGGCCGTTATGCTGACAACACTGTCAAAGGTTATACGTATTATAACATGTGCTTTGTGCCACGTCGAGATACGGAATAGTTGGTTGCCCTCCTCAACAGAGAAGGGCAAGAACGCCTTTTAGTTGGCATACACCGGCGTACACCAGTGTCGGTAGGCCGCGATCCGTCCCCGTACCACGTCCGCGTACAAATTGACCAGCATCGTGCCGATCGGGCCGATGGTACCGTTCCCAATAGGACGGCGGTCAATCTCAACAATCGGTTTGATCTCGACGCCGGTGCCGCAGAAGAAGGCTTCGTCGGCGACGTACAACTCAGTTCGATCAATCGGCGCTTCTTTTACCGGCAAGCCTAACTGCTTGTGTGCCAGCTCGATTACGACTTGTCGCGTGATCCCTTCCAGAATATCGCCGCTGGTTGGCGGAGTAATCAACACACCGTTACGCACGATAAACAGATTCGCTGCCGATGCCTCTGAGACATGGCCGTCGCTGCTCAGCACAATCGCCTCATCGTACCCGTTGAGCAAGGCTTCGCTCTTCGCCAGCGCCGAGTTAAGGTATGCACCACACGCCTTCGCCCGCGATGGGATGATGTTGTCATCGATCCGTCGCCACGAGGAAACGCACACGCGAATGGACGAACCACTGAGATATTGCCCAAAGCCAAGCGCAAACATGGTGAAACTGTCGGTGAGACCGTGCATTTGTACCGAGATGGCCGGATCACTCTTGTACAGCAGTGGACGAATGTAGACATCTTCGCGGAACTCTTCGCGCCGCAACAGATCGATGGTAATCTGGCATAATTCGTCAACACTGTAAGGCATCTTCATCATCAAGATGCGGGCCGAGCGGTGCATACGCTCCAGATGTTCGCGCAGACAAAAGACGTAGAGCTGTTGATGATCGGGATTCCAATACCCACGAATACCCTCAAAGCAGCCGGTACCGTAGTTGAGCGCATTGGTCATCACACTGACTTGCGCTTGCTCGATCGGAACGATGTCGCCGTTAAAGAATGCGAAACGGTTGTTGGGCATAATGCTCGTCCTTTCTAGCCAAATCAGGGGCAGTGTGTCTATTCTAAACCAGCTTACGGCGATGATTGCTGTTGGGCGTTGACGGCGATGTTTGATTGTCGTTGCAACTTACGATCGAGGATGACGAGACCGGTAGCGCTAATAAGACCAATCGTTGCAAAAATGATCCACGGGAGTGCCGGGAGATGGAGAACGGTAGCGAGATCGATCAACAGACCACCGCTCAGGTTCCCTAGTCCGCCGCCAAATGCGAGTGCCAGGGCATTAACCCCGAAGTATGAACCAAGTGCGCGTGGGTCGGCGAGTGCGGCAGTTACGCTCTGTTGGGATGGGGTGGCAAGCAAGGTGCCGATGGTAAAGATAACGACACAACCGATGAGCCATGGAAACGTCTCGGCGATGGCAACCATTCCCAGACCACCGGCCATCAACGCAATCCCGAGGATCAGGATGGTGGGTGGTCGGAGGCGTCGTTCAACCAGCCCCATGATCGGTATTTGCAAGAGGACGGTCATCCCCGCATTGATACCATAGATCCACCGCACCGCATCGGCAGCATTGGCTAATCGCTCGCCGGCCAGTGGTAAGCTGATCGTCAATTGGACCCACATAGACCAGTAGCCCATTAGTAAGGCTGTAAAGATCAGAAAGGGCCGGTCGCGCAATGCCAACCCTAAACCAAACCCTAGCCGTGTCCGATCACTTGCCGTCTCAAGTGGCGGCAAGAGTAAGCTGAGCACGCCGATCAGGGCAAAACAGATGGCGGCTGCCAGGGCTACCGTAGTAAAGCCAAAATCGAGCAAGAGTGAACCAACGAGCGGCCCGACTACCATACCTAAACCACTGCCCACTCCGTTGATCGAAAAGGCATGGGCGCGTTCGTCAGGGGTTGTCAACGCAGCAATTCCGGCTCGACTCGGTGCTTCAAAGAGTGCTCCACCGAGCGCCGAGAGTAGCATCGCGGCGAAGAGCAGCAATGGTGTGTTGGCAAAGGCAAGGCTGACGAACCCAAGAGCGCGGATCAAGACGCCGGCGGTAATCAGGCTACGTCCGCCAAAGCGATCTGAGAGCACCCCACCGCCGACACTCACCCCTTGCTGAACGAGTTGGCGCAACGCGAGCGCCATCCCGACCGTCACTGCGGCAAAGCCCATCGTTTGGACATAATGGACTGATACGAGCGGGATGACCATGAAAAAGCCGGCGTACATCATGAAGTTAATCACGATGAGGATGCTTAAGCCCCGATAGCGAGTGTGCTGTGCGAGGGTCATTGTGGTAAACCTTTTGCTGAGTCAATAATTCCTTGGCATAAGGTAGCATGCTTGCCTTAGGTTTGCCATCAATCGCAAGGTGGACCGTGCAGGAGTGGGTTCCTTCGAGTTGCTGGGTTTGCTCTTACCGATTGTCGTTTGCGATCATTTCATCACATATCACTGCAATAGGGCCAGAGGGGAGTCGGGTTAGCACGACCACGAGCCGACGATTGCCATTGCCGCTGAGCTGGTGGGCCAGTGTCGTTGTATCGAGCGGTGAACCTCGCTTCTTGACGGTGACCGGGCCGGCGTCAAGGTCGCGCAGTAGTGCCCGGAGCCGCTTCAGTTGAAAGGGCAGCCACGTAACAATCGGCCATGGGCGGGCGAATGGTGTGGGGTGATAGGTCGTGGTGGTGAGGTAGGCAATATCGGGTGAAAGTTGGGCAGCACCGAGTTGAGCGGCCAGTTCGGCAATTAGCCCGGCCCGGATGATGGTGGGGTCAGGTTCGTAGAGTACGGTCTGCGGTGTACTCAAGGGTGGTCGCGGTGCTGCGCCGGTGGTCAGCGATACCGCGTTGCCTGCACCGTTCAATACCGTTGCTCGCCGTTCGGTCGTCGCTAAAGGGCCGCACCAGAGCACTGCCTCCTTCAATTCACCGTCGAACGAGACAAACTCCAGTTCTGCCTCTGCCGGTATGTGGTTGCGGTCAATGCCGGGCGCCAACTTGACCACGAGTGCCGGATTGTGGCGCTGCCAGCCTAGCACGTGAGTCAGCGGTGGCTGAAACGCAGCCGGATCAAAGACCCGTCGGTCGCCGATGCGACGAGCCGGGTCACAGAAGAGCGCATCGGCGTGCGGTGGCGGTTCGTGCAACAGGTCGCGTTCGAGCCACAGCACCCGCTCATCCAGCCCTAATGCGGCGAGATTTGCTTGCGCCAGTGCCAACCGAATCGGATCGCGTTCCACCGCGATCACCTGTATGCCGGCAAGGGCCATTGCAATCGTATCACCGCCGATCCCACAACCTAGATCGGCCACTCTGCTCTGGCAGACTAATCGCGCAGCACGGTGTGCGGCTACCGGAGCCGCCGATGCCTGTTCGAGGGCGTCGCGGGTAAACAGCATTCGGTCGGCATACGGAAACTTCGCGATGGCTTTGCGCCGTAGCAATGCTTGTTCAATCGCCGCTCGCGCTCGTTCAGCAGGTAGGTGGCGACGAAGCCGGTTTAGTTCGGCCAAGAGGTCGGTTTCGCGTAGCTCGCGAATAGCAAGTTCGGCCAAGATCGCCTGACCTTCTGCCGAGTGTAGCCATTCGATGAGTGTAAGATCCATGCGAAGCAAAGATAGAATGGATAGATTCTCAGTTCCCTATCACGACCATTTCTCTCGCCGTAGTATATCCCATAAGTATCCTGAACGCGGTACAATATCGTGAGATACCTAAATAGTTGCCCTGGGAGGTTATATGTTACGCATCGGAAGTTGGTTGATGCTGTTGCTTGTTGTTTTGACAGCATGTACACCCCAAACAGTGCAAACGCCGGCCAGTACCGTTGCTGAACCAACAGCAGCACCGACCGCTGTTGTCACATCGGTACCACCAACGGTTGCACCGGCTACCGACACGTTGACGCCGGAAGCGGTGTCTGCCGGTATTCAGCAAGTACTCGATGATTATGTTGAAGCGTACAATACCAACAACGTTGAATTACTCCGCTCAGTCGTTGATCAGACCAATGCGCCTTTCCGTCGGTTGGTGGAAGAACGGTTCAACACGTTTCAGGAGTCATCGTTCAGCGGTTCACGGTTTAGCCGTATGCGTGTGCTCGAGGTCAAACCGCGCGAGCATGGCTTTTGGCAGGCTGCAATTGATGACGGTGGCTACCGGCGCGATCTGCTCTTCCGCCAGATGGAAGACGGACGTTGGGTGATGAGCGAGCCAACCGAGGAGCAGTTGGGTGCAAAGATCAAGATCGACAATGAGTATTTCACACTCAACACCTACGAATGGTCGGCAGAAGTCAACACTATCATTGAAGATATGGTCCTGCGCGCCCGCCAGCAAGTAATCGACACCCTTGGTCGCACGCCTGAGAACAAGTTCAACGTCTATCTCCGCCCGATCTTTGGTATTACGCCACCGGTCAATCCCAACTCATTAGCTTGGTATTCGGCAGGTTCACGCCCCCGCAACGACCGCGTCGATATTTTTGCGCCCTTCTCCTATGCCTTTGGCTTCTACGACCCGAATGTGGGTTGGGAAGCGGAGCTGTACAGCACGATTGTGCATGAACTGACCCATTGGGCGTATACCCGTGCATTTGCCCAAGAGTATCGAATCACTGACTGGATGAGTGAGGGTTTGGCCGAGTATGTCTCAAACAATCCGCGGCGCAATGCAGTGAGTGCCGCAGTACGCCGGGGCCGCATTATCCCGTTGGTCGACCCTAACGGTGGCGTTCGTCCGCAGGACATGGACCATATGACGACGTTGGAGGTTGATCGGAGCCTTGCCTACGGGTTTGCGTACTCGCTGGTCGCATATATCGTTGAGACGCAAGGTGGGCTGGATGGGTTCTGGCGTTTTGCGGCTGCGGTGCGTGATACGCCGGGTACTGGGATCGAGTTTTACGATAAGGCGTTGCAAAAAGCGTTTGGCATAACCTACGCCGAATTCGATGCTGGTTGGCGGCAGTGGCTGAAAGAGAATTACTGAGCAGAGATGGTAGCCACGAGGGTCGTCCTGTTGGGGCAACCATTGGGGCAACCACAAGGGTTGCCCCGACCCCGCGCCTAATAATGGAAAGGGTATAGACCCATATGCCAAAACCGCGTCTGCTGGTTCCCGGATTGTACGAACTCACCCTACCGATTCCCCTCTCTTCAGTCAACGTCTTCTTTATTCTGATGGCCGGTCACGTCACCATTATTGACACCGGCTACCCCGATCAAGGCGCCCGAGTATTGGCTGCACTGAACTTCCTTGGGCGTTCTCCCAAACAAGTACAACATATCATTGTGACGCATCACCATATCGATCACGCCGGTAATGTGGCTGCGCTGCAAGCACAAACTGGCGCGACGGTCTGGATGCATCCGCTTGATGCCGAATTGGTGGCAGCCGGCCAAGCGATACGCCCAACAACCGTCAGTTCCCCCGGCTGGTTTAATCGGGTTGCGTGTGGTGTTGCCAAACGGTTTATGCCGTCAACGTTTTCGCCGGCGTGTGTTGACCGCTTGGTCACCGATGGCGAAACGATCCCTGTGGCCGGTGGTCTCGAAGTCATTCATCTACCCGGCCACAGTGCCGGTCAGATCGGGTTGTATTGGTCGAGCCAACAGGTACTTTTTGCTGCCGATACAGTTATGCATCGAGGAAAAAGTTTACAGCAACCCATCGTGCTCGAAGATGCCACTGCGTTGGTCCACAGTGTACACCGTCTAGCCCAACGTCAGTTTGCAACACTCTGTTTTGGCCACGGCCCGGCGTTGTCGGGAAGGGCCGCCACCACTGCATTGCATCGCTATGCAGCGGCAAGCGCACGCTGATGAGAGTGCCGCAAGGTGAGTCTCGTCTTGGCACCGGCGATCACTTGTTGGAACACGTATTTCGCGCTACTATATCATCACTGCGACAACAAATGCCGAATTCATACAAGGAATGGTCACCCACGGTAACGCTCAAAGATGTAAGGAAGTTCTCTGTATGAAATTAAAATCTCGTTTCATGATCTTTATGGGTGCACTGAGTGGCGCGATGATACTTGGAGCGACGGGAGGTGCCTTGGGCTTGCTAATAGGACGCTTCCTCTTCAGTGGCTCAATGTCAATGTTAGATTTGGGGCTAGGTGTGCTCGGCTCAATCCTCGGTGTGATGGTGGGTAACGGACTAGGTGCTGCTATAATGGCAAAACGTCAGGGCAGGAGACGCAAAGCCTGGTTCTTCTGGCTGATCGGCGCGGGTGCGGTGATTATAGTAATGCTGTTGGCCGAACCGTTGCGCCTGAACCAGAATACCGGACTGATGATGGTTATCCTCTTGCTGTTTCCTCCGCTGGTCGAGAGTATGGTTGCCTGAAATGGCATCGTCTTGCAGGCTTGCAATTCTTCACTCCATTCAGGTGTTTGTGTCGTACTCTTGCTGCTTCTTCCCCAAGACCGGTTCTGTTGCTGTCTTGCGATGATGGACAAGGGATGGGATGCTGCCGCCGCTGCATTGTATTGCCATGCAGCAGCGAGCGCACGCTGATGAAGGGTGCCGTAAGGTACGTCTCGTCTTGGCGCCGGCTATCGCTTGTCGGAATACGTATTTCGCGCTACCATATCATCACTGCGGCAATGAATGCCATGCTTGTACAAGGAGGTACGCATGTCTCGGATTGTTCGCGCCCCTCGCGGTACGTCACTCACCTGTGCAAATTGGCAGATCGAAGCGGCATACCGTATGATCCAAAATAACCTTGATCCCGATGTCGCCTTCGATCCAGAGCATTTGATCGTCTACGGTGGGCGTGGGCGTGCTGCCCGCAATTGGGCTTGCTTCGACGCGATTCTCGCTACCTTGCGCCGTCTTCAGCCTGACGAAACCCTGATCGTACAATCGGGTAAGCCGGTTGCCGTCTTTCGTACCCACCTCGATGCACCACGGGTCTTGATCGCCAACGCTCATCTCGTGCCGGCATGGGCTACGCAGGCCAATTTTGACCGTTGGGAAGCGGCCGGGCTGACGATGTACGGGCAGATGACGGCAGGGAGTTGGATTTATATCGGCACGCAAGGGATTTTGCAAGGTACGTATGAGACGTTCGGCGCACTGGCCCGCTCGGCCGGTTGGGGGACGCTGCGTGGCAAACTGGTGGTGACTGCCGGTCTTGGCGAGATGGGTGGTGCGCAGCCGTTGGCCGTGACCTTGAACGAGGGCGTGATTATTGCCGTAGAGGTTGATCGTTGGCGGGCTGAACGGCGTCTCCGTCTCCGCCAAGTTGATCGCCTGAGCGATGATCTCGAAGAAGCGATGACGTGGGCAGAAGAGGCGCGGGCAGCCGGTACTCCTCTCTCAATCGCGTTGATCGGGAATGCGAGTGAGGTGTTACCCGAAATGCTTCGTCGTGGTGTAACACCCGATGTCGCTACCGATCAGACAAGTGCCCACGATGTGCGCTACGGTTATATTCCGGCCAGTCTGTCGTTGGAAGAAGCGGCTGCGTTGCGCGAGCGTGATCCTGACGAATACGATCGCCGGGCATTGGAGTCGATGGCTGAGCATGTGCGCGTATTGCTTGAATGGCAACGGCGTGGCTGCATCGTGTTCGATTACGGCAATAATCTGCGTCAGCGCGCGTTCGATGCCGGCGTTAAGGATGCTTTTAGCTACCCCGGTTTCGTGCCGGCCTATATCCGCCCTTTGTTTTGCGAAGGTAAAGGCCCGTTCCGCTGGGTGGCGCTCTCCGGCGACCCCGAAGATATTTACATTACCGATGGTGCAATCAGCGAGTTGTTCCCCGATAATGAGCATCTTGGTCGTTGGCTACGGCTGGCCCGTGAATACGTCACGTTTCAAGGCTTACCGGCTCGCATCTGTTGGCTTGGCTATGGTGAACGAGCAAAGGCCGGTCTTCTGTTAAACGATCTTGTCGCCCGTGGAGCGGTGAAAGCACCGATTGTTATCGGGCGCGACCATCTCGATGCCGGCTCGGTGGCGAGTCCCAACCGTGAAACGGAAGGTATGCGTGATGGTTCTGATGCCATCGCCGATTGGCCATTGCTCAATGCCCTGCTCAATGCGGTTGGCGGCGCGACGTGGGTCAGCATTCATCACGGTGGTGGCGTCGGTATCGGCTACAGCATCCACGCCGGGCAAGTGATCGTCGCCGATGGTACCCCCGAAGCCGCGCGCCGGATCGAGCGGGTGCTCACCACTGATCCCGGTATGGGCGTTGTGCGCCACGCCGATGCTGGTTATCCAGAGGCGATTGCATTTGCTCGCCGGCACGGGATCGATATGCCGATGTTGGGGCAGTAGCGTATGATAGAACCCTGTGACCTGCTGATCCACTCGGCCACACAACTCGTAACGTGTGCCGGGCCGCCCGGTTTGCGTCGTGGCCCGGCGATGCGCGAATTGGGAGTCATCCGCGACGGAGCAGTCGCTATTCGTGGATCGACCATTGTGGCCGTTGGTCCTGACACCGATGTCCGCCGTCGCTTCCGTGCGTCCCATGAGATTGATGCCCGTGGACGGGCCGTGTGTCCCGGTTTGGTCGATTGTCATACCCATATCGTGTACGCCGGTGATCGGGTTGAGGAATTTGAACAGCGCTGTGCCGGCGCTACGTATCAAGAGATTATGGCCGCCGGTGGTGGTATTTTACGCACCATGCGGCTCACCCGTGCGGCGACAACTACTGAACTGGTTCATGCGGCACTACCTCGCTTGCGGCAGATGTTGTCGTTCGGGACGACTACCGCCGAAGTGAAGACCGGTTACGGTCTTGAACGCGACGCAGAATTACGTCAATTGGCAGCTATTGCGCTGCTTGATGCGGCACAACCGATTGAGCTTGTCCCTACCTTTCTCGCGGCGCATGCGGTGCCACCAGAGTTTACCGGTCGAGCCGATGCCTACATTGATCTGGTGGTCGAGTCGATGTTGCCGCTCGCTCGCGACTGGTATGCTGTCTCATCATTCGCTGCGCGCGAGATTCCGCTCTTCGTTGATGTCTTCTGTGAGCGCGGTGCGTTCGATGTGGCGCAGAGCCGGCGAGTGTTAGACGCAGCACGCAATTTGGGCCTGCTGCGCAAAGCCCACGTCGATGAGTTTGTCGAGCTGGGTGGGCTGGCAATGGCGCTTGAACTGGGCGCCACGTCAGTCGATCACCTCGATGTCACCAGCCCGTCGGCCTTTACAGCACTTGCAGCCAGCTCGACCGTCGCCGTCTTGTTACCGCTCGTCTCGCTCAATCTCGGTCTGAGCCATTTTGCTGCTGCGCGGGCAATGATCGATGCCGGCGTTGCCGTTGCGCTCAGCACCGATGCCAACCCCGGTTCGGCGCCATCGCTGTCATTACCGTTGACAATGGCAATCGCCTGTCGCTATCTGCGCATGCTTCCTGCCGAGACATTGATTGCAACGACGGTCAACGCTGCCTATGCGATCGGTCGCGGTGGGCGTGTTGGAGCATTAATGCCGGGCATGCAGGCCGATCTGCTCATCTTGGCCGCCGATGATTATCGCTGGCTGATGTATGAGTTAGGTGGAATGCCGGTGGCACAGGTGATCAAACGAGGGCAGGTCGTAGTTACCAATGATTAAGCATGGTACCGAGCGTATTGTAACGTTTACGATGGTTGAAAGCTATGTCTGGTGACGAAGTGCTTCTTGATGGGGCAAGCCTTACTATCGAGCAGGTTTTGGCCGTAGCCTATGGTCAACCCGGTAACCCGGCGGTACGCCTGGCCCCCGTAGCGCGCGAGCGAGTAACCCGCGCAGCCCAAGCTGTTCAAGATTTACTCGCTCGTGGCGTGGTCGCCTATGGGATCACCACCGGTTTTGGGGCATTCAAGGATCGGGTGATTGCGCCCGAACAAGTCGAACAATTGCAGTACAACATTCTGGTCAGCCATGCTGTAGGAGTGGGGCCGGTCTTCGATCTGCCTACGACGCGGGCCATTATGCTCATCCGTGCCAATACTCTCGCCCGTGGTCATTCGGGTGTGCGCCTGGAAACGCTCGAACGGCTGATCGATATGCTCAACTACGGTGTTCATCCGCGCATCCCTGGTAAAGGTTCGCTGGGGGCGAGCGGTGATCTCGCGCCACTCGCCCATATGGCGTTACCGATGCTCGGGTTGGGAGAGGTCGAATGGCATGGAGAGGTGATGCCGGCAACTGTCGTATTGCAACGGTTAGGCTGGCAACCGCTCCACTTGGCGGCAAAAGAGGGTTTGGCACTCACGAACGGAACGGCAGTCATGTGTGCGCTGGGCGTGCTCGAAACAGCACGTGCCGAGTTGTTGAGTGCGACCGCCGATATTGCCGGTTGTCTGAGCCTTGAGGCTCTTCACGGTACACCGGCAGCGTTCGATCCGCGTCTCCATGCGCTACGTCCCTTTCCGCGGCAGATCGAGTGTGCCGCTCATCTGCGCGACTTACTCGCCGGTAGTGAGTTTGTGCGCACGAACGATCCTCGTCACGTCCAAGATGCGTACACGTTACGCTGTATTCCCCAAGTCCATGGTGCTGTCCGTGATGCGATTGCGTATGCACGATGGGTATTCTCCATCGAACTCAATGCCGTGACCGATAATCCACTGATTTTTGTCGATGATGATGGTAACGTTGAGGTAATCTCCGGTGGAAACTTTCACGGTGAACCCCTCGCGATTGCGTTAGATTACCTCGGCTTAGCCGTTGCCGAATTGGGCAACATCGCTGAGCGACGTTTAATGCGCCTAACTGACGAAGCTTCCAACACGCACGTATTACCGGCGTTTCTCACCCGTGACGGTGGTCTCAACTCAGGATTTATGATTGTCCAATATACCGCTGCTGCCTTAGCCACTGAAAATAAGGTGCTCGCCCATCCGGCCAGCGTTGATAGTATTCCGACCTCGGCCAACGTCGAGGATCACGTGAGTATGGGTCTAACCGCCGGTCTTAAATTACGTTCGATCCTCGATAATGTCGCTCAGATCTTGGCGTTGGAGCTATTTGCCGCCGCACAAGGCATCGATTTTCGCCGTCAAGCCTTGGGTTCAGCAGCACGACTTGGTCGCGGCACCGGCCCGGTGTATGAGTTGATCCGTCAACACATCCCGTTTATCGCCGAAGATACGCTGCTGCATCCCTACATCATCACAATGAGCGAATTGGTAGCGAAGGGTAAGATCGTCGCAGCAGCGCAACAAGGTAGGTGAAGACGCTCCTCTCCCCCCACAGGGGAGAGGAGCGAAACCTCTCACCCTACCAGCTTCCCCTCTGCCACAATGAGCCGATCATCGGCGCGCAAACTAGCCGAGGTTGTGGCAACATCGATGTTCAGCCACGAGTGATATGCGTTACCGGCGGTGAAGGTCGTGAAGATCGCGCCCTGAACGTGCTTATCAACGATTGACCAGCCGAGCGGTTGGCATAAATGTGGGTTCAAACCAATGCCGATCAAGCGCATCCGACGTGACGTGCGGTTGAGCAGATCCGTGAGCTGTTCTCCACCATTTGCCGCCTCGATCTGGATCAACTGCCCTTGAGCGAACGTAAGCCGGACAGCGCGGGCCGGTCCGGCTACCGGCAGGAAGAGCGTTCCCTCAACACTCTCTTCATCAACCGTGGTGGTTAGTGCGCCGGCCGGTACGTTAATCACCGGCTGGCCGGGTCGATCAGAAACCGTTTCCAGTCGTCCAAAATTGCGCAACCATGGTTGCGCACTGCGCCGCATCCGTAGCTCGCAATCTGCCCCACTCGTGATGGTAATAGCAGTTGCCGTTTCTACCATGCTTGCTATGCGCTCGCCCTGTACGGCCAGATCGGTTAGTTCAACCAGCAATGCCGGCATCACCCGCAGCTCTAGCTCCTCGTGGCTGATGCCGAGTTGAGCCGCTTTGCCGATAGTGGGAATGGCCGCAATGACCTGTGGAATCCGCCGTTCTGCTCTGATTGCTGCGAGCCGATCATATACCTCGGTAAACACGCGACGGGCTTCCACCGGTGCAGTTTGTACATTCGGTTGGGCGCCGATCAACGTGAGTGAACGTTCAACCTGACATAGCCACTCGGCCCGTCGCCGATCACGTTCGGCTAAAATTGCTGCCGGTACGGTAGTCAATAACCGTTCGACGTTGTTGGGTGGCAATATTTGCACCAGTGGTTCGGCGCCAACGCTCTCAATCGCCCATAAGATGGCATGCAGGAGACGTTGATTACCCGCCTCATCGCGTACTTCGATCAACTCACCGCGCTGCGCACCAATCGCGTCAACCAGTCTTCGTGCCAGTTGATCCCACAAGCTGGTGACCATAGTCCATCTCCTCACATCAGTGGAATGTACTGATAATTTGCCGGTAGGAAGAAACTACCTTCGGTGACGCCTTGTGGTGCGCTTTGTTGCCAACGTCGCCCTAGTTCAGCAGCATCAATCTCTTCCTGCAAATACGCACGGAAGGCTTCTGTCACCGCAGTAATCTGCGCTGCTGTTTCGTGGACAAATTCGAGCCGGTAGTGAGCAATCCCGGCAGCGTGCCAGCGGTCGAGATATTTGCTCACTTCTTGCGCTTCAGCCCCAAAGACCGTGTTGCGGCAACCAACATCAGCAATGACCGGGTGCGCCCGACCATGAGTGTCGCGCAGCGCAACGTGGTGACGTTCACACGGGCGACCGCAGTCTTTGTAACTGGTTCCAGTTGATAAGAAACGACAAAAGACACAGTGCTCGGTATGAAAGACAGGGAGATGGTGATAGACGATGGCTTCTAGCCGACTACCACCGATCCGTTCGGCTAAGTGCGCGATCTGCTCGGCGTTGAGATCGTGGGTCAGCGTGAGCCGTTGTAATCCTGACCGCAGCAGCAGATCGGCGGTGAGGATATTGGCTGCGTTGAGGCTAAAATCACCGGTCAACTCAACCGTCGGATCGTCGCGCAGCATGTCGAGCAAGCCGGTCGAGCGCACGAGCAGCGGTACATTGAGTTTACGTAAAAAGCGGGTAACTCGCTCATCTTCCGGTTTGAGCACCCGCGGTGCGGCAACACGGACTGCAATCCCGGCAGCGCGCACGTGGGTCAGGGCCGGCTTCAACCCTTCAAGGTCGAGATAATCGAGCGTGATACTCGCTGGCTGTAGTGCAATCGCCGCTTCGAGTTGATCGGGTGAACGGATCAGGAGGTGAATCTGAGCAGTGTCCGGTGGTGCGGATGGGGCCACGGCAGCAAGCATGGTAGATAACACCTGCTCCGGATCAAGGATGTTCATTGCCGGTGGCCGTCCTTGCAACTCGGCGAGCGCAGCGGTGGCTTGCCGGCGCAATTGGTTGAGCAGCGATACCGGCACAAACGGGTTGCCTTCAATGACCGCGTTGAGTTCGGTCAATTGGTAGGGAGTGTCGCCTAACCGCCCCAATTGCTCTCGCAGCGTCGTTTCATCGAGTGGCCGATTCTGGGCTGTGGTCAGAGGTGTCGGACTCTGTACCGTTACGGTCAAACTCGGTTGGGCAATAAGCGACCAATGCAGTTCAAGCGGCGCACCGGCGCGTACCAGCGCTGTGACGCGCACCGGTTGGCGGCGTACCGGTGCAGCCGGTTGGACGAAGGGGCGGGCTATTCGCTCGGTTTGCGGATCACTTGTGCGCCACAGCAGATCTCCAGCGCGAATACGGCGTGGATTAATCGCCCCCTTTGCGAAACGAATTGCCAGCAAGCCATCACCGACCGGTTCAACCGTAAAGATGCGACCACCCTCTTCTGGCTCTTCCGGGCTGCGCCAATCAGCGGCATCAAAGACAACACCATCGCCAGGCTTGAGCGGTGCCGCCTCGCGGCCCGGTTCAGGTACGATAATGATCGCGTCTGCACGCACACGCACCACCCGTCCCATCAACAAACCGCGGTGGCGAGGGGCGCGTCCTTCAACGACAGCCTGATGATTCGTGCCGCGCAAAAAGTGCGGTCCCAAACCACGAGAGTACACTTGTTCGAGGTACAGCCGGTCGGAAACGGTCAAATCGGAAGGAAGCCCGGCCCATGCCGCATCGAGTGCGCGGCGATATGCGTTGGTTGTGATCGCAACGTATTCAGCATTTTTATACCGCCCTTCGATCTTGAGTGCACTCACGCCCAGGCGAGCGATAGTCGTCATGTCATCAATAGCGGCCAGATCGCCGGGTGAGAGCAAATAGCGCGCCGCGCCGAGGGGTCGCGGTTGTCCGTCGACGATCAACTCGTAGGGTAGGCGACAGGCTTGCGCGCATTGACCACGGTTCGCACTGCGCCCGCCCCATGCCTCTGACGAAAAACACTGTCCCGAATACGAGACGCAGAGGGCGCCATGGACAAAGATTTCGAGTTCGATAGGGCTACGTGAACGAATGGCGGCAATCTCGGCCAGCGACAACTCGCGGGCCAATACCACCCGCGAGACGCCATAGCGTGCGGCAAAAGCTACTCCTTCCGCACTGGTGATACTCATCTGCGTGCTGCCATGAATAGGGAGATCGGGCACAATCTGATGGGCCAGTGCTGCGATACCGAGATCTTGCACGATGATCGCATCGGCGCCGGCTGCGGCAATCGCTGCAAGAGTTCTTGCCGCCGTGCGTAGCTCGTGGTCGAACACTAAGGTATTGAACGTAACGTATCCTTTAACGCCGCGGCGATGGAGTGTCTTCATCACCTCCGGCAACTCATCGAGCGTAAAACCGACCTTCGCGCGTGCCGTGAAATGTGTCAAACCAAAATAGACGGCATCGGCGCCGGCCTCAATCGCGGCATGGAGTTGCGGCCAATAGCCGGCCGGACTCATAATTTCGGGTTTATGCATGGTGTGTACCGATTGGTTGGTGGTCATACGTTACCGAAGTGGCAACTGTCGGTTGTTGTACTCACGTCTCGCTCTCTCGATGGTGTTTAAAGATCGACAGATAGAAGTTCGCCGCGTATCCACAGTTCGTACAACGATTGCCGTCAAGCCCCACCCGACGACTCGTTCCCTGTTGCCGGCTGATTAACGTTGCGTGACACAGCGGGCAGCGGGTAGGCTGGTTTGGTTCAGCACCGTAAATGAACTGTAATCCGCCCTCGTGACCGATACGGCGTGCGCGCATAGTGGCAGCCGCCGTTTCGCTCCCGGCATCACCCGGTAAGACATGCCACGGCGTCTCCTCACCGAGCGTCGTCTTGATCCAATGCACCAACTCACGAAGTTCATCCGGGTGATCGTTCACACCGTGGTGGATGCGGGTGGTTATCTCGATATGACACTTCCAACGCTGCTGGGCCTCTTCGGCAAAGCGCAAGATCGGACGCCAATGGCTGATCCCGCCAAGCCGTTGATAGGCATTGTCGGAAAAACCGCGCAGATCAAGACTAATACCGTTGAGATACGGGCCAAGTTCGGCGAGGGCTTCGCTACTCAGAAGCCCACTGGTGACAATCGCTGTATAACGACTCGCTGCCCGACTGAGTTGCATGAGTGCCAGAACGTATTCAAAGTTGACCGCCGGTTCACCAAAAGCCCACACCACGCCTCGGCAGAGCCGTTCAAGCGCGAAATCGGCTGCTCGTTGTGGATCGAGACGCCGCCGCTTGGCCGGTTCGACCGGTAAAGAACCGTATTGCCCACGTTGTTGATCGAGCGGCAAGGCGTATCCCCAGCCGCCAATTGCGAGGACGGTGGTGTCGGGAAAAAAGTGCCAGAGCCGATGGTCTTCGATAGGGCCAATTGCCGCACCGCTGATCATTCCATGATTGAGCAGCTCAATGCCGTCAGTTCGTCCGACTCGCATCCGGCAGCGTCCTGGCTCATCTGCAGCTAGGCTGCATTGCCATTGACAAGCGAGACACTGGAAGCGTCCGTCGGCGAGCGGTTGTGCTAAAGTGGCCAACGATGACATAGGTTTAAATAATCCTTAAATGGTTTCAGGTACTGGCAATTTACAGTTCGTTCGAGTATAATGCCAGAGATTATGGAGGAAAACCTTCCCTCTGCCGGTGATCCTAGATTGCACCTTACCCTGTAGTGTAGCATAGAGCGCGCAAAACGGTGCTATGAACGATCTACATTCACCATCTGAATCGGTTCCTACACTGCCAGAAACCGAGACAGTGCGCCATCCACGTGCCCCATTGCGGTACGTTGTGCGCGAGTTACTTGAAACGGCGATTTTTATTCTGTTGGTATTTCTGATTGTGCGTAGTGTGGTGCAAAATTTCAAGATCGAAGGCTCAAGTATGGAGCCGACGCTTCACACCGGTCAATATATTTTGGTCAATAAATTGATCTATTTTCACTTTGATCTCAATGCCCCGTTGCGGCTCCTCCCCGGTCAGTCCGATCTACCGCCACGGATTGTCTATCCCTTCCGTCCACCCCAACGTGGCGATATTATTGTGTTCGAGTATCCCCGTGATGTGCGCCGTGATTATATCAAGCGGGTGATCGGGCTACCAGGTGATGTGATCGAGATTCTTGAGGGCAAAGTCTACGTCAATGGCGTCTTGCTCGATGAACCATACTTACGCGGCGCATTTACCTACTGCCTTGGTGGGTATCCGTGCGCTCAAGGGCCGGTGACGGTGCCGCCTAACTCGATCTTTGTGATGGGTGATAATCGGGGGAATAGCTCCGACTCACGTGAATGGGATGCCCTGCCTCTTGATCGGGTTATTGGGCAGGCGTGGTTGATCTACTACCCCTTTAGCGATTGGGGGTTGGTGCCGCACCATCGTTACAATACAACGACGGTTGCCACCCCTTGAAACGGTTCGATCGGTATGCATGTTGCAATTAATGCTCATCTCTTGGCCCATACTACCTCGTTTCGTCGTGCTGGTGTCTCGCATTATATCGAGCAAGTTCTGCTCCATCTTGCCCAGATCGACCACGAGAATCGGTATACGATCTACACGACGCGCGACCTCGATCAAGCGGCATTGGGTTTGCCACCCAACTTTGTCGTCAAACCATCACGGTTGCCGACGATCAACCCGCGGATCCGTATTCCATGGGAACAGGGTATCGCGCCGTTCCTCCTGCGCGGCAAGGTCGATCTCTATCACGGGTGTCTTAACGTAGCTCCGTTGCTGAGTCCAGTACCTACCGTTATCACAATTCACGATCTGGCCTTTATTCGCTTTCCCCAAACCTTTCGTGCCTACAACCGGATCTATCTTGATCTGGCGACCCGGCTGAGCGCACGACGGGCCAGTCGGATTTTAGCCGTGTCTGAACATACCAAACGCGAAGTAGCCGGCTTGCTCGGTATCCCACCAGAACGTATTGTCGTGACGCCAAATGCAACGCGCAGCCATTTTCGTCCATTCGCAGCGGACATCATCGACCAATTTCGTGCTCGTAAGGGGTTACCCGCTCGCTGTATCTTGTACGTCGGCACCCTTGAACCACGCAAAAATTTGACGACGCTGCTCGAAGCGTTTGCCCTGGTCAGCCGTCGTGTTCCCTCAGTCCCATTGCTGATCGGTGGCGGGAAGGGGTGGATGTATCAACCGATCTTTGCCCGTCTCGCGCAATTGAACCTGCAAGACCGAGTGAAGTTTGTTGGCTATATTCCCGAAGAGGAATTGCCGCTGTGGTATGCCGCTGCTACTATCTTCGTTTTCCCGTCGATTTACGAAGGCTTTGGTATGCCACCACTTGAGGCAATGGCATGTGGAACGCCGGTGATTACCTCCAATACGTCAAGCCTGCCGGAAGTGGTTGGCGATGCCGGTTTGATGGTAGATCCTGCCGCCCCTGCCGCGCTCGCCGATGCGATGATGCAGTTGCTTACCGATGCCGATCTGCATGCCACCTTACGCCAACGTGGTTTGGAACGTGCTCGTCGCTTCTCGTGGGCCGAAACTGCTGCCAAGACGTTGGCGGTGTATCGGGAAGTGAGCACCGAAATGGCGTATATACGCTGAGATACCTGTCCCTGTTCTGCGTTGTTGGTAGCTTCGCGTTGACACCCCCTTGCACTGGAGTATAATGATTCGGAATGCGTAACGCTGTTGCGCATGGGTGGCATGCGGAAGGAGTGTAGTTATGATTGGCGGTCTTGGCTGGGGTGAACTGTTAATTATTCTGATCATTGTGATCGCGATTTTTGGTGCCGGAAAGCTGGCCGGTTTGGGTGGCGCGCTCGGTAGTAGCATTCGCGAGTTCCGTAAGGCGGTGAAGGGCGACGACGAGCCGCGGAGTGATACCAAGACTGAGGGTGAAACGAAGGCGTAACATTCGACGGTATCTTCAATCCTCGCCGATGCTATGGAACGTTGGTATTGGTTCCTTGGGTAACCATTGGCGCGGTTGAACAGCATCCTTACTCGGTTGTATCAACAACCCTCGTTCGCCTTCCTCAACGGGAGTGTTGTTTTCGTGTCGCGAGGGTGTATCATCTACCGTTGACGGCAACTCCTGTAAAGCGATACTATATCACGGTGATTTGGCAACATGAGCCGGCACCGGTAAGGTTTTACTTCACCCGAAAGATGAGACGTGTAAAGGAACGGGGCGCGTAAGCTGCGCCCCTCGACTGTTTGCTATGGCAACGGAAACTGACTTTTTCGATCAGGCAACAATTGTGGTGCGCGCCGGTAATGGTGGTAACGGTGCCGCAACGTTTCGGCGTGAAAAATATGTGCCACGCGGTGGCCCCAACGGTGGCGATGGTGGCCGTGGTGGACACGTCTATCTCATCGCCGACCCAGAGTATAATACGCTGCTCCATTTTCGCTATCAGCGCAAGTTTGTTGCCGAAAATGGTGGTCATGGCGGTAAGAATGCCATGCATGGCCGCAATGGGGCCGATGTTTACGTACCGGTACCGCCCGGCACCGTCGTGCGCGCGACGATCAACGGAGTGACTTACACGGTCGATCTGGCCCGCCCCGGTCAACGCCTGCTTGCTGCTCGGGGTGGACGCGGTGGGCTGGGGAATATCCATTTTGCTACCCCGACCCGCCAAGCCCCACGTTTGGCCGAACTGGGTGAACCCGGCCAGGAATTGACCCTTGAACTAGAATTGAAGATGCTGGCCGATGTCGGTCTGGTAGGTTTTCCTAACGCCGGTAAATCAACGCTATTGTCCGTGATTAGTGCTGCTCGCCCCAAAATCGCAGCCTACCCCTTTACCACGCTGACGCCTAACCTTGGAATTGTTGAGGTGGGGGTGCAGCGATTTGTGGTGGCCGACATTCCCGGTCTTATCGAAGGTGCCCACGCCGGCGTCGGTCTCGGTCACGATTTTCTTCGCCATATCGAGCGGACGCGTTTGCTCATCCATATTATCGATGCTGCCGGTGTTGATGGTCGTGCCCCATGGGATGACTACGAGCAGATTAATACCGAGCTACGCCTGTATCAGCCTGAATTAGCGCAGCGTAAGCAGGTAGTGGCGCTCAATAAGGCTGATTTACCGGCTGCCCAGGCTAATCTACCTATCTTGCGTGAACGCCTACCGGTAGCGCCGGAAGATTTGTTTGTCATCTCCGCTGCTACCCAAGCCGGTATTGAACCACTCTTGCAGCGGGTGGCTGAGTTGCTGCGGGCCGATCCACCGCCCCAGCGCGATCCCGTCGATCCTGATGAGCCGCCACTTGAGTGGCCGCTGCCGCCGGTTGATGAGAATGCCTTTACCATCGAACGTGAAGGTAATGCGTTCCGAGTACGAGGGGTGAAGATCGAACGCTTGATTGCGATGAGTAATCTGGAACAAGACGAGGCTATCGACCGCATTCAGCGCGTGCTTGAGGCGAGCGGGATTAACGAGGCCCTGATTGCTGCCGGTGTGCAAGACGGTGATGTGGTACGCATTGGCCGTGCCGAATTGGTTTGGGATGACAGTGGACAGCATGCACTATGACAACAACCACTCCTCCAGCTACCCCGCCGGCAGACCGGATCGTCGAGACGACGCATAGGGTAACGATTAACGGAGTTGAAATCAGCTATACCGCCACCGCCGGTGTGATCATTATGAAGGAGGAGGTGGAGAAAGATGGTGTCAGCTCCGGTGAACAGGCACGCGCCGGCATCTTCTTTGTCGCCTATACCCGCGATGGGGTTACCGACCTCAGTCGTCGTCCGATCACGTTTGCCTTCAACGGCGGCCCCGGATCATCGTCGGTGTGGCTCCACTTTGGCATGTTTGGTCCCCAACGGGTATTGATGAGCGACGAGGGGTGGCCGCTACCGCCACCCGGTCGGTTTGTGCCCAATCAGTATTCGCTCCTGGATGTGAGCGATCTGGTGTTCATCGACCCGGTCAGTACCGGCTATAGTCGTGTGGTCGCCGGCGAGTCGGCCAAACAATTTCACGATTTTCGTAAAGATATTGAGTCGGTAGGCGATTTCATCCGGCTGTATACCAGCCGTTATGGGCGATGGTTGTCACCAAAATATTTGGCCGGTGAGAGCTACGGTACGACGCGGGCCGCCGGTTTAGCCGGCTATCTGCAAGAACGGCATGGGCTTTATCTCAATGGTCTAATTCTTATTTCGGCAGTTCTCCATTTTCAAACCCTCTCATTCGACCACGGTAATGATTTGCCGTACATGCTCTTTCTGCCGGCCTATACCGCTACTGCGTTTTACCATCGCCGTCTCGAACCAGAACTGCAACGCGATCTAGTGGCTACCTTGCGCGCTGCTGAAGCTTTTGCGCTTGATGATTATGCTCTCGCTTTGTTGCAAGGCGATCGGCTAGATGACACCGGTATCGAGCGGATCGCGACCCAGTTGGCCCGCTACACCGGCCTTAGCCGCGATTACATCATTCGCTCACACTTGCGCATCCGTGATGACCGGTTTGTGAAAGAGCTGTTGCGCGACCGTCAACGCACCGTCGGGCGACTCGATAGTCGCTTTACCGGGTGTGACCGCGATGCAGTTGGCGAGACGGCGGAATACGATCCGAGTTTGGCGGCAATTACCGGGCCGTACACGGCTGCTTTGAATGATTACGTCCGCAGCCGGTTAGGGTTTCACAGCGATTTGCCCTACGAAATTCTCACCGAACGAGTTTGGCCATGGAGCTTTAACGACCACCAGAATCGCTATGTGGATGTGGCCGAGACGCTACGCCGCGCGATGCATCGCAATCCGGCGTTACGGGTACACGTCGCGAGTGGCTACTACGATTTGGCAACTCCGTACTTTGCGACCCGCTATACGTTGTCCCATCTTGGTCTTGACCCGGCACTGCGTGGCCAGATCAGCGAGAGTTTTTACCCCGCCGGTCACATGATGTACATTCATGAACCATCACTTGCCGCGCTCAAAGCGGTGTTAGCCGAGTTTGTTACCGCTGCTGAAGCTATAGGAGATCATGTATGACCGATCCATGCCAGATCACTGCTCGTCGCACGACGATTCAACTGGCCCACGGGCGGATCAGTCTGCTTGAGTGGCCCGGTACCGGACGCATGGTCGTGCTGTGTCATGGGATTACCAGTAGTGCAGCGACGATGTGGCGGTTAGGGCGCGATCTGGCTGCCGAAGGCTGGCGGGTGATCGCACTCGATATGCCCGGCCACGGGCAGAGCGATCTCAGCCCGGCGTATGATATTGATACTGTGGCCAATATCATTGGTGATGTGATCCAAACACTTGGGCTGGCAGAAATTACGCTGATCGGTCATTCATGGGGCGGAGCGACAATCTTAGCCCTACTGAGCGGTACGCACCCGGCACGTACCGTAGTGCAGCAGGCCGTGCTTATCGATCCACTGGTGCGTCAGGATGCGGCTGTTGCCCCCTCGTGGTTGCCGCAGTTTAGCCGTGGGGTAGGTCAGCCGCCGAGCGAAACTCTCCCGATGCTGCACGAAGTTAATCCCGATTGGCACCCGTGTGATTACCATTGGAAGGCGCAGGCACTGGCTGAGTGCCGTTACGAGCAGGTCGCCGGTCTCTTCCGCATCCCGGAAGATTGGACGCTCGTGCCTCGCATCGCACGGGTGCAAGTCCCGGTGTTGATTCTATTGGCCGAACCGGAATATACCATCGTACCGCCTGATGTCCAACAGGCGTTGCGTGCCGCTGCACCACCCACGTTGGTGCAGATGCAGCTTATTCCCGGCACGAACCATAATATGCTGCGTGGGCCGGGGTATGAGCCGACGTATCGTGCGCTGCGTGCATTTCTCGACGCATCTGCTGGGTAGGACGGAAAATAGTTAGAAGTCCTAACTAATTGATTGGCCCAATCCAACAAAAAGGCGGCGTGCAAACGCCGCCGGTTTACACCGAACATACCGGGCGCAGACAGGGCGCTACATCACCTCGCGCTGTGACGGTACTTGGAGGCTGGCCGGTCGTTCGGCAGCATGATGTCGGTTTCGTACCAATTCGGTATAGCGGCGGGTCGAGCGTGGGTCACGATGACCGAGAATACGCCGAACCACTTGTTCGGGGTAAAACGCTACCAACTTAGTGGCCGCAGTATGGCGCAGATGGTGCAAGGTGTAGCGCGGTTGTTCACGACCATCGACCACATCAATCAGGCGGGCTGCCTTACACACTGCGACCCAACGGCGGTGGAGCGTGTCGTATGATGCCCGCGTACCGCGCGACGAACGGAACAATGGTGTATCGGGTGGCAAATGGTCCATTTCACGCACCCAGTGCCGCAGCCCTCGTAGCGACCGGGGCATAGCATCGGGTGTCAAAGCAATCATTCGCTTACTACCGCTCTTGCTGTCGCGTACCAGCAACATCTCGCGTCCCGGTTCAAGGATTACATCGCCGAGGTTCAAGTTTAACACCTCATCGGTGCGAATACCGATTTCCCGGAGCAGCGTAAAGATCAAACGGTACGGTTGCGGCGCCGCAGCAATTGCCTGGTCAAGGGCGCGAAGTTCGTGCTCGTTGGCGATGGGTTGGGGCCGGTGCTCGGTGGGGAGACGACCACCGATCTGTTCTACCGGATTGTGCGTGACATAACCACGCTCTTTGGCCCACCGAAAAAAGCGGTTGAGGCTCGCAATGCGACGGTTTGTCGTGCCGGGTTGCTCCTTCCGGCTGGCAAGAAATTGCTGAATATCATGCGCCGTAATGGTGCTCAGTTCCTGACACAATGCCAATCCTGCGGTACGCAAATCGCAGCGGTACGAAGTAATAGTGTTTTCGCTCAGCCTATCTTCTTGTCGTAACTCGGCAAGAAAATCCTCTAGTTCACCTAAAATGGTTAGCGCAGGCTGCTGACCAAATCCATTCGCATCAGACATAGGACTCTCCTCTCTGCCGCGCTGACGATGTACTGTATTCACGCAGAGACGTAACACCTCCTGTCTCGGAAGTGCTCGTGGTTGCCACGGTCTCGCTCATGCTGTGCGTACACGCGCTCGCTCCAACCTCCGATCGCGTTGCTGTGCGTATCTAGGTCATTGTGATGAAAACATTGCTGGTACACCAGAACTGTCTGTTGGCAAGGCAATGTACCGGTGTCATGCTCAACACACCAGTTTAATGTACGCTGCATGGACATCATCATCATGGCCGGCGTTGATTGCATTATAGCAAATGATTTGACGTTATGCTAGTTCTAAAAATGAAAATTTTTCTTGTGAATTAAAACTCCTTCACCCTTCTCACAAAATGATTAAAGCTACCTTAATGGTAGCATAAAGATGTTGGGAATCATCGTCCTTCTGTCGATGACTGGGAGACAACTAAGTAAAAATTTGAACTGTCGGATTATGAGAGAGAGCAGTAATTCGGTGTAAAACTATTGTTGGGCAATTGCTGTGATAAGGATTGGTTAGACGTGTGCAACGTGGTGCATTCGTTGCACACCGTGTGCGCGCGGTACCGTTGTTCACGCTATCGCCGTGGTCTGTGGGTTGCCCACGCTTTGCATGTGTCACACTGTGTGCGCTCGGTACCGCTGTTCATCGTTGTACGCTATTTGATGCGAATCTGGTATACTATCACTACGAAGTTGTTCAGATCATCTGACTGCTGGGTTGTATCTGCATATAGGGAAGGAGGCGTTTCGCACGAAAAGACGGACATAGAAAGATCGTTGAAAAAGAAATTCAAAACAAAATACGGTAAAAAGATCTGAATATCTAAGGTTTTGACAATATGAGTACAGTGAGAGAAGAGCGCAACGGAATGCGCTGGATTCGGATTGATTTACACCTGCACACGCCTGCATCTGAGGATTACGCCGAACCAAACGTTTCTTACCTTGACATTCTTCAAGAAGCTGAGCGTCGCGGTCTTGAGATTATCGCCTTTACCGACCACAATACGGTTGCCGGCTATGAGCAGTTTCAACGCGAGATGGAGTTTCTGACGACCCTGGAAAAGGCCGGACGGTTGACCGATGATGAAGCGGCTCGTTTGGCTGAGTATCGTCGGTTGCTCGATAAGATCACCGTCTTGCCTGGCTTTGAGTTTACGTCACACTTCGGTGCCCATATCCTCGGTATCTTTCCGCCGAACCGCCCGCTTAGCTTGATTGAGGCTACGTTGTTGCAGCTCGGTATTCCCGCCGACGATCTGAAAGGTGGGGTGTGTAGCGTCGCCAATACCCGGCATGTGACCGAGGCATACGAGATTATTCATCGCGCTGGCGGTCTTGTGATCGCGGCGCATGCCAACGGGCCAAACGGAGTGATTACCGAAACCCTCCGTATGGGGACAAGTGGCCAGGCACGGGTGGCGGTGACCCAAAGCCCCTATCTCCACGCACTGGAGTTTATCAATTTCTATACCGATCATGAGAAGTTTACCTCACCCGGTTTTTACAACGGTAAGACCGAGCATTACGAGCGGCGGATGTTCTGTATTCAGGGTAGCGATGCACATCGTCTGCGTCGCTCTGCCGATTCTGATGCCCAGGTGACCCACCGCCACGGCATTGGTGACCGCTATTTTGAGGCGCTGTTGCCCGACCGTAGTTTTGAAGCCTTGAAAGCGCTCTTTGCTAGTCAGGATTTTGACCGAGTGCGGGTGCCGAAGCGTGATCAGAAGCAGTGGTCACTCGATGTCGTGCGCTTTAGCGGGAGTACCGACCGCCAAATCTTGCGCGCCGTTCCCGATCCGACAACGGCAGCCGCGCTCTGGTCTGATGTGGCGGCGTTGGCAAATATCGGTGGTGGGGTGCTCGTGATCGGCTGTGAGCCTGGGGGTAAGGTGATCGGTGTTGAACGGCCCGATCAGCTTACCGAGTCGTTACGGCAAAGTGTGCAAGAGCATATTACGCCGCTGCCCTACTTGTCGTTTGAGTTGATGCACTACGAAGGGCAAGACGTGATCCGCGTTGAGGTCAAAGCGCAGGATCCACCACCTTATGTGGGGAGTAACGGCACGATCTACATCCGGCGCGATAACGAGACGTTTCCTGCGAACCGCAGTGAAATTATCCAATTGTGTCGCCAAGCGATTGCATCCGGTGAACCTTCATCACTCGATAACGGCGAGACATTGGAACTACCGCGTTCGGGCGTCGAGATTGTCAGTAGCCAGCGTCGTGGTGGTACGTGGGTGTATGAAGTGCGCGATCTGCGTACTACCGCCGGTGTGACCCGTGATCGTGCCCAAGGGTTGTGGGCTTACGCAATCGATCGCCACGAAGATTTGCGTGATGGTCGGCTCGATCTCCAGAGCCACGTGCGTTGGCGTGGTCGGCTTGGTCTCTGGCGTGCGTATCGCCAAGGTTCGCGTGTGAAGTACGATCTGGTCCATCGTGACCCGAATGGTGTGATTGATCATATTTTCTACGGTGTGAGCGATTGGGGTCTCGGTGAAGCGTGGATGAGTCTCTTGAATGAAGCCGGTGTGCGCATTGAGACGGAGACAACCGATTTCGATCAGGAAGAGGAGATAGAGGTGCCGTCGCCACCAGATATTGAAACCTGGGGGGAACGGCGGATCCGCTGGCGTGGTCGGGGTGGCTTAGTGCGCATTTTCCTCGGTGACGATGGGCAACCGCGATTCGATTTGGTGATGAAGGATAAAGAGACCGGTGCCGTGCAAGAATACAATAATGTGCCGCGTGAGAAGCTTTCCGAGGCGTGGCTGGCGTTGATCCGCGTTGCCCGTCCGCGTACCGGTATCGAGGTGGTAAGTGCTAGTCGGAGTGAAGATGGCGATTGGCTCTACGTCTTCCGTAATTTGCGTACTGGCGAGATTAGTAGTGCGCCGTGGCGGTTACAAGATATCGAACCCGGTACGGTGCGTGAGTATGCCGCTCGTATGTATCACCAAGATATTCCGCTCGATCAAGAGAAAGTACGCTGGTGGGGAAATATTGGCTATTTGCGCCCAATGCGGTCGCAGGTCGATTTGGTCTATGTTGATGAGTACGGCATGACTCACGTCTACTACGCTGCCCGGCGTGATGAATTGACCGGTGAGTGGCGAGAGTTGCTCCAACTGTACGGCGAGTAGTCGGTTGGGAGGTATACATAGGTCTTGCAGGTGTCGTCCTCTGCAAGACCCGGCTCTTTAGTCCGCCGTTCCTTTACGGTGAATTTCATACCCCAATAATCCAAGGGCTGCTTCAATTCCTTCTCGCAGGGTACTGCGGGTGATGATTTGACTAAAATCGATCCCGAGATTGATCATTGCCTGTGCGACTGAGGGCCGAATCCCTGTAATGATGACCTGTGCGCCGACTAAGCGGGTTGCCCGGATAGTTTGTAAGAGGTAATTAGCAACGGCGGTGTCAACAATCGGCATCCCGGTGATGTCAATGATCGCAACATCGCTCATCCGCTCGGCAATGCCGGTTAAGAGGTGTTCCATAATGAGTTGCGCACGACGCGAGTCTACATTGCCGATGATGGGCATGAGGATGACCCCTTCAAGGAGGGGAATCACCGGCGCTCCGAGATCGGCAATCATGGTTTCGAGTACCTGCTGTTGCACCGAAAGGGCTTGGATTTCCATCACTAACCGATGCTCTCGATTGTATCGACGTTGGAGATGGGCCACAATCTCGCTGACGATCTGGGTAATATACGGCCCTCTCGGTGGACACGGTGGGAAGCTTGTGCGGGCCTGTACCAGTTCGGCGGCTCGATCTGGGCGATACCGCTCGACTACCGGTATCAGTACCTCGAGTGCTTGCGTAATTGCTTCTGGCTGGAAGGTCAGTAACGTCTCGAAACTGCGGTCGGCTTCGCGCTCAGCCGGGTGCTGTTGATCGAGACCGCACAAAAGTGCGCAAAACCATTCGGTCAGCACCAACAAAAACCACTCTTGCCGCAGCGGATCTCCGGCCTCTAACGTAACTGCGATGTGTTGCTCGCCGGGAACCGGTGGTATTCCGCCGGCAAAGATACAAATCGTGCTGGCGATGTTGGCTAACTCTAGATAACGTTGGGTCTCTTTGCGCCAGTGGCTGCTCTCTTGGAAGCCGGTAAAGATGACGCTGGGTAGTTGGTTGCGCAGGATACAATCTTCGAGCGTGTGACTCAGATCAACCAACGTAGCTTTGGTAGCTATAAACGGTACGATATCGGGGGCTATATGCTCACGTATTAGGTGGAAGAGTGAGGGCACGCGGGGGGATACCACAGTGAACTCCTTTACAAACCTGCTGAAGTTCTTTCAATTATAACGAACAATTATAACGAATCTTTTTCGGGTTTTCATTGCACCGCTCACGCAGACGACTGCCGGCGAATTGCATCGGATTGCTCCGGTGGAACCAACACACGAGGTTCAACCGCCACGACGCGATACGACCCAACCCGTCGCCATCGGCGTTCCATTCGCCTGCAAGGGGTATAACCGATAACGCAAAGACGCGAAGGGCGCAAAGACGTGAAGGGCGCAAAGACGTGAAGGGCGCAAAGACGTGAAGGGCTACTGCAAGGGGTACGAGTCCACCCAACTGAGGGTGTATTTCATCTCTATCTGCACCCAAGAACGTGCGTCCCGGTTCGGTCATGTGGTGGATGGGGAGATGCCATTGAGGGTGTATTTCATCTCTATCTGCACCCAAGAACGTGCGTCCCGGTTCGGTCATGTGGTGGATGGGGAGATGCTATTGAGGGTGTATTTCATCTCTATCTGCACCCAAGAACGTGCGTCCCGGTTCGGTCATGTGGTGGATGGGGAGATGCTATTGAACACCTGGGGCGACATTGTCCGCGAGAAGGACCATCGATGGACGGCCACCACTGAATATACCCCCACGTAACTTAGTTCCCTACAAGCCAAGGTTTCCTTCAAACCACGGCTGTTCGGCGATCCAAGCCACAGTAGCCGCCCATCCGCTGCTTCGTTAACAAATTGCGCGACCCCCCATTGTTATCGCGCGGGCGCGCCAGCGCCATCGTGAGGTGGGCAGCTTTCTCGCTGCGCTCGCAATAACAGGTGGTACTACGCTTCCCTAACCCCTACTGTCATTTCGCGGGCGCGCCAGCGCCCGAGAAATCTGAAGATTGCTCGCTACGCTCGCAATGACAGGATGCCTGTACTGCGCGCGCACTGCCTGTCACGCACCTCCATTGTCCTTTCGCGGGCGCGCCAGCGCAGGGTTTGTGTCCTTTCGCGGGCGCATTAGTGCAGGGTTTGTGTTCTTTCGCAGGCGCATCAGCGCAAGGTTTGTGTCATTTCGAGGGCGCGCCAGCGCCCGAGAAATCTGAAGATTGCTCGCTACGCTCGCAATGACAGATGGTACTGCGCGCACTGACCGTCACACACCCCCATTGTCCTTTCGCGGGCGCATCAGTGCAGGGTTTGTGTCCTTTCGAGGGCGCATTAGTGCAGGGTTTGTGTCATTTCGCGGGCGCGCCAGTGCAGGGTT
>NZ_JBWGQH010000004.1:0-38998 GCF_056331925.1 Chloroflexus sp.
GCTACGCTCGCAATGACAGATGGTACTGCGCGCACTGACCGTCACACACCTCCATTGTTTTTGCGTGAGTATGGTAGGATTGACATAGCAGCGTTGCCGCCGGTAGTGTAGCAGCTTCGCCCGACAAGCTAGAGAGACGGATTGTAGCAATGACCGCTTCACCGTTCCGCCAGCGTCTTGGTCGCCGTCTTGGCCCAGTTCCTTACTATCAGGTGATCCATGCCGAACCGGAGCGACTCCATCTGCAATCGTACCCACAAGCCAATCGCAGTGCAGCAATTCCTTTGTTGGTGAGTGGCGGTGTACTGATGATCATCGCTGCGGTTACGCTCATTGCCGGTGTCCTGGCCGCCGTGCAAGAGCTAGGGTTTGCGACTGCCGGTCTGAGTGCCGCCGTTGGTGGGCTGTTTGGCGGGTTAGCCATTCAACGTCTCGTTGGTGGGTATGCAATTGCGACGACGACCAACGAAATCATACTCGATGCCGAAACCTTCACCATCCGTCAGACCAGCCGGGTTGGACGGCCACGCGAGCAGCAGATTGAACGGGCCAGTATTCAGGGGTTGCGGCTACGTCCTTATCGGATAGTGACCGGTGGGTTTATTCGTCGCTTACAGCCGGTATTGGCACTCGAAATGATCGTTGGCGACGAAGTATGGATCATTGATAGTGCCGTCGTGCCGGCAGCTCTACAACCGCTGGTGAATGCTATGGCGCTCGCCTTGAGCGTGTCGGTCGAGCGGGTGAACGAGTTCTCCCCACGTTAAGTGGCTCTCCCTTCTACTACAAAACGCACCCCTCGCCCACCAGTGGTGGACGAGGGGGCGGGAGGAAGGAAGGGTATTCAATGAACCACTACGGTAGCGGTGTCGGTCCTTGTGGATACGCAATCCCGGCCTCGACACCCCACTGGAACCAGTTATTGACGAAATCAGGCATCGAGAAGAAGACACCGAGTGCGCCGGTAATTCCGCATAGCCACGCAAACCAGAACGCCCACAGGTGGATCGAGTAGGCATTGGCATTGAAGCCTATGCACCAGCGCCAGAAGAGCTGAGCGCGCTCGGTACCGGTACCGGGAGCTTGAATCTCATTCCACTCCTCGTGAGCCGCATACTTCTCCAATGCCCAGATTGTGCCGGCGTGCATCGCCAATAGCAAGGTTGAGCCGAGCAGGAAGAAGATCGAGAGCATGTGGAACGGATTGTAGTAGAAGTTGCCGTAACGCACGCTCACGTTGTTCGTCCAGTCGAGCAGCGCCTTAATCCCGTGGGCCGGAGCCTCCGACCAATCGCCCATCCAGACCGGACGGATAATGTAGATCACCAGATAGAGCGCAATTGCACCGGTGAAACCGTAAGCCAGATAGGGCTTAATACCGAGCGCCTTCGCGCGGGTATAGATATGCATATACCACGCGAAGATCGACAGGGTAAGGAAGAAGGTTGCAATCAACCACCAGCCACCCTCATTCAGCGGCGGGAAGCTCAATCCATAGCGTGACGATGGTGGATCGATTTGCAGGACGACAAAATACTTGATAAACGCCACCGGGTTAAAGTTCACCTGCGACAGCATGACAAACAGCCAGATGAAGGTAAAAATACCGCCGCTGATGTACGCAACTGTATTCCAGAAGCCGAGGTAGAATGGGCCTAATTGGCTATCGAAGCCAAAGTTTTCGAGGAGCGGAATTTCAATCGGTTTACCGATTCGTCCGCGATCACGCCCCAGTTCCAGATCGCCCGGCATCATGTCCATGGTCGCCATACCAATGTACTCCTCTCTAGACGCCGCTCCAGAAGGGGAGATTGTTCCAGAAATTCCAGAAGCTCACCCAATCCTGCACTGGCCAGCCTGATAGTAAGATGCACAGATCGGCCGACAAAATGCCGCCGATAGCGAAGATATACCCAAGGCGATGCACACCGGCTTCACCGACCGAGTAGTATTGCACATCGCGGAAGAATACGTTCTCGATGTCGCCACCTTCCGGGCCGCGATACTGGGCAGCGCTGAGGATGAGGGAACCATGGCAGGCCAGTAGCCATGTCGAGGCAAATAGACCGGTAATGCCGATGGCGTGGAACGGATTGTAGAAAAAGTTATTGTAGCGGTAGCCAAAATTCGATACCCAGTCGAGGTGTGGCATCACACCGAGGACAAATCCTTCGTGCCACATCCCCAGGGCAATTGGGCGGATGATCTGGAGCACGGTCCACGCCGAGACGGCGACGCCAAAGGCAATCGGCACGTGGTAGCCCATATCGAGCTTCATGCTAATGTCCACCTGCCGCATCATCCAGCCGAAGAAGGCGATTGTTGCGAATAGCACCGTCATCTGCCACGCAAACCCCGGTTCGCCCGGCGCTGCGAAGCCTAGACCGAGTTCGGCCGGTGGTGGGTCAATTCTCCCGGCAAAGAAGTTTTGTGGGAAGGAGTAAGGCCCTTTCAGTATCGTCTCGTTGATGTAAAAGTATGAACCAAAGATTATCCCGATCACCGAGACGAAACCCCAGAATCCAACGTAAAACGGCCCAACCCAGAAATCGAAGGGGTCGTAACGAAAGATCGCGCTGAAGGTAGTGCGCCCCTTGATCTTATACTCCGGCTCGATTTCTTCGATCGTGCGCCCTCCCGGCACCCGCGTTGCTCGTGCCCCTTCAACGACGGTGAATGAAAAGTCGGGAAAGCGGGGGTCTTTCGCTTTTGCTCTGCTCATAGCGACTCCCTCTGCTAGCGGCTGGCACTACGATCGGCTGAGAGATTACGCCGGTTCGCTGCCACATCCTAACTGTGTGTAATGATAAGCAAAATCTTACGCCCTTTCCGGCCAGTATAATACGCTTAATAGGCATTGTCAAGCTTCAGGTGTCGTTATTTAATTTTGCATTATAAAGCCTTAAATCTTATTAGTTGCCTCTTGAACAGCTTCTGTTCACTTCTTGCATATATAACAAGAGCGACCTATGGTATACTGAGGAAGAGTTGGCGTCTTTGCTCGGATACAACAGGTGGAAGATGGCTAGTCTTGCGGTGGTAATCTTAAACTACAATCGAGCCGATCTGCTTGCCGATTGCCTGGCATCGATTGCAGCCGCTCCCGCCCGCTGTCATCTCTCCGTTTGGGTGGTTGATAACGCTTCCACCGACGGCAGTGCTACGCTTGTCCGCGAGCGCTTTGCATGGGTACATCTGATCGAAAGTCCGGTGAACGGTGGGTTTTCAGCCGGGAATAATCTCGCCCTGCGGCAAATCCTCGCCTTACCCGATCCGCCAGACTACATCTTGCTCCTGAACAACGATACGGTGGTCCCGCCGGGCGCACTTGACGGTTTGGTTGAGTATCTTGAACAGCATCCGGCAGTGGGTGCGGTTGGTCCCAAGTTACTATTGCCCGATGGTTCACTTGATCTGGCGTGTCGGCGTAGCTTCCCCACCCCGACCGTCGCGTTTTATCGCCTCTTTGGGCTGTCACGTCTGTTCCCTCGCAGTCGCCGGTTTGCCGCCTACAATATGACCTATCTCGACCCCGATGTCGAGACTGAAGTCGATTCGGTCGTCGGTGCATGCATGATGGTGCGCACGACGGTGGTACGCGAGGTGGGTTTGCTCGATGAAGCCTTTTTTATGTATGGGGAAGACCTCGATTGGGCCTACCGGATCAAACAGTACGGCTGGAAAATTGTCTACTACCCGGGCGTGACAGTGTATCATTATAAACGGGCCGCTTCGAGTCGTCGTCCAATCCCGTCGATCCGAGCGTTTTATAATGCGATGCGGCTGTTCCATCGTAAGCATTACGCGGCGACGACACCGGCCTTGGTGAATCGCTTGATCGAGTTTGGTATTACGATAAAGGAGCTGTGGGCACTTGGCCGCAATCTCCTCCTCCCACCCAGCGCACGCCGCGTCGGCTAATACCCGGACGATGGTGCGTCCGCGCGCATGGCGTGCCCTTTTGCGCTTACTGTTAGTCGTGTTCGATCTGGTGGCGCTGAATCTGGCAGCGCAGATGGCGTATGCCCTTGGCGCCGATTCGCTTGTCGCTGCCGGTTTTCGTCCGCCTGCCGATCCGCTCACGCCGTTGCGTCTCACCGTCGTAGGGACCCTCATTGCACTGATCGTGTTTGCCAGCCATGGCCTCTACGAGATGAAGCGCGGTGCCTCACGTCTTGATGAAGCGGTGAAGGTGGTGACCGCCATCTCTTTTACGCTGGTGCTGGTGATCTTCGTCAATGCCCTGATCGGTGAGTTTGGTGGCGAAGAGTTGCCGTGGACGCGTGACATTCTCTTTCAAGGCTGGCTGTTGGCAGTAGGATTTTGTCTGGTTGGCCGGTTTATCCATCGGGTGATGGTCTACGTCTTGCGGCGCTATTTTGATATTGATACCCGCCGTGTCTTGATCGTCGGTGCGCGTGAACCCGGTCGCCTCGTGTGGAATACAATCCGACGGCGACCGGAATTGGGTTATCGCGTCCAAGGGTTTCTCTCCGATACGGTGCCGATCGGCGAAGTGGTTGATGGCTTACCGGTATTGGGACGCACCGAACATATTTGTCGCGCTATCCGGGCGACGCGCGCCGATGAGGTGATCATCGCCCTCTCCGGTCGGTCGTCCCAAGATTTGGTCGAGGTGATTGCGCTGGCCGAAGATGAGTCGGTTGCGATTAAAGTTTACCCTGACACCTTCCAACTGATCACCAACAACGGTGTCTCGATTGGCGATTTGCGCGATTTACCGCTGGTAAGTGTCAAAAATGCTGCCCTCGATAATCCGCTAAACCGTGTACTCAAACGAGGGTTAGATCTGGTGGTGGCGTCGCTGGTGCTCCTCTTCGCCGCGCCGTTGATGCTGCTGATCGCGCTGGCCATCCGGCTCGAATCGCGTGGCCCTATCTTCTTTTTACAAGAACGGGTGGGACTTGATGGGCAGCCGTTCTGGATGATTAAGTTTCGGACGATGCGTCCCGATGCCGAGAAGTTTGGGACGTGGACGGTGCAGAACGATCCGCGCGTGACCCGGGTCGGTCGTTGGCTCCGCCGGACGAGCCTCGATGAGTTGCCGCAGTTGATCAATGTGCTGATCGGTGAGATGTCGATTGTTGGCCCGCGCCCTGAGCAGGCCCACTGGGTCGCACAATTCCGCCAGCAGATTCCCCGCTATATGCGCCGTCATAAAGAAAAAGCCGGCCTCACCGGGTGGGCGCAGGTGAATGGATTACGCGGTGATACCAGTATCGAAGAGCGTACTCGCTACGACTTATATTATGTAGAAAATTGGTCGCTGCTCTTCGATATCAAGATTATTTTGCGCACGATCATCAACTTTATCACCGGTCGGCAAGAGAATGCGTACTAATATTGTACAAATATTGTTAAAAGTATGGTATACTATGCATATCACTCTCCCCCATCAGCGTAATGCCCCGTTGCTCACGCACGAGGCCTGAGTCCTCAATGGAGGAGGATATTATGGAAGTGATTGCCCGTGAAGCTGCCGCCCATGCTCGCCGGCTTGGTTATCAGGTTGTCGCCGCTGAACAGTTGCGTGCGACCCGATGTTTGTTGGTGCTTGCCGAACCGTCTGGTCAGCTGTTTGCCGTGATGATCCAACGTCGGGCACTGTTGACTGCGGCTGATGTCCAAGATTTTGCCGAGATACTCTTTCTGCGTCGTCTGAATCGCGGTCTCCTGATCGCGGTTGATGGTGGTTTTAGCGCCGAAGCCCGTCGTACTGCGCAAGAGTTGCGTTTTGTCTCAATTACCCTAGCGAACGATTTGCCGCCGGCAGCTCCGCTTACCACAAGCGGGATGAATCCGGTGATCGATATTGGGTGAGTTGTTCTCGCGGTAGCTTTCGGTCGTCTACTCCTCTTCCGCTGCGGCATACCAAGCATCACAACATTACGTTACGATGTTGTGACGTTGCTTTCACATTGAGGCTCCCCATAGCTGGCATAATGGTACGGTAGTGGCTATGGTACAATAAAGCCATGACCGATCAAATATTGCCGGCGGCGCAAACGCCGCACGATCTCGATTTTATCAGTCATAGTCCGGCTCAAACCGAACGGATCGGCACACGCCTTGGTCAGCTCTTATGCGCCGGTGATCTGATCTTGCTATCGGGACCGCTCGGCGCCGGCAAGACGCATCTGATCAAGGGGATTGCCCGTGGTTTGGGGTACGATGGCCCGGTCACGAGTCCGACGTTTGTCTTGATCAATGAATATCGTGCCGATGCTGCCCATCATCGGGTACCGATTTACCACGTTGATCTATACCGGCTCGATGGAGTACGCGAACTTTCGACTATCGGGCTTGATGAGTTGTTGATGACCGAAGGTGTCTGTTTGATCGAGTGGCCTGAGCGTGCGGCAGTGGCGTTGCCGTCTGAACATTTGCAGATTGTTCTCAGTTATGTGAGTGAAACGAAGCGGCAGGTTCGCATGATGCCACGTGGTCAGCGCTATCGTGATCTGTTGGCAACGTTTAAGGAGGCAACGTTCGGCTGATGTTGCTCGCGATTGATACAGCTACTGCGCTGACCGGTTTGGCTCTCTATGGCCCAAACGGTCCGCTTGCGGAAAGTGTGTGGGAATCGGGGCGTAATCATACTGCCCAACTCTTACCGCAGATTGATACGCTGCTGCGGTATGTTGGTGCGACGCCGGCCGATCTAACGGTGCTTGCCGTCAGCTTAGGGCCAGGGAGCTGGAGCGGGTTACGGGTCGGGTTGAGCTTGGCAAAGGGTATGGCATTGGCCGGGGATCTGCCGTTGATCGGAATTGCCACTCTCGAAGCATTAGCCTATCAGTACCTGCCTTCACCGCTACCGGTCTACCCTCTGATTCGCTTGGGGCGTGAACGCTACGCGACCGCACCGTTTGCCGTGCGTGATCGACTCGAGCGGCTTGGGCCGGATCGGAACCTCACACTGAGTGAGCTTTGTGCTATGGTAAGTGAGGGGGCGTTCTTTTGTGGTGATCTTGACTCGGCGACAATCGCCGGATTGCAACGTGGCCTGGGCGAACGAGCCGTCTTTCCGACACCGGCAGCTCGTTTGCGTCGGCCCTCCTTTTTGGCCGAATTAGCGTGGCAGCGTCATCTTGAACGACATTACGATGATCTGGCCACGCTTGAACCGATCTATCTAGGCGAACCGGTACGCGCACCGGTAGTTGAGGCATGATCACAGGCTGAACAGCTTTACGAGGAGCTATGTCTGCGCTGCGTCGCTTCGAACAGTTTATGGAACAACTGGTAGAAGGATCGATGGCACGTATGTTTCGCAGCTCGATCCAGCCGGTTGAGATTGCCCGCCGTCTTGAAAAGGCAATGGAGAGTGACCAACGGATTAGCGTGAAACGGGTGATCGTACCGAGTTTCTACCGAGCGTACCTCCATCCGCAAGATTTTGCCGCCTTTCAACCGATACGTCAGCAGCTCGAGCAGGAGCTAGCGACGTACCTCAGCGAACTGGCCTCCGAACGTGATTTTGTCCTGCTTGAACAGCCGCGGGTAGTGTTGGCTGAAGACCCGGCGGTGCCACGTCGCTCGATTCAGGTCGTAGCCGAGATGGGAAGCAATCAGGTCGATCAGCCAAATATGACTAAGATAATGCAGGGCGATCAGGCGGCCGGCCGCTCTTCAGGTGCGTTTTTGCTCTTGCAAACCGGTGATACGTCACAGGCGTTGCCGATTGCGACGACGATGGTCTCGATTGGGCGTGGACTCGATAACGATATTATCTTGGAAGATACCCGTGTTTCGCGCAAACACGCGCAGTTACGTTATCGTCAGCGCCGGTTCTGGTTGACGGATCTTGGTAGCACCAATGGTACCTTCGTGAACGGTGAGCGTATTGCCGAACGCGCGTTGCGCGATGGTGATGTCATTTCATTAGGGGGGCTTGAGTTGATCTTTCGCGAGGGCTAGCCGATGATTTCCGATATCGCCAGCATCTCAATCGGCGTTATCTTGCTCTTGCTCCGAGTTGCGGTTGTCTTTCTGCTCTATTTCTTTCTCTGGCAAGTGGTACAGGTCATCCGCCGCGATTTGATCAGTCCGCATGCTGCACCGGTGGCTGCTAACTCCTACGGCCAACTGGTCGTTACGCGATCTGGTCAGAGTGGGGTTGTGGTCGGTAAAGTGTTTCCCCTTAATCCGGTGACGCTTATCGGACGCAGCCCGCATTGCGATATTGTGCTGAACGATAACTTTCTGTCGAGTGAGCATGCACGTCTCGCCCGCCAAGGTGATGTCTGGATCCTCGAAGACCTCAACAGTACCAACGGTACCTTCCTGAATGGATTTGAAGTGTCCGGCCTAGCCGAAGTGCATCCCGGTGATACTATCCGGGTTGGACGGGTTGAGCTACGGTTGGAATAAGATAATTTTCAGTTGATCTTCGTTAAGCTAGCGTTCAATCTCTACTAGCGCTGTCTCGGTGTTTGGAGCGCGCCGGTATTGCGTATCTCTATCGAATCAGTGCATTCATTTCTTCACAAAACAGTATTGATTAGGTTGCAGAGCGCGTATATCTGTCGAGACAATTTGTGATATACTTCTCATTGCTTTCACGCTATTCACGTACTAGGAGGAGAGGCGATGCTCGCCGACTATGCTCTGATAGGCATCTTCCTTATTGCTGCAATCAGCTTTCCACTGATTCCACTCGTGCTGGCCTTCTTCCTACGCCCCAAACGACCAACCCCGCTCAAGACGAGCACCTACGAGTGCGGTCTTGAAGCGATCGGTGATGTCCATGTTCAGTTTAAGGTACAGTATTATCTCTATGCCCTCGCCTTTGTGATCTTCGACATTGAAGTTGTCTTTTTGTATCCGTGGGCAGTAGCATTTAATTCAGTAGGCCTGTATGGTCTCATTGCAGCCACGATTTTTCTCCTCATGTTATTTGCCGGCTTGCTCTACGAATGGCGCAAAGGTGCTCTGGAGTGGGTGTGACTATGGCCGACATTGATCCAAACCAGCTCGAACTTGAGCGGCAGGGTATCCTGTTGACTACCGTCAATCGGTTTTATAACTGGGGACGCCGCTCGTCGATCTGGCCGATGGCGTTCGGATTGGCGTGTTGTGCGATTGAAATGATGGCATTTGGCCTCAGCCGCTACGACGTGGCGCGGTTTGGCGCTGAGTTGTTTCGGGCGTCGCCACGGCAAGCCGATCTGATGATCGTCGCCGGTACCGTTACCAAGAAGATGGCGCCGCAGGTCGTGCGGCTGTACAACCAAATGGCCGAACCGCGCTATGTCATATCGATGGGGGCATGTGCTACCTCTGGTGGTCCCTTTCGCGATGGCTATAACGTATTACGCGGGATCGATCTGCTGATCCCGGTCGATGTCTATGTGCCCGGCTGTCCACCACGGCCTGAGGCGTTGCTCCATGCACTGATGACGCTCCAAGAACAGATCGATCGCCAGAAGTTGGGGCGAGTACGTTGGTACGGCGAAGGGGACAAGCCGCAGACAACCGATTTTCCGGTGCCAACGTTTGGCGCCAAAGGTTTGGAAATCGATGGTAAATTGATCGATCCGGTGGGTGGCCTGCCGTTACTTAGCCCCTATACCTCACCGAGTCATGGCGAACACCGATCAGGTCAGATTGAACATCCTGAAGTGGTGCGTCAGTTCCCGATTATGGATCCGGAAGTCGAGCTGGAACATGCGTTGAAGGCTCGCGGTGTATCACCGGAAATCGCCGCAGATGATCTCAAGCGAGGTGAGGTGAGCAATGCCTGAGTTGACGTCTACCGAACTGAAAGCCAAATTGGCTGCGGCACTGCCCGATGCGCTGCTCGAACCAGAACCGATCGCAATTTCGCCGCCGCCTAAGCATGGCCCTCCCGCCGCTCTGTTTGCACCACCTGATCCGTTGGTACGCCCTCAGCGGTTGGTCGATGCTGCGCTCTTCGTGCGCGATACGCTCGGCTATGCTTACTTGTCCGACATTGCAGTTGTCGATTATCTTTACGCCGGCTGTTTCGAGATCGTCTATCGCTTTTACCATCCGGCCGGCGGTTCGAGTGTTGTGTTGCGGGTGCGCGTACCACGCGATGAGCCGGTTGTACCGTCATTGACGCCGTATTGGCCGGCGGCACATTTTCACGAACGCGAAGCCTACGATCTGTTTGGGATAGTGTTTACCGGTCATCCCTATCTGCACCGCATTTATATGTGGGACGAGTTCGAAGGCTTCCCGATGCGCAAAGATTTTCCTCGCCAAGGTGATAAATATCTCGGCGCTGAAGAGTAGCGATGTGGTAGGGGAGCCGGTCGAGAGAATGATGATGCGTGTTTGCCAACAGTAGTGGTATTCGTTTGCTAACCTTTACTTACCAGCCGGTGCCGTTATGCTCCAAACTCAAGAGCTGCAAGTCAATATTGGACCGCAACATCCGTCAACCCACGGCGTGTTTCGTATGTTGGTAACGGTTGACGGTGAGACGGTGGTTGATCTGAAACCGGTGTTCGGTTATCTGCATCGTAACCACGAGCAGATCGCCGAAGCTAATTCATATCTGCAAAATATGCCGTATACCGACCGGCTCGACTATTTTAATTCCATGGCGAACAATCACGCCTATGCAATGGCGGTCGAGCGGTTGGCCGGGATCGAAGTTCCCGAGCGGGCTGAGTACATCCGGGTGTTGATGGTTGAGCTGACCCGTATTCTGAATCACGCAAGTGCGGTCGGCTTTATGATCAACGATATGGGGGCATGGCAAACGCCGCTGGCCTTCGGTATGCGCGAACGTGAGAAGATTCTCGATCTGTTTGAGATGGCGAGCGGTGCCCGGTTGATGTGCAATTACTTCCGCTTCGGCGGGGTCGTGCGCGATTTGCCCCCAGAGTTCATTCCCAACCTCCGTGAGCTGCTGCGTGCTCTGCCGGCGTATATCGACGAGCTAGAGCGATTGTTGCGCGACAATGAAATTTTGTTGCAGCGCGCGGTGGGGATCGGCATTTTGCCGCCTGAAGTGGCTCTGTCGTATGGCGTGAGTGGTCCGGTGCTGCGCGGTTCGGGTATTCCCTACGATGTACGGAAAGCCGAGCCGTACAGTGTCTACGACCGGTTCGATTTTGATATTCCTATTGGGAAGGTTGGTGATGTCTACGACCGCTTTCTGGTGCGGATCGAAGAGATGCGCCAGAGCAAGCGAATCATCGAGCAGGTGCTCGAGCAGTTACCCGATGCCAAGGGTGGGCATATCAATCCGAAAGCACGCCAGAATATCCGCCCGCCGGTTGGCGATGCCTATGCCCGCATCGAGTCGCCGAAGGGTGAGCTTGGTTTCTACCTGGTCAGCGACGGGAGTACAAGACCGTATCGCTACAAAGTGCGCGCACCGTCGTTCATCAATCTAACGCCACTGGCCGATATGTGTCGTGGCTACAAAGTTGCCGATATTGTCGTCATCCTTGGCAGCATTGATATTGTGATGGGGGAGGTGGATCGATGACGGTACCTCCATTTGAGATAGAGATACGGCGCGGGCGCGTGATTGAAGTGCAGCGTGATGATACGCGGGTGCGGCGCGGTGGTGGCTTGCTGCGTGGGATGGCCGTGATTTGGAAGCACTGGAAAGAGTCGTTTAAGCTCAACCGGAGCTATAGCCAGATCCACGGTACGTTTACTATTCAGTACCCAGAGGAACGGGCACGTATTCCCGAAACCTATCGCAACATGCCGATCCTCCTCTACGACGATGAGACTGGCCACGAACTCTGCACCTCATGTTTTCAATGTGAGCGAATTTGTCCGCCACAGGTGATCCACATGACGCAGGCGAAAGATCCGGCTACCGGTAAACCGGTGCCGGCGGTGGCAGAGTTCATTATCGAGTACGATGCCTGTATGAGTTGTGGTTTCTGCGCCGAAGTCTGTCCCTTCGACGCGATCAAGATGGATCACGAGTTTGAACTTTCAACTGACGATCACGCTCGGTTAACGGTGCATAAAGAGCAGCTCAATCGTCCGATCAGCTATTATGCCAAGATTGCACCTATGATGTGGGCTGAGGTGCGCGAAAGTGCGTTGAAGAAATTGCAAGGCAATATCCGTCGTCGCCCTGATGTGATCGGCATTGCACCTCACCTGACCGAGCGGATTGCGGCGCGAAGGGCTGAGTTGGCGGCGCAAGCCGCCCAAACTCCACCGGCAGCACCGTCAGATCTGGCAACACCACCGACGACAGAAGGTCGCAAGTTGACACCGGAAGAGAAGGCGGCCAAGCTAGCCGCTATCCGCGCTGCTAAGGGAGCGCAGGCTGGTGATGGCGCGTTGCCGGCTACCGAATCTGCACCACCGACCGACAAAGCGGCGAAATTAGCTGCGATCCGGGCAGCCAATGCAGCGAAGCAGGCGGCCGCGGGCGAGTCGATGACACCTGCGGCGACGGAGCCACCGGCGGACCCTCCGGCGGCGCCACCGACCGATAAAGCGGCACGTCTTGCAGCGATCCGGGCGGCCAATGCAGCGAAGCGGGCAGCAGCGGGCGAGTCGACGACACCTGCGGCGACGGAGCCATCGGCAGAGCCTCCGGCGGCGGCGCCCACCGACAAAGCGGCGCGGCTGGCTGCGATCCGGGCGGCCAATGCGGCGAAGAAACAACAATCAGGTGATGAATCATCATCGGAGTAGCACACAGTTTGCAGCATTAGGCAGTTAACCTCACTAAATTGTTACGGAGAGATCGATGTACGATATACTTGCCGCCTTGATCAACGGTACGTTTGGCTGGGGATGGCCAGAGTGGGTGTTGCGTCTGCTAAGCTACATCTTAATCGTCACCATTGTGTTGATCGTCGCACCACTCCAGATGCTCTTTTTCACCTACTACGAGCGTCGCGTTATTGCGCGGATGCAGGATCGGATCGGGCCTAATCGTGTTGGACCCGAAGGCATCTGGCAGCCAATCGCCGATGGCGTCAAGATGTTTACCAAAGAAGACATCGTGCCGCAGGCTGCCGATCGGATCGTGCATTTTCTCGCCCCGTGTGTGGTCGTTGCCCCAACTGTCCTGATGTTCGCTGTCGTGCCGTGGGGACCGGGAATGACGCCGGTCGATCTGCCAACCGGTTTGCTCTTCTTCTTTGCCGTGTCGTCGATCAGCGCAGTCGGACTAATGATGGCCGGTTGGGCTAGCAACAACAAGTTCTCGCTTCTTGGTGCTATGCGGGCGGTGGCACAGATGGTATCGTATGAAATACCGGCAGTGCTATCACTAATTGCCATCGTCATCATCGTCGGCTCGCTCTCGCTGAATGAGATCATTGCCTATCAATCGGGATTGTTGATCAGCAATCGTGATCTACCTGGCATCCCCGATCTTGGCCTCGGTTGGTTTGTCTTTACGCCGGTCGGGTTCGTAGCCTTTATCGCATTCTTTATTGCTGCACTGGCCGAAGGTGAGCGCACCCCCTTTGATATTCCCGAAGCCGACTCAGAAATCGTTGCCGGCTATATGACCGAATATAGCGGCATGAAGTTCGGTTTATTCTACCTCGCTCAGTATGTGTTGAATTTCCTCCTCTGTGCGATTACAGCGATCATCTTCTTTGGAGGCTGGCAGGGACCGGGAGTCAACTGGTTGTACGCGCAAGCGATAACGCCGGCAAACCCTAATGGCAACGGTGTGTTTAACGTTTTAGCCGGCGTGTTGGGCGTCTTTTACTTCCTGCTCAAGACCTACTTCTTCTTCTTTGTTATGGTCTGGTTGCGTGGTGCATTCCCGCGCTTGCGTATTGACCAGTTGATGGATTTCGGCTGGAAGTTCCTCATTCCCCTCACGCTGGCTAACCTCTTTTGTGCTGCGCTGTGGGTCGCATTTATTCGCTGGGGGCCGGCAGAAGGAATGCTGATCACCGCCGGGTGGTCGCCGGTGCTGCGCTGGCTGGCGGCGTTTGTGGTCACGCTGGCAATCAATCTTGGAGTCTATCTGTGGTTGACACAGATCTATGCGGCGTCACAGGCCGAACGGCGTCGGGCTGAGCTGGAAGAGCTGAGCGGTTCAAGCGCAATTGTTACGCGTGGCGCATGACGAGGGCCGAACGGCGTCGGGCTGAGCTGGAAGAGCTGAGTGCGACAGTGTAAATTGCCATACGTACACGCTTGTGCGTTACGTAATGCAGACAGCGGGAACAAGAGATGGAAATCGTTGTGCAAATTGTGTTTGGGGTCATTGCCCTCTTCATTCTGGTTGCGGCAGTCATGGTTGTATCGGTGCGGAATGTTATCCATTCGGCGCTATGGCTGATCGCTTGTTTTTTTGGTGTCGGCGCACTGTACATGCTGCTTCAAGCCGAATTTTTGGCCGTTGTCCAGGTATTGGTCTATGTCGGTGCCGTGTCGGTGCTGATCCTCTTTGCGATCATGCTGACCCGCCAGATCAGTGGTGAAGGGATGCGCCAACTCACGACGCGCTGGCCGATTGTCTTGGCGATCTCCGTCTTACTCTTTGCGACGGTTATGGCGCCGACTCTTATCAATCAGCAGTGGAATGTACCGCCCGCACCGCCATTAGGGACGCCTGAGCCAATTGCCGGACCGGCTGAGTTGGGACGCGGCTTTGTCAATGAGTTTCTGCTCCAATTTCAGGTTGTCGGTGTGTTGTTGACGGTAGCGCTGATCGGAGCCATCGTGATCGCTTTCGAAGAGCGGGCACGACGGCGGCGTGTGCTGACGTTAGCTGAAGAGTTGGAATTGAAGCGTTTGCGGGCGGGTACTAACCAACCACCGCTTCCTGAACCGGTTGAAGCTGAGCCGGTAGCGCGCGAGACACGTCCGGCGAATGAGGTGTGAACATGCTGAACGCAGTGCCATTGCCGGCGGTGCTAACGCTGGCCGCCGCACTATTCTGCATTGGGTTGTTTGGAGCGCTGTCGCGGCGTAATCTGATAGGTGTGTTGATGGGGGTTGAGCTAATGCTCAATTCCGTCAATATTAATTTGGTGGCGTTTTGGCGTTATTTTGAGCCACGCTATATCACCGGCCAGACCTTTGCGATTTTTATTATTGCAGTGGCTGCCGCTGAAGCGGCCGTGGGGTTGGCGATGGTTATTGCTGTCTATCGCCATTATGTGACGGTCAATGCCGATGAAGTTGATCGATTGCGCGGCTAATAGCGCGCCAACGGGGTTGGCACCGCGGGTACGCAGCATTGGCACCCAACCGCGGGCAGTGGCGTTGGTGCACACCTGCGGGCAGTGGCGTTGGCGTACCCGGCAATACGCCACCAGCGTGAGCGCAGTCGACAGCGGGCGCACAGCGTTGGCGCAGGATGGTGACCGGCGGTAGCGTTGGTGCTTAGTCAGTCGGGTGAATCATTAAAGAGTGTGGTTGATCTGAACCGGAGTGCGTATGATATTTTTTCTCCAGAATGCTTGGCTGATTCCACTGTTGCCGTTAGTGGCAAGTGCCATTATTACGCTGACCCCGATACGACGCCGAGCGATGGCCAGTGCATGGTTGGCGACCGGGCTGATGATGGGAGCGACCGTGCTGGCTTTGGGACTATTGGCTGCGGTAGCCGGTGGTTGGGCCCTCCATGATGGTCAACTGATGCAACTGGCCGGACACCACGGTGAACACGGCGCATTTGCATTTCCCGAACCAAATGTGGTGCAGCGATGGGCGTGGGCACCGACCGGTGATACGGTGTTGCAGATGGGTATCTACATCGATGGGGCGGCGGCGGCAATGTTGGCGATGGTCACCATTGCTTCGACGTGTATTCACCTCTTCTCCATCGGCTATATGGCCTCTCATCCCCGTCAGAGTCGCTTCTTTAGCTTTATCGCGCTCTTTACGGCGGCAATGCTGCTGATGAGCATGGCCGATAATCTTCTCCTCTTCTTTATGGCGTGGGAGATCATGGGGCTCTGCTCATATCTGTTGATCGGTTTTTTCTATGAACGACCCAGTGCTGCCCGCGCGGCGGTGAAAGCATTTATCACGACGCGCATCGGTGATGTGTTACTCTTGCTCGGTATTGTCTATCTCTACGCCCAAGCCGGTGGAATCTCCTTCGGCAATGAGGAGGGAGGTATCTTCTTTCCACCACTCCTCGAACGGTTGGCGAACGAAACCGGAGTCCTCGGTTTGAGCCATGCTGCCGGGATTGCTCTCCTCATCTTTGGCGGTACGGTTGGTAAGTCGGCCCAATTCCCGCTCCACGTCTGGTTACCCGACGCAATGGAAGGCCCGACGCCGGTGTCAGCCCTCATTCACGCGGCGACGATGGTGGCTGCCGGTGTATTTCTGGTTGCACGCACGTTCCCCATTTTTGCTGCCGATCCGACATCGTTGGGAGTAGTAGCCTTTATCGGGGCATTTACCGCGCTCTTTGCGGCGACGATTGCACTGGCGCAGTTCGATATTAAGCGCATTCTGGCCTATAGCACACTCTCGCAACTCGGCTTTATGGTGGCGGCACTTGGTGTGGGTGGCTGGGTCGCGGCAATGTTCCACCTGATCACGCATGCGTTCTTCAAGGCGCTGCTCTTTCTTGGGTCGGGTTCGATTATTCACGCAATGGAGGAGCAACCGGCAATAAAGCGGATCCATCACACCGATGCGTATGCCGCTCAGCAGACGGCGCAAGACATTCGCAATATGGGTGGACTGCGCACCCGCTTGCCGTGGACGTTCTGGACGTATACTGCCGGTTATCTGGCGCTGGCCGGTATCGTGCCGTTTGCCGGTTTCTGGAGTAAAGATGAAATTTTGCTGGACGCCTTCAAGCACAATCTGGCCGTCTATCTGACCCTGAGTGCAGCCGCGTTTCTGACCGCAGTGTACATGACTCGCCAGTGGTGGTTGGTCTTCTTCGGCGAGTATCGTGGTGTGCATCCGGTGGTGTTTGTCAATCCTGATGCGTCGTTAACCTACGCTGATCATGGCTCTGCTCACTATCCAGATGATCACGATGATCACGGTGAGCATTGGCATGAAGATCCGCGAATGATTGCCCCGCTGGTTATCTTGGCGAGTTTTGCGCTTACTGCCGGTGCATTGAATCTGCCGTTCGATACCCCGTTTGGTCACTGGCTGGCAACGCTATGGGGGCAAGAGGCGGCGAAGCTTGATCCGATCGTGGCCGGTCTCTCGTTGTTGATTGCGCTGGCCGGAATCGCCGTAGGTTGGTATAGCTATCGCGGTGCCTTTGCACGCGCCGATGAACGCGATCCGCTTGAAGTGCGTGCCCCTGCGCTGTTTGCTGTCCTACATACGAAATATCGGATCGATGAACTGTATGCAGCAATCTTTGGTCGTTTGACAGCCAGTCTTGCTGCTGCATGGGGATTGCTCGACCGGCAGCTCATTGATGGACTTGTTGATGGCGTAGGTCGGTTTACCTTTGGTTTAGGTAAGGTCAATTTCATCGTTGACGATACGTTGCTCAATGACGGACCGGACGGACTGGCGAGTGGTACGCAGGGGAGTGGCCGTCAGGCGCGTCGGTTGCAGACCGGTAAAGCGCAAGATTATCTGATCTATGTCTTTAGTGGTCTGTTGGCGCTGGTTGTATTTTGGCTGTATGTAGTTGGACGATAGTGCTATGAATCTGCCGGAGTATCTCGTTCCTGCCGCCGATGGTGTGCCGTGGTTGACGCTACTGGTGTTGTCGCCATTGGTTGGGATCGCGCTGATCGGTTTGGCGTGGTTGATGAAGCTCGATGAACGGACGGTCAAAGCGGGGGGACTGGCGTGGACGGGGGTGCCGTTGCTCTTGGCCGGCTTGATCTGGGTACGGTTTGATCCGCAAGCGGTAGCGAGTGGGCAAGGTGTCGTACAGTTGGTTGAGCGGGTGTCGTGGATACAGGCGATCCGGGTTGATTACTTTCTCGGGGTTGACGGGCTGAGTATGCCCCTGGTGTTGCTGACGGCAGTGATGACGCCGGTGGCAGTCGTTGCGAGTTGGCGAGTAAGTGAGCGGGTACATGCTCATTTGGCGTTACTGCTACTGCTCGAGGCAGCGATGCTGGGCTACTTCGTCGCGCTCGATTTCTTCTTCTTCTTCATCTTCTGGGAATTTAGTCTAGTACCGGCCTTTTTCTTAATCCAAAACTGGGGGCGCGAACAACGTCGCTATGCTGCCTTTAAGTTCTTTGTGTATACGATGGCCGGCTCGCTGGGCATGTTGTTACTCTTCCAGGTGATATATCTGGCAATGCGGCAGGCCGGTTATCCGACCTTCGACCTGATTGCGCTTGGACGGTTGGGTCAGGGCTTGCCGGTCGAGGGGGTAACCGGCAACCTGCGAGATATTCTCTTTGCCTATCTCGACCAGCTTGGGGTGACGAATGCGCTTGGCCGTTATCCACTGCTGTACAGCAGCATTGCGATGTGGGCCATCTTTATCGCCTTCGCCATCAAGCTTGCCGTTTGGCCGTTCCACACGTGGCTCCCCGATGCCTATGCCGAAGGGCCGACTGCGGCCAGTATTTTGCTTTCGGCGGTGATGAGCAAGATGGGGGCGTATGGTATGCTGCGGCTCCTGCTTCCCTTTACGCCCGATGCAGCCCAATACTTTGCTCCAGCGCTGGCTGCGTTGGCGGTAGTAGGCGTTGTAGCAGGCGCCTTCGGTGCGTTGGGGCAGGTCGACGGCGACGTAAAGCGATTGATCGGCTATACGTCGATCAACCATATGGGTTATGTGATGCTGGCGATTGCCGGGGCTGCCGCAGCGGGTGAAGCGGGGATCGATGCGCGCACAAGTGCAATCAACGGTGCATTGGTTCAGATGGTAGCTCACGGTCTCAGTACCGGTGCGCTGTTCTATCTTGCCGGCGCGCTGCACGAGCGTACCGGTCGTTGGGAATTGAGTGGATTAGGTGGTTTGCGAGCCGGTGCTCCGACCTTTGCCGGTGTGATGGGGATTGCCCTCTTTGCCAATCTTGGCTTGCCCGGTTTGGCCGGTTTTGTCGGCGAGTTCTTCATCTTCCGTGGCGCATGGGCGACGTTGCCTTTCTTTACCGCCCTGGCCGTGATAGGGTTGGTTGTGACTGCACTGGCGCTGCTATTAATGTTCCAGCGCATTTTTCTTGGTCCGGCTGTTGGGATGCCACGCACCATTACCGATCTGCGACCGCAAGAGTTCTGGACAATGGCGCCGATTTTGGCCCTCTCGTTGGCAATCGGTGTGTATCCTGGCCCGCTGATGGCGTTGGGCAATGCCGCAGCCGCGCAGTTGGTGGTGATCTTTACGCGAGTACTGGCAGGATGAACCATCATTGAGTCGAACCACCCGTTGAGGACGGATGGATTGCGCAAAGGTGATTGCATGGGGCTGATAACGCTTTCCGCTGATGTGCCGTGGCTGAGCTTGATATGGCTCAGTATGTTGATTCCGGCCATCATTATCGCGTTCATTCCAGACCGTTACCCGGATGTGATGCGCATTGTCGGGACCGGCTTTGCACTGCTTTCGCTGATCTTGTCACTGCTGGTCTTTTTGGCTTACGATCCGGTCAAAGGCGGGTTCCAGTTTGTTGAACAGCTCGACTGGATTCCCCAGCTCGGTATAAGCTATTTGCTCGGCGCCGACGGGATTAGTTTGCCGATGCTGTTGCTCAACGGTATCGTTATTTTTACCGGCGCGCTGATGAGTTGGAATATTGAAGAGCGCACTAAGGAGTATTGGGTTTGGTTGTTATTACTTACTACCGGTGTGTATGGAGTGTTTAGTGCGCTCGATCTCTTTCTCTTCTTTGTCTTCTATGAATTGGCGGTCTTGCCGATGTATTTGCTGATCGGCATTTGGGGCAGTACGCGCAAAGAATACGGTGCGATGAAGCTGACCCTCTTTCTGATGGCCGGTAGCGCGTTGGTTATCATCGGTATGATCGGCCTGTACTTCGGTAGCGGTTTGCGCACATTTAATATGCTGGTGCTGGCCGAACAGGGTTTCATTGCCGGTGATCTGCAACGGTTACTCTTCCCGGCGCTGTTTATCGGGTTTGGCGTACTGGCCGGTATGTTCCCCTTTCATACGTGGAGTCCGACCGGTCACGTGGCGGCACCGACGGCGGTGAGTATGCTCCACGCTGGCGTGTTGATGAAGCTCGGTGCGTATGGTTGTCTGCGAGCGGCGATGTGGTTGATGCCGGTGGGTGCCCGTGATTGGTTGCCGATTATCGTTATCTTCACCATCTTTAACGTCGTGTACGGTGCCAGTATTGCGATGGTGCAGCGCGATGCTAAGTTTATCATTGGCTACTCGTCGGTAAGCCATATGGGTCTGGTGGTGATGGCACTCGCTGCCGGTACGCAAATCGCCCTGATGGGCGCCGTTTTGCAGATGTTTGCGCACGGAATTATGACGGCGCTTTTCTTTGCAGTGGTGGGCCGGATGATTTACGACCGTACCCATACTCGCCAGTTGCCAGAGTTGGGTGGTTTGGGTCGGGTAATGCCGTTTGCCGCAGCTATGTTCATTCTCGGTGGCCTTTCGTCGATGGGTATGCCGGGATTGGCCGGTTTCTGGGCCGAGTTCAATATTTTCATCGGGGTCTGGGAGCGGTATCCGTTGGTAGCAGTGATCGCTGCCCTGAGTATTCCGATGACTGGGGCGTATATTCTGCGTGCAGTGTGGGCGGTTTTCTACGATGAGGTTAAGAATCCGGAGTTTTTACATCTGCCGAAGCTAACGTGGCAGGAGTATAGTGGTGCTCTGATTTTGGCTGTGGTGTTGGTGGGGTTGGGTTTGTACCCGGCGTGGATGACGGAGTTGATCGATACCGCAGTGCGTCCGTTGGCAGCGCGGTTGAGTGAAGTGGCGGTCGCGTTAAGGTAACCCGGTAACGCCAAGGCGCCGAGAGCGCAAAGGTGCGGAGGGGTAACGCCAAGGCGCCGAGAGCGCAAAGGCATAGATTTGCGATTGGTTGTTAGCATAGAGCAATGAGGGACGTATGTTTCAACTGGCCGACATCCCGCGTCTCTTGCCGGAGATACTGTTGTTAGTACTAGCTCTATTGGTGCTAGGATCCGACATTCTTGAGCGGTGGGGACGTACGCCGGAAGCGCAACTAGAGCGGGTCAAGTCATCGGCGTCGCTGACGGCTATCGGGTTGGGTATGGTGTTTGTTGTCGCTCTCTTGCAGAGCGGTTACGTCTACCAATTGCTGGAGACAGCGCCGGTTAACTTCTTTACCAATCTGATCCGTAATTTACAAGGTGGTGGGCCACGTGATGATGCAGTTGCCGGAGTCTTTATCGCCGATCATCTGACGATGGTGTCGCGTCTGTTGATCATTGGCGCTGCTTTTCTGACGAGTTTACTCTGCACCGATGTGCGGCCAAATGCACATCCGGGTGAGTTTTATGCGCTCATTATCTTCGCTTCACTCGGTATGTGCTTGATGGTTGGGGCAAATGAATTTCTGCTGGCCTATCTGGCAATCGAGCTGACCTCTATCCCGTTGTATCTGTTGGCGGGTTATTTCCATAATGATGCACGGTCGGCAGAGGCAGGTTTGAAATACTTCTTGTTTGGTGCCATCTCATCGGCAATCTTGTTGTATGGAATAAGTTTGGCGTTTGGTGCGGCACTGAACGGTGTGGGTGGAGCGACCAATTTCAATGATCTGACCCGGTTTGATAGGGTTGGTGCGTTTACGGCTAGTGGTGGCTTGATAACGTTGGCGATGCTCTTCATCATAGCCGGGATGGGGTATAAGTTGGCGATTGTTCCCTTCCACGGTTGGTCGCCTGATGTGTACGAAGGCGCACCGACGCCGATTACCGCCTTTATTTCAACGGCGTCGAAGGCGGCGGGGTTTATTCTGCTGTTCCGTCTGTTGACGAAGACGTTCCCGGCAATCGTTGGCGCACCGGTGTTTGGAGATGAGGCTGGTGGTTGGACGGGGGTGTTGGCAGTGCTGGCCTTGCTGACAGTTGTAATCGGGAATTTGGCGGCATTGCCACAGACGAACGTGAAGCGACTGCTGGCTTATTCGAGCATTGCGCATGCCGGCTTTGTTGTGCTGGGATTGCTCGCGTGGGCGGCGGCGCAACCCTTCGACCGTGAGCAGGGGTTGGTGGCGTTGCTGTATTACTTGATCATCTATAGCCTGACGAATTTGGGTGCGTTTGGTGCGTTAGCCTTGATCGGTCACCAGACCGGTGGCGACGATTTTGATCACCTACGTGGTCTCTCGCGCCGTAACTTACCGCTGGCACTACTGTTTACCGTCTGTATTCTCTCGCTGGCCGGTATTCCGCCGCTTGGTGGTTTCTTTGCTAAGTTCTACATCTTTATGGCCGGTTGGCAGAGTGGGGCGACGTGGCTGGTGATTATTGCCGTGATTACCACCATCATCAGTTTATACTATTATCTGCGTTTGCTGAAGGTGATGTTTATCGAGCCGGCAATTGATCCGACACCGGTTACGATGCCACGCGGTATTGCGGCAGCATTAAGTGTCGCTGTGGTGGGCGTGTTGGTATTAGGTATTTTCCCCAATGTGATTTTGAGCGTCTTAGAACGGGTGTGATGATCCCCGCGGTTGACGTTCATGCATTGTTGGCAATGGGATTATACGATGATGAAAACCTTCCACACCTATTTGTAGGTGTGGAAGGTTTGTTAATGGAATACAATCGGTCTGTTACCGTTAGGTGGTTTTGGTATTGGTGATTGTCGTGAGTGGTTGCTACCTCGCGCTCATTTTGTATACAGTAGCAGCGAGTTGCTACTGAGCGATCATACCACCGTCGACCACCATAATATGACCGGTGACATACGATGCGGCATCCGAACAGAGCCAGACCACTGCTGCGGCTATCTCTTCGGGATTACCGATCCGGCCCAGAGGGATGGTCGCCAGCATCCCGGTTTCGGCTCCCGGTTGTACCATGAGACGGTTGAGCATTGGCGTGTGGGTGGCACCGGGACAGACCGCATTGACGCGAATGCCGGCTTTTGCGTATTCGAGAGCAGCAGCTTTCGTTAATTGGACGACACCACCTTTTGCGGCGCAGTATGCCGGTAGACCGATTGTGCCTACCAATCCGACAACGGACGCGGTATTGACAATCGCACCACCACCTTGTTGGAGCATATGCAAAATCTCGTATTTCATACAAAGCCATGTGCCCTTCAAGTTTACGTTGATGGTGCGATCCCAATCTTCTTCGGAATAGGCGGCGGTTGGCGCTAATGCACCTTCAATGGCAGCGTTATTGTGAGCGACGTCGAGCCGGCCAAAGTGGGCAACGGTTTGTCGGACTAACGCCTCTACTTCCGCTGCTCGCGAGACATCGGTGGCGACAAAGATTGCTTCTCCGCCGTTATCTACGATCATGCGAACCGTCTCTTCGCCCCCGCTCACATTAACATCGGCCACGACTACTTTTGCCCCTTGCTGAGCGAATGCTAATGCGCTGGCTCGCCCGATGCCTGATGCAGCGCCGGTGACAAGTGCGACTTTACCTGCAAACGGTTTGTTCGTCATACTACCTGCTCCAATGATCTGCAAGAAGCCGTTACATGAATGGTACGATGATACACCATACGATGTCTAATCGTAAAGCTTCGTTGTATGAAACTACTGTTCGAGCGGCTTGTCGGGATCGTTCCCCCACTCGTTCCACGAACCATCGTAGATAGCAACGCGGCGACCGCTTATCAGCTCGAAGGCGATGGCTGTCGGTGTTGCCGAGACACCACCATTGCAGTATGCAACAACTTCGCGATCACCGATAGTGTCGAGATCGATGCCGGCAGCGCGAAAACGTTCGCGGAGTTGGTCGGGAGAGAGATAGGTCTGGTGTGGTCCGCTCACGAGACTCTGGTAAAAGATGTTCCGGGCGCCGGGAATATGCCCACCGCGGGCAGCTCGTGATTCAAACCCGCGATATTCTTGTTCACTACGGGCATCGATCAAGAGTAGATCGCTGCCGAGAGCTTGTAAGACTTGATCGGCAGTTTTGCGGAGGTGAGGTTGTGGTTGTGGCGTGAATGTGGCCGGAGGATAATTGGGTACTTCGGTCGTGAGTGGACGCCCCTCGGCCATCCATTTGACTAACCCACCGTTGAGAATCCGCACGTTTTCAAACCCGTAATAGCGTAGTACCCACATCAGTCGCCCGGCGAACATTGAGTACCAGTCATCGTAGGCGACAACCACCGAATCGTCGCCGATGCCGCGTTTGCCTAGCTCCTGAGCAATTTTCTCCGGTGGGGCGACTTGTACCGGTGTTGGGTCGTCGAGATCGACAATATCACGGGTCCAGTCGATATAGACGGCGCCAGGGATGTGCCCTTGAGCGTAGTCTTCATGACGGGCAAAGTAGTGGGGTTTCGGGGCGGTGGGTGGTAAGACGGTACCACGCATATCGACGATGCGTAGGTGTGGGTGATCGAGATGGGCGGCTAGCCAATCGGTTTCGACTAGTGGTCCGGCTGGAAGCGTGAGTGTCATAGATGTTTCTCCTCATAGACAAAAGCGAAGGTGTAATGTGTGGGTGACGCGGTAACGCAAAGGCGCAATGGTCGCCAAGTGTAGGGGGCGTGGCAGTGTGCCCCCGGCGGGAGTGCAATGGCGGAGGGAGCCCAGCAGTGCGCCCCTGGCGGAGCGCAATGGTCGCCAAGCGTAGGGGGGCGCGGCAGTGTGCCCCCGGCGGGAGTGCAAATGTACAACAATGCAGCAAGTTGTGTGAGATCGATGCGCCGTTGCGTTCACCTTCACTTAAACGATGATGCTCATCGGTGCTTCGAGCAACTTTCGCAGCTCTTGCAGATACTGCGCACCGACGGCACCGTCGATCACACGGTGATCGGCACTGAGTGTTAGGTTCATCACCTGTCCGATCACGATCTGATCGTCACGAACGACCGGTACTTTACGAACCGTACCCACTGCAAGCGAGGCAGCTTGTGGCACCGAGATGATCGAGCCGAACTCGATGATGCCGAACATACCAAGATTGGTGACTTGGAAGGTAGCACCTTCAAGCTCGTTCTGCTTAATTTTTCCTTCGCGTGCCCGGAGCGCCATATCGCGGATCTCGGCACTAATCGTGCTCACGCTCTTCTTATCGGCATCGCGCACAACCGGTGCGACCAAACCATCATCGAGAGCGACGGCGACTCCGATGTTGATCTGGCTGTGGCGCACAATGCCCGGCTGACCGTCGGCAGTCTGGCTAAAGCTGACGTTGATAGCCGGCACTTTCGCTAGCGCTTTGGCTGACGCTTTGACAACGAGATCGTTGACGGAGACGCGCATACCACTTGCCGCGATCTGCTCACGCAGCGCCATCAGCGCATCAACATCGACCTCTATTGTGAGGTAGATGTGAGGTACACCCGGCTTACTTTCGTTCATAGCGCGAGCAATGGCTTTGCGCATCCGGCTCAACGGTTCAGCGCCGGCCAAGGCAGGCGCCGGTGTTGTCACAGGTGTAGCGGGACGGGCCGGTTCTGGAGTGGGCGCCGGGGCGGGGGTGGGTGCCGTTGCAGGTGTCACAACGCTACGACGCGCAGCAAACTCTTCGACATTCTCTTTGATAATGCGACCGCCAGGACCGGTGCCGACCACCTGGCGGAGATCGACACCCAATTCCTCGGCGAGCCGGCGGGCAACCGGTGATGCTTTAATGCGGCCATTGTCATCGGTGGCGGTTGCCGGCGCTGGTGGGCTGGCAACAGTGGTTGCTGGAGTCGGCGCTGGTGGGCTGGCAACAGTGGTTGCTGGAGTCGGTGCCGGTGACGAAGTAGGTGTGGTTGACGCCGGTGGTGTGGTTGGAGGAGTGGCTACCGACACCGAACCATCGCCGATAATCGCAATGGGCTGACCGATTGGTACCGTTTGGCCTTCGGGTACCAAAATCTGCTGAAGCACACCGGCCTCGAACGCTTCCAATTCCATTGTGGCCTTGTCGGTCTCGATCTCGGCGATGATATCGCCAACCGCGATCTGATCGCCGACTTTCTTCAACCAGCGGCCCACCGTACCTTCCGACATGGTGTCGGAGAGACGAGGCATGGTTATCTCACCCATGGAGCCTCCCGTAATTCATTACATAATTTATGCTCGCATGCGCTTCGTACCGCGCATGACCTGTCGAATAGCGTAGATCAGACTATTAGCGTTCGGTTTCGAGGCGGCTGATAACTCCTTCGCATAAGGGAGTGGTACCTCGAGACCAGCTACCCGGTAGACCGGTGCATCGAGGTAATCAAATGCCTCTTCTTGGATCGTCGCTGCAATCTCGGCGGTGACGCCGTAGGAGTACCAATCTTCCGTGATGACGACAGCGCGGTTAGTCTTCTTTACTGATTCGATAATGGTTGGGCGGTCGAGCGGGCGCAGCGAACGCAAATCTACGACCTCGACACTGATACCCTCTTGCTCCATACGCTGCGCGACCTGCAACGCGATTGCCGTCATTCGCGAATACGACACGACCGTCACATCGGTCCCCGGTCGTTTGACCTCGGCGACACCGATTGGCACAACATAATCGCTATCTTCGGGTACTTCGCCTTTCGTATCGTACAGTGCCAGTGATTCGATAAAGATCACCGGATCGTCGTCGCGAATGGCTGCCCGTAGCAACCCCTTGGCATCGTAGGGGGTTGCCGGTGCAACGACCTTCAGGCCGGGGCAGTAGGCAAACCAGTTCTCGAACGACTGTGAGTGGGTAGCCGCCAATTGGCCGGTACCGCCGGATGGGGTGCGGATCACGAGCGGTACACTCACCTGCCCACCGAACATATAGTGGATTTTCGAGGCATGATTGACAACTTGATCGATGGCTACCAAGATAAAGTTGATGGTCATAATCTCGACCACTGGGCGCAGACCGAGCATGGCAGCACCAATGGCGACTCCGACAAAACCTTCTTCGGCAATCGGCGTATCAACTACTCGTTTGGGACCGAACTCAGCGAGTAATCCCTCGGTCACACGATATGAACCTTGAAAGACGCCGATCTCTTCTCCCATGAGAAGGACGTTCGGATCGCGAGCTAATTCTTCGCCAAGCGTATCATTCAGCGCCTGACGATAGGTAATCACAGGCATAGCAACCTCGTTATCCTTTCAGACATCCTTGATTTCGTACCAATGCCGAACCGACCGTTAAAACTCACCGTGGTTAATTTTAACCGCGCGAATCGCATCCTCGGCGGTTGGCGTATTGGGTACCGGCGTTGCATACATATACTTGTAGAGATCCTCGAACTTAGGATCGGGACTATTGTTCGCGAAATCGATGGCTTCTTGCACTTCTCGCTCTATCCGTTCGGTCACGCTCTTCAGCCATCCATCGTCGATGACCCTATGATCGAGCAGGAGTGTCGCGAATTTGCGGATCGGATCGTACAGCTCTCGTCCACGGCGTACAACCTCAGGATCACGATAACGGTCGGCGTCGATCACCGAGTGACCGCGGAAACGGAAGCTAACCGCATCGATAATGGCCGGTTCACCTTCAGCCTCGGCGCGGGCACGTAAACGACGCACAACATCGCGCACGGCAAGGACGTCGGTGCCATCGACACGCTCGCCGTACACACGGAACGATGCGCCCTTCTTCCATAAGTCTGGTTCCGATGAACCGGCTTCAACAGAGGTGCCCATACCGTAGCCGTTATTGACGATAAAGAAGAGAACCGGGCACTTCCACAATTTCGCCAGATTGAGCGACTCGTAGAAGGCGCCAATGTTGGTTGTTCCGTCACCCATTTGCGCGACGACCACACCGGGTTTGCCCTGGTAGCGCAACGCATAGGCCGCACCGACGGCAAGTGGGACTTGACCACCGACAATCGCGTAACCACCCATAAAGTTGGTCTTGCGGTCAAATAAGTGCATCGACCCGCCGCGTCCACCGGAGACACCGGTCTCTTTACCGAACAACTCGGCCATGACTGGACCGGGAGAGACACCGCGGGCAATAATGTAACCATGTTCGCGATAATTAGTAAAAATGTAGTCGTCTGGAGTGAGGGCAGCCATGAGGCCAACAATAGTGGCCTCTTCACCAAGATTGAGGTGGCAATATCCGCCAATTTTGGCTTTGACGTACATTTCACCGGCGCGCTCTTCAAATCGTCTGATGAGTAGCATTTGGTAGTAGTAGTGCTTTAGCTCATCGGCGGTTGCGCGCTCAAGCAGAGGCTGAGCCGTTTCGGCTACATTGGTCATAAGTGGGTCTCCTTTCAGATGCTGGGCACGCTCCCAGAGGTCCTGGTGCGTGCCCAATATGCAGTCACGTGCATGGTGAAGGGGACAGAGTAAGAAGAAAACAAGATGTGAGAGCGGCAAAGGGATAGAGTTACGGATCAGTGCGATCGAGTGATGGCTCCCGCTCCTCTCATTGCTCGTTTAATCTTACTCTCTTCGTGTGAGGCGCTGCGCCCTCCTCCCATGGCGCGTCACCGATCACGTGCTTCGTATTCCCCTTCTCCTGCTTTCTCCTTACATCCCCGGTGGCACGACTTCGTGAGTAAAAGCGTTAGCATCAGCGCCACAACGTGGGCAGTGTTTGGGTGCGTCGAGTGAGCGGACGATCTCACCACAGACCCCGCAAACCCAACGCATTGCAATTTGGCGAACTAGATCAGACCGGCTGACAATACCGATAACTTTGCCGTTTTCGACGACCGGTACTCGCCGGATACGTTGGTTGGTGAGCAGGTGTTGGATTTGTTCCACCTCGGTATCGGCACTGACGCTAATGACGCTACGGGTCATAATTTCTTTCACCGTGCGCCCTTCTTTCGCGATCAGATCGTGTTCGGTGACGAGACCGATGAGCATGCCATGGCTGTTGATCACCGGTAGGCCGCTGATTCGGTTGCGTGCCATCAGGCGAGCGGCATCTTCAATAGAGGCATCATCGGCGATGCAGATCACATCACGGGTCATGATCTCGCGCGCTTTCATTCCCCTACACCTTTCATTATTGGTCGTGATAGTATTCACGAGAGTAGTTGCGCAAGCAACTCTGTCTTAGTATAGCAGAGTTTGACAATCTAGCGACGCAGTCAACATGTTAGGCGACAGGTGAGTTTTACCGACCGGTACCACGCACAAAGATGTTAGGCCACGGCTGGAAGGTGGTCGGGATGGTGTCTCGTAGGCTGACTTCACCGTTGGTATACACCGTCCGATAGATCTCGACCCGCAGACCATCGCGGGCTGTGTCGGTTTGGCGGATAACGCCAGATGGGAGGGAAGGATCGTCGACATATAATGGTTGGGTAGGGGCCGGTGTGCGCTCGAGAATACGGTACGAGTATTCAACTCGGCGGTTACTCGGTGGACCGTACAAAATTATCGTCAATTGTTGGCGATGCAGATCGACCTTGCTGGTGAGGAGAAGCCAGCCGCCAGTATCATTCACGAAGCGCAGATCATGTACACCGGTGAAGATTGCCGCGTCGAGACCGGGTGGTTCACCAAGTTCTTCGTACCAACTAATGCGGAATGAGTGGGCGTGACGCTCGCTGATCGGCAAACCGGCGAAGAATGCGGCGCGGAAGACGGTGGTACTTACCTGGCAAAGGCCACCACCCCACTCTTTCTGCGTGCGATTGTCAACAATCGCTAAACCTTCTACAAAGCCGCGTTCGGGGATCACCGGGCCAAGCGTTGTATTAAACGAAAAGGTGGCACCGGGTGGAATCAGGATGCCATCTATCTGCCGAGCTCCGGCCAGAATATTGGTGATCCGATATTCGGCAGAGTTACGGAACGAACTGACCCCAATCCCAACCGGTTCGCTCAAACCGAGCGCAGCAAGGTTATCAGGGTTTACTGGTGGTGGCAATTCGCGCATGGGGAGGAGGACGGTGCGTTCGTTGCCGTAGAGTGCTCCATTAATACGGGCCAACGCTTCCTCGACGGCGAGGCCACGGCCAGGTGTACCGGGTGTGCGAATACGTGGATTTCCGTTATTCCAGTCAACACGTGGTAGACCACCTTCTTCCCGGAGAGCCGCAGCGATAGGAGTGAGTGCTGCACGGATCGCTGTTTGGTCTACCATGACGGCCATAGCCGGGCGGCCATCGACGGCCGTCAGATTGCGTAGTTTGATCCACGTCGCGATCTGGGTAGTAGGCCATTCCCAACGGCACCCGTTTGGACATTGCCCGCCACGTCCTTCAAGCCAGATAGGGCCACTAAGTAAGAGACGAAGCTCGGTGACCGTCGGTGCAAGATCGGTGTCGCGTACCCGTGGTTCAAGCTGTCTAGTACGAATCGGCACTTCTTGGGGCTGGAGACTCTGGACGGCGGCGGCAATATCAGCGATAGTTTCATCGATTAGGGTTTGGCGTCCCCACTGTTCGGTACCAACAATAATGATGTTGTTGCGCAGCTCGACGCTAGCATCGATAGGTGCTCGATCGATTTCGGCAGCGATAGCGCGCAACGTGATCTGGGCTACGCGCTGATCAAATTGCAGGTGTAAAGGCAAATCAATACCGTGTTGCCATGTTGCTGCAGCGAGACGGAGGTTTGCTTCCCAATCGGGCTGATGACCGAGTGCAAAAGCAGTGTCGAGCGCCTCATCGATGGCCAACCTGAGACCAAGGTCTTCGGCTGCCGGTAGCCAGAGTTGCCCATCGAAGCTGAGGGTTACCGGCGCGGCTAAGAAATCGGCGTAGCGACGTTGGAGGGCTGCGCGGGCTTCAGCCCTTGTCATACCACCGATCGGTAAACCGTGCACACTAATGTTGGGATAGATGCGTTCGGCAAATACTTGATTACCTAACAGGAGTATGCCATAGCCAATGGTAGCAACTAGCCCGGCCAATGTACACAGCACCAGTAGCCACTCAAGGATGCGCCACATCAACGTCCGGCGGGCAGGTACTATTCTGGTCGGCAACGGCTGATCCATTGCAGTCTCTTAAGGCATTGCAATGCGGTAAGCGCTCATTATAGCTTCAGTCTAACGCGATGTTGGAGCGATGTCAAGGTAGGGGATCATTGCAGAGGGTCGCGGGACGAGCGTGAAGCATGACGGTGTTCGGCGGTTGGTGTGGCGTTCAGGGATAGGGCGATTCAGCGAGTTGCCCCGACCGTTGGTTACCCCGACCGCTGGTGTATGGGATGCATACCGGCGTCTTGTCACTCAAAGCAACCGAAAAAGCCGACCGTTGGTTACCCCGACCGCTGGTGTATGGGATGCGGTGGTGTGGTAGGCGGTGTTCAGGGCAGCCCCGACGGTTGGTGCAGGGGAGGGAGGGGTGTGCGTGCAGAGCAGCCCCGACGGTTGGTGCAGGGGAGGGAGGGGTGTAGCGTGCAGGGGCGTAGAGCAACCGATGGGTTGTCCCGACCATCCCGTGTGCAAGACGGGGCACGGCAGTTTTCATCACATGGATGTTTGCGTCAGACATTGATCAGCGCCGAGTATCACGGGAAGCACGTTGCATAGCTTGCCATTCATTGATCAGGATTGCTGCCTGTTCGTTGGTCAGTTGGTCGAGCGAAGCATTGAACCGGCGTTGGATTTCGGTATTGGTATCAAGTGCGAGTTCACGGGCGAGGTTGGTGATAGCATTGCGTTGTCGATCGTTGATCGGCTGGTGGGCATAACGGGCGCGCTCTTCGGCTACGGCCAGTCGCTGCTGTTCTTCTTGTTGGCGGCGTAGCTCATCGATAAAAGCTGAGGCTTGGCCTTTGTTGAGCGATACTAAGTCGTAGCCGAGCTGATGGGCAAACGCGGCTAATTGTTCGTTTGACCAGCCGAGCGTCTGTTGTAAAGAGGCAATGAAGTTACGTTGCCGTTCGCTGGCAGGTGCATCCGGATCGCGCACGGTTATCGGCGTCGAAGTCGGATGTTGCTCGCGAATCTGGGCAATCTGCTGCTCGACGGCTTCGCGTTGCTGATGGAAAATACGCCAGCCGAGTTCCACAGCTCGTTGTACATCTTCGGGGCTTGCATCGAGCGGAAGCGTAATCGTCTCTTCAATGGTGATGAAATCGTCACCGAGTTTGATGGCGGTGCGATAGGTGCGGGTGACGCTGCGTTCACTGGGGGCGGTGGTTTTGGCCGGCATGATCATCCTCCAATTCTCCGTACTCTCTCGTCCCATTGCGCCCGATGCCTGTCTATTGGTGCAGTGCCGGCGCTGTGTTAATTATAGCACATACGTTCAATATTGGCAAACTTTGGTCGATTTGCCAAGATACTTCTTTCCGGCTACAATAATTCTAAGCCCACGCTGATGCAAGAAATGGCACGCTATGTACGATCTTCTTATTCAGCACGTCGATGTTCTCCAGATCGCCAATGGCGCTCCTACCATTCTGCCCCGCCACGACCTTGCCATCACCGATCGACGCATTAGCGCGATCGCTCCTGCGATTAGTTCCGGCCTCGCCCGTGAGGTGATTGACGGTGAGGGGCATCTAGCCATCCCCGGTCTGATCAATAGCCATGCTCATACCGCAATGAGCCTCTTTCGGGGGGTGGCTGAAGATGTACCGATTGAAGAGTGGTTTAACCGCTTTATTTGGCCGCTCGAAACCAATCTGACGCCGGAAGATGTGTATTGGGGTACGTTACTCGGTCTGGCCGAGATGATTGAAGCCGGGGTGACATGCGTCGCCGATCACTATTTTACGACGGATGTTATCGCTCAAGCGGTTCAGGAATCGGGAATGCGTGCCCTGTTGGCGTGGACGCTCTTTTCCGGTGCTGATGAGGATACCCAGCTTAACAGTGCGCGCCGATTTACCGAGCAGTGGCATGGTGCTGCCGGTGATCGCATTCGGGTTTGGATGGGGCCACACTCGCCCTATACCTGTACCCCTTCGTTCTTGGGCCGCATCGCGCGAACGGCGCGTGAGTTGGGAGTAGGAATTCACATTCATTTAGCCGAGACGGCCGGGCAGGTGGCACAGAGTATCGCTACCTATGGTCGTTCACCGGTGATGGTAGCGTATGATGCGGGATTGTTTGCCGGGCCGGCACTGGCTGCCCACGTTGCTCATGTCTCACCAGAAGATATTGCCATCCTTGCGACGCATGGAGTGGCGGTTGCAGTCACACCGAAGACCGAGATGAAGCTAGGGATAGGTGTTGCACCGGTGACAACCATGCGGGCAGCAGGGGTAACGGTCGCACTGGGGAGTGATGGGGCGGCAAGTAACAATACCTACGATGTGCTCGAATCGGCGAGGTTACTTGCACTGCTCGAAAAACTGCGCACCGGCGATGCACGGGTCATGCCGATTGGAACGGTGCTCGAGTTGGCGACCGTTGCTGGCGCGCAAGCTTTACAGTGGGCAGGGCTTGGTGTTTTGCAACCCGGTGCGCGTGCCGATCTGGCTTTGATCCAGTACGCGACCGCGCATACCCAGCCGATACACAATCCGGCAGCAGCGCTCCTCTACAGTAGTCAGCCCGCCGATGTGCGTACAGTGATTGTGGATGGTCGCATCTTGATGCGTGATCGCGTTTTGCTCACCATCGATAAGCCACGAGTGCTGCGTGAGGTGATTGCACGGATGGAGCGCCTAACGCAGTATCAGTTCGATAAGCGGATAGCAGTGTATCCTGAATCTAGAACCGATGCGTAGCTAATCGAAGAGAATTGCAAGACCACACAAAGCACTACCAGCTACAATCACGACCAGCAGATTGATCCAGAGCGGTTGACCAACCAACATCACACTGATGATGAAAGCGGTTGTGCCAACCGCACTCCCCACAATGATTGCTTCACGTTCACGCTTGCTCTGCATGAGTATCCTCACTACCGATGTTCGTCTACATCACGACCTTGATCGAGTGAGTAGCTGCCGAAGTCTTTGGTCGGCGGCTCAACCGCTTTTTGCACGATGACACCGATTTGTACCAGAAACCAGAAGATACCCGATCCGATGAGAGCGACGATGATCAACCCGGCAATCACGATTGCAATAATTACCATAGCGCTCATCATTGTGGTCGTCCTTTCTGTATGTTGTGGTGGGATGGAGAGTACGATGACCGATAACACCTCGCAAATAATACGAGCATGAATCTTCCTTCGTTTCAACCAATCTCGGCTAATTGTGAGGGCCGATGAGGGGTGTGGTATACTGTGGATGGAATGTTAGGCATCTATCATTAAAGATTTTTGATACAACCATAGGGAGGGTGGTAACGCTACAGAGAGCAGAAGGTTGCGTTATGAGTGAGTTAGGTGCGCGTCTCCGGCGGGCGCGAGAATCAAATGGTATTTCACTAGCACAGGCTGCGGCTGAGACACGTATTCTGTTACAATCGTTGCAGGCGCTAGAAGAGGGGGCATTTGAGCGGTTACCAAGTGATGTCGTTGCTCGTGGATTTATTCGTAACTACGCGCAATACCTCGGTTTACCTCCCGATGAGATGATCGATCTCTATCGGCGTGAACGTGGAGCGACCGATAAGATTCGAGTTGTACCGGCCACGAATCCCCCACGCACCCGTATGTACGTTTTGCCGAGTTTTTTCGCTATCTTCTTTATCACCCTGATTCTTGTCGGCTTGGCTTACGTCGGGCTAAGTGCGTTAGGCCGAATCGGTGAACGAGCTACTCCTTCTGCCGGTGTTGCGTCCTCGCCAACTATTGTACCACCATCACCCCTCCCAACACCAAGCCTATTGCCGACCGATGTTATTGCCTTGCCTACACCAACGCCGTCTCTACTCGCGTTGTCACCGGTTGTGGTGACAACGCCAGAACCAAGCCCGACACCAATTGCACCGATTGTGATCGAGGTGCGGGTACCGAATGTGCGTGGGAATGAAGCCTCGTGGATCCGGGTCCAAACTGACGGGAATACGGTGTTTGAAGCGATTATGCGTGCCGGTGAGCAACGTGTCTTTACGGCGCAACGGCGCGTCTTTATTCGCGCCGGCAATCCGACTGATGTCGAGGTAACGGTAAACGGTTTGCAGCAAGGATCACTTGGTACCATACCCGGTCAGCCGGTGAATTGGTCGTGGCCGCCAAATTAAAGGAGTAGCGTATGCCAAGCGAGAATAGCTTTGATATTGTCTCGGATTTTGATCAGCAAGAGTTGGTAAATGCGGTTGATCAGACGTTGCGCGAGGTGCAGACGCGCTATGATCTGAAAGATGCTGGTGTGACGCTAACTTTAAGTAAAACAGAATTAATTATCGAAGCCGATAGTGAGATGGCGTTGCGCAGTGTGCGTGATGTGCTGGAGACCAAAGCCCTGCGCCGAAAACTCTCACTCAAGATTTTCGATTACGGTAAGCCGACCGATGCGAGCGGTGGCCGTGTGCGGCAGGTGGTGACGTTGCGACGCGGTATCGATAGCGAACTGGCGAAAAAGATTGCCAAGATGATCCGCGAGCGCTTCCCTAAGGTTCAGCCGCGGATTCAAGGTGATGCGTTACGGGTGACAGGCAAGAGCCGTGATGAGTTGCAAGCGGTGATTGTCTTTTTGCGTGAACGGGAGAGTGAAATTCCAGTGCCGTTGCAAATGACAAACTATCGCTAGTGTTAAGGTGGATGGTGGACGGCGGGAACGGCAGCGGGCGCCGTTTCCGCCGATTGTGTGCATAACTCGATCTATAATGAAAGCAGCCGGTGTTGGCCGGTCACGTAGTGTATCGTCTGGCAATGTGTAGTTGAAATGACTCATTTACTAGCGTATCCGTCTATACGAGCAGCTCATGAAATATCACATTGTTACGCTGGGTTGTCCGAAGAACGCCGTTGATAGTGAAGGGATGGACGGACTACTCAGTGCCGAAGGACATCAGGCCGTTACTTCAGCCGATGAGGCTGACGTGATTATCGTTAACACATGCAGTTTTATCGCCGCTGCACGGGCCGAAACGCTCGGTGTCTTGCAAGCATTGGCCGAGCGCAAACGGCCCGGTCAGCGGCTGATCGCCGCCGGTTGTATGGCGCAAAGTCATCCGGCTGAAGTGATGGGGGTGCAAGGTGTCGATGGTACCGTCGGCACGCAGCAATGGACGCAGATCGGCGCAGTCGTGAACCAACTGGCCCAGCCGGTTATTCCGCTAACCGTGACTCAGCCGACCCATACGATTCCTCTTACGCCGACCACGAACGGTGACCAGCCCGTTTCGTATGCCGATTGGCGCACGACGCAGATTCGACGCACGCGCCACACACCTTCTGCCTATCTTAAAATATCCGATGGTTGTAACTTGCGCTGTGCGTTCTGCACTATTCCTGGTTTCAAGGGGGATATGCGCTCGAAACCGGTTGGGGCAGTATTGGCTGAAGCACAAGAGTTGGTTGCGCAGGGTGTGCGTGAAATTGTGCTGGTTGCCCAACACCTGACCGATTATGGTCGTGATCTGGGGTTGCGCGATGGCTTGGCTATCTTGCTCGATGAACTGTGCCAGGTGACACCATCGGATATCTGGATCCGGCTGATGTACGCTTACCCCCACGGGATTAGCGAGCGCTTGATTGCCACAATGGCCAGCCATCCGCAGATCTGCCACTATCTCGATATGCCGTTGCAACACGCTCACCCGGCCACGCTACGTCGGATGCGGCGGCCGCCCGATACCGATCGTACCTTGCGATTAATTGCTGAATTGCGCTCGGCAATGCCTGATATTGCCATCCGCTCAACGTTTATTGTTGGTTATCCCGGTGAGACAACGGCCGAGTTCAATGCCCTGATCGAGTTTCTCCATACCGCCCAACTCGACCGGGTAGGCGCTTTTCGCTATTCGCGTGAACCGGGTACACCTGCTGCCGAGTTGCCCGATCAGGTACGGCCACACCTGATCGAACGGCGCTGGCATGAGTTAATGCGAGTGCAGCAAATGATTTCACGTGCGCGTAATCAACGCTGGGTTGGCCGCACACTGACCGTCTTGATCGAAGGGAATGGTGCGACCGATGATGGTCAGCCGCTGAGTGTGGGCCGCTCATTCCGGGACGCACCTGAAATTGACGGGCAAGTGTTTGTATGGGGAACGCACCCTATTGGAAGTATGGTATTGGTACGAGTGATGCAGGCTACCGATTACGATCTGTGGGGCGAAGTCGCTGCGTGATCGGGTATGTTGATCACCGGGATAGGAGGAAGAAGGAGTTTTACTCCCCATTGTAGGGGCGCACCTGTGCGTGCGCCCTGTTTGCTCTGTCGATTCGGTACAAGGCGAACCGAATCATAGATTCAATCGCCTGGCAATCTCGCGTTGCAGACGCCGCAATTCAGAGGGGTTGTTCTTGGCAAGATAATCGACCATGTACGAAATTGCGGTATCACTGTAGTCATCGAGCAATCCGTCGAGGACCTGTTGCACGACCAGATTGACGAACTCATCTTCGTTAATGACCGGGGTATACACATACGCCAGCCCGTCGCGCTCACGATGAAGCACACCCTTTTCGGCTAGTCGGCTCATGGTTGTCATAACGGTCGTATAGGCAATATCGCGCTGCTGAGCGAGCTTGCGATGCACCTTTTTTACCGTGCTTGAACCCTCTTGCCAGAGGATTTGCATAATTTCCGTCTCGAGTGGGCCGAGTACTTTGACCAGACCATCTTTGGTGGGGCTAAAGCGAAAGCGTAGATTGAAGGCCATGACAACACCTCGTTCATTACTTCAATGACAGATTTTTGTTACTTTGTTTAATGTGAGTGTATGTCATACTATGTAATTCGAGAAGATGTCTACATTACACGATGATGACATGTAGTACTATTACAAAGCCTTTCTACGATTAAATGTAGTAAAACTCGAAAAAGTCTTTTATAAGTGTTTAATAACCGTGTTTTGTGTAGATGTTCGCTTATTGTAATGAAGTTGTAATGTGTATGATGGCGGAAAATGACGTTAAAGCGCAAATTCAGGCGGAAATGCGCGCTGCATTTCCGGTGGTCGAAGGGCGATTGAGTCGGTTCTACGCCATGCAGGAATACCACCTTGGCTGGCGTAACGAAGATCTGACGCCGGCGATAGCCGATCCGGGCAAGCTCATTCGGCCACAACTGGTACTGTTGGCCTGTACGGCAGCCGGTGGCGATCCGCAACAGGCGCTGCCCCTGGCAGCCGGTATCCAGCTCCTCCACGACTTTTCCCTAATTCACGACGATATCGAAGATGACAGCGCCATGCGGCGTGGCCGTCGGACGCTGTGGCACATCTGGGGGTTGGCACACGGCATCAACGCGGGCGATGCAATGTTTGTGATTGCTCATCTCGCCATTCATCGTCTGGCTGACGTGGGGGTTCCGGCTGAGCGCGTATTGGCAATCTTGCGCCGGTTCGATGAAGTGATTTTACGGATTTGTGAAGGGCAGTATCTCGATCTTAGCTTTGAGGGGGATCTAAGTATTACGCCTGACGATTATCTCACGATGATCGGCGGTAAAACCGCTGCCCTTATTGCCGGGGCAGCCGAGCTTGGTGCGCGGGTTGCCGGTGCTCCAGAGGCAACCGTTACCGCGCTGGCCGAGTTTGGTCGTGCGCTGGGGCTGGGCTTTCAGATCGAAGATGACATCCTTGGTATCTGGGGAGCACCCGAACGAACCGGTAAGCCATTTGCCGCCGATCTGTACCGGCGGAAGGTCAGCTTACCGGTTGTACACGCGCTAACCCATAGTCCTGATCGTGAGCGATTGGCCGAACTCTATCGCCGACCCACCCTCGACGATGCGGCAGTGACCGAGGTGTTGACAATTCTCGATCACGCCGGTTCGCGTGCATATTGTGCGGCCATAGCCAACGAGCATCATCAGGCGGCTTTTGCCGCACTGGCTGCTGTGCAATCACCGACGCCGGCGGCGGTGGCTGCACGGGAACGGTTACACGCGCTCACCCAGAGTCTTATTGGGCGACAGGCGTAAATGTGTTACCAGATCAACCCATTGCTCAACAAATTATTAACTGAAGCCTTAACCCTGAGGTTCAGAATCCAGGGCGGGTGCACTACCCTCTGTCATTGTGAGCGGAGCGAGCAATCTTCCGCACGCTAGGATTTCTCGGGCGCTGGTGCGCCCTTACGATGATA
>NZ_JBWGQH010000004.1:39098-142356 GCF_056331925.1 Chloroflexus sp.
GCGTAGTTTTCTCTGTCATTGTGAGCGGAGCGAGCAATCTTCCGCACGCTAGGATTTCTCGGGCGCTGGTGCGCCCTCGCAATGACAGTAGGGGGGTCGGGGCGAGTATAGTTCCCTCTGTCATTGCGAGTGCAGCGGTCGCTGCCAGCGCACAGTTGTTTGGGATAGGTGTGTAATATCATCGGGAAGCCGTGCGCTGCCGCTTGTCGCGTGTGTTTTTGAATGGAAGGCCCGGTGCACGACGGGAACGCACGGGAGGCGCTCTGCGGATATAGTTGTGCAAATGACATAACTATGGTCTTGTTCGTCTCATGTATGGTAGCGACCACCGGCACTGCCTTGCCAGCCTTCATAGCGCCGGTGCTTCTCCCTCCCAACTCATATCTGAACTTGAGCCAACCGTCTTTTCATCGTGTGGCGAATGTGTTACACTATAGCCGTTACACAGCGTCACGTTGCCGCGAGAGTCTGTTCGTCCGTTTGAGGCCCGATCGACTCCCCTGTCCGCAAGACCTCCACGCCTGAGGAACAGCACGCGGCGCTGTGGGCCGCCGCCCGCTCTGAGGCGAAGCGTGTGGTGTCGTAGGTTCGGAGGCGTGGTTTGTGGGCAGTAGCCCCGTGAGTGACTGCGTTGGCTAAGCAACGCGGAGGGAGTTGGACCGGATGTATGTGAAGCTCTTTGTCGGCAATTTGGCTTGGAGTGTCGATGATGCAACCCTCGAGCAGTTCTTCCAAGCTTACGGTGATGTACGTAGCGCGCGGGTAATTAACGATCGTGAGACCGGTCGATCGCGTGGCTTTGGCTTTGTTGAGATGGACGTTACTGACGTTGCGAAGGTCATTAGCCAAACCAACGGTCAACCGATCAACGGGCGTGAGATTCGGGTCAACGAGGCAGAGGATAAGGGCTCGCGTGGCCCTCGTTCCGGCAGTGACCGCGGAGATCGCGGCGGCTTCGGCGGTCGGCGTTATTAACGCTTCCCATCGAGCCGGTCGCGCCTCAACTGGCTCGCGTGCGGAATTGCTTTACCCCCCTGTTATCGACAGGGGGTAAATTGTGTCTAGGATGCGAGTATGACAGTCATTCTCTTCCTTGTTGGTGTTGTGCTATTAGTGTTCGGTGCCGATCTGTTAGTCCGTGGTGCTGCAAGTTTGGCCGCTAGTATGGGCGTCTCGTCGTTGATTATCGGGTTGACGGTCGTGGCCGTTGGGACGAGTTCGCCGGAGATTGCGGTGAGTTTGCAGGCTGCCTTTCAAGGACAAGGTGCTATTACGCTCGGAAATATCGTGGGGAGTAATATTGCTAATGTGATGCTGATCTTGGGTGTGGCCGCAATGTTTGGCCCGCTGCCGGTAGATCGGCAGATTTTCCGGCGTGATTTGCCGATGATGATCAGTGCGTCGGTGTTGACGTTGCTGCTTGCCCTTGACCGCGAACTATCACGAGTCGATGGAGGTGTTATGCTGCTGGGTCTACTCGGGTACATGTGGGCGATCTGGCCACGTGATGAGACCAAACAGGCATCGGTTTCGCATCATCATCGACAACATTGGCGGAGCGTAGTGTTACAACTGGCGATGGTGGTCGGTGGTCTTGCCCTACTCATCCTTGGGGCGAACTGGCTGGTCGGTGGTGCAGTTGCCTTTGCGTCGTGGTTTGGTGTGAGCGAACTGATAATCGGGTTAACGATAGTCGCCGTTGGTACGTCATTGCCTGAAATTGCCACTTCGGTGATTGCCGGGTTGCGAGGTGAACGTGATATTGCAGTGGGGAATGTGATCGGCAGTAATATTCTTAATCTGTTACTCGTACTGGCGCTGACGATTGTTTTGTCGCCACAGCCGATTGCCGTGCCTGTCGAGACGGTTCAGCTCGATCTACCGGTGATGATTGGGTCAGCCCTTGTGTGTCTCCCTATCTTCTTTACCCGCCGCATAGTCTCGCAGCGTGAGGGTAGCTTATTATTGGTATATTATCTCAGTTATACACTCTACTTAATTCTCAGTGCTAGCAATAGTGAGGAATTGCCGCTTTATAATGCGGTCGTCGGCTTAGTGCTGGTACCGCTGACAGTTGTGTTGTTGGTGGTGCGTGCATTACGCTGGCTGGGCGAAGAGCGTCGACTGCGTCAAATGACAGGTGTAGCTGAGTAGATGCGAGTCTTTTATTCTGACACCTTTGTCCTGCCGTTACCGCCAGGGCACCGCTTTCCAATGGAAAAATATGCGTTGCTGCGTGAGCGGGTCATAGCCGATAACATTGTGCCGTTCGACCGGCTCCACGTACCCGAACCGGCCAGCGTTGATGAATTGGTCCGGGTTCATACACCGGCATACATCGAACGGGTGATGACCGGTCGGTTAACAGGCGCCGAGATACGTCGGATCGGTTTTCCGTGGTCGCCACAGATGGTTGAGCGCTCACGTCGGTCGGCGGGAGCGACGATTGCTGCGTGCCGGGTGGCCCTGCAAGAAGGGGTGGGCGTGAATTTGGCCGGTGGCACGCACCATGCGTTTGCCGATGCTGGGGCTGGCTATTGTGTCTTTAATGACGCAGCGGTAGCAGCGCGAGCGATGCAGGCGGAAGGTCGTGCCTGTCGGATTGCGATTATCGATTGCGATGTGCATCAAGGTGATGGTACGGCAGCAATTTTTGCCAACGATCCGACCGTTTTCACATTCTCAATCCACGGTGCCCATAATTTTCCCTTTCGCAAACAGCAAAGCGATCTTGATATTGCGTTACCCGATGCAACCGGCGATGCTGCCTACCTCGATGCGCTCGAGTGGGGACTACGGCAGACCTTTGCTGCGGCCAAACCCGATCTGGTGATCTATTTAGCCGGTGCTGACCCTTACTACGATGATCGTTTGGGTCGATTGAGTTTGACCAAGGCCGGTTTAGCCGAACGTGATCGACTCGTTTTTGGCTATTGTCGGTCGGCGGGTGTGCCGGTGGCGGTAACAATGGCCGGCGGGTATGCGCGCCAGATCAATGATACGGTCGATATTCATGCCCATACGGTGGCCGCTGCGGCGTTGGGATACTTGTAGCTACATCGTAGAATCCTGAACTTCAATAGATCCGTTATCACAAAACCTTCGCATAGATGTGGTGAAGGGTACATGCAAGGGCAGTACCGGTGACATATCTAATAGCGGAGGAACCACAGTGACAACCGAAAACACCAAGCAAAGCGTCTTCTCTCGGCGAAGTCTGATCAAAGGAGCGGCAAGTTTGGGGGGAGGGTTGATGGTCGCGAGCTTTGCCAGTCTGTTTGGGATTCAAACGGCATCAGCCGGCCATGATCACAAGGACGATCCGCAATTGATCTTGAATTTGGCTGCTACTGCTGAGACGTTGGCGACAACCTTCTACTACGCGGCATTAACTTCGGCAAAGTTCAAACTTGCTGAGGAAGATGTTCTTTACCTCAAATTTGCATTAGACGCCGAGAAGTACCATCTCGATTTTCTGGTAGCCAACGGTGGTCGGGCGCTGACCAACCAGTTTTATGTCCCGGCGAACTTGCTCAGTGATCCAGCACTCTTTGTGCAAGTAGGGGCTGATGCTGAGACAGCGTTTGTCGGGGCGTATTTAGCGGCCACGCGCCGTTTTGCCGAGTTGGGGGTAGATCGGATTGCCGGTACGACGGCCCAGCATGCGTGCAGTGAAGCGCAACATCTGGCATTGATTCGCGAGATCGGTGGCTTTGTGCCCAATAATCTGGCGCTGCCGTTACCGATTTATTACAACGTTTCAGATGCGGTGCCAACCCTGGCGCCGTTCTTGCAAGGCGGGCAAGGGTTTATCGGTCCGGTAATGGCACCGACGGCGGCACAGATTATGGCGGTCCTTGGTGGAGTCAAATCTGACCCAACGAAGCCCTACACGCAAGTGTTCTAAACTCTCGTGGAGAGAAGATGCGCCGGACGGTTCAGCGCCTTGCGTATTGACCGTCCGGCGCTCCCTTGTCTGTTTAGTGCCGCTGCCAAAGCATTGAAAAGGTGCTTCAATGAGTGAACCGAGCCTCTGTTCAAGGCTTGTTCGGCTATAATACAGTATCTCGATTGTCCGGTTGAAGAAAAGGTCTTGCATTCGATGCCTCCAGAACAGCCTGCAGAGAGTGGTTTACGCGATCTGAGTGATGAGTTTCTGATCGATTTGATTGTGCAGCGGGAGGAAGCAGCGTTGGGTGAACTGTACGATCGCTACGCTGCTTTGGTGTATGCCATTGCCCTTCGGATCACCGGTGACCGACAGACCGCCGAAGAAGTGATGCAAGACGTGTTTCACAACATTTGGCAAACGGCAGGTGGATTCCGTCGGCAGGCCGGTTTGGTTGTGCATTGGTTGATCGGAATAAGTCGGCATCGCGCAATTGATGCCTTGCGTAGCAAACGAGAACAGGCGCGGCGTCGCGAGGTGACAGGAGTCGATGTTGGAACATTGTTGCCTGCCGGTGTCGAAAGCGTTCTCGAACAACGCATATTACGTGAGACAGTACGAGCAGCTCTGGCCGATCTCCCACCAGCTCAACGACAGGCCATCGAAATGGCATATTATGGTGGTTTGACGCAACGCGAAATTGCTGAACAGCTTGGCGAGCCATTGGGTACGATCAAAACACGATTACGGCTTGGTTTGTTGAAATTACGCGATGTACTACGTTCGCTGGTGGAGTAAATCGTATGGAACAACCGTCGGAAGAAGAAATAACGGAGCTGTTGACTGCATATGCGCTCGATGCGCTTGACCCATCAGAACGGACGCGCGTACAGCGATTGTTGACCGAACGGCCCGAATTGCAGCAGATGCTCACCGAACTACGCGCAGTTGCCGATCTATTGCCGCACAGCCTTGATCGTCCGGTATTGCCACCCGAACTACGGCAGCGCACGATTGATTATGCGGTTGGTCGGCGCCGGCGGAACGAGCAAGGGCCTCCCGTCGTTTTATCCCGTCGATGGCGTCTATTGAGGGTGGCTTGGAGCAGTGTAACGACCGTCCTCTTCATCGGATTGGTCATAGCGATGGTTTATCTGAACAGTTTGCGCCAAGAGCTATCGCTTGCCATTCAAGAGCGTGATCGGGCACAAGCGCTGGCAGCAACCGTGCAGGCCTCTGCCCGGCAATTAGCAACTCTCTTCACGTCATCCGAACCGATAGCGACACTTACCGGTGACGGTGGGCAGGGCGTAGTCTTCCGTGATACGACGGGTCAGATCGTCGTGGTGGCCGCCTTGCCGCCGTTGCCTGCCGATCAAGTATACCAACTCTGGCTCATCGAAGGTGAGACTGCACCGGTGAGTGGTGGTGTCTTTACCGTGGATGTCAGCGGGTACGGTCTGCTGCGCTTGCCAACGACGAGCGCGATGAGTGGTACAACGCTGGCGGTGACTGCCGAACCGGCACCAGGTAGTCCAGGTCCAACCGGTACGATCTTGATGGTCGGGAAGGTAACATAGATAGACGTTACAACATAAGGTACAAAGTATACGTTTGGCAAAAAGGCTTGCTTTAGATAAGCGCTTTCAGACGTGCTATACTAAACACAAGTCAGGCACATCAGGGAGCGCTTATGACCGAACCGGCACATATTTTGGTCGTTGAAGACGACCCCGATATTCGGCGAATCTTTCAAGCGGTACTCTCCCGTGACGGCTTTCGCGTCTCAATTGTCAATTCAGGCGAAGAGGCGTTAAGTTTTCTGCAACTGATTACGCCGGATTTAATCTTACTTGATTTAGCTTTGCCCGGTATTGGTGGGGATGAAGTAACCAAGCGAATAAAGTCGGATCATTCGAAGCCTTTCATTCCGGTGATTATCGTTTCGGCCCACGCCGATCTCGATACAAGCGTCAGTAATCTCGATGCCGGCGCCGATGATGTACTGGTCAAGCCGGTTGATTTCAACCTCTTGCTGGCACGGGTACGCGCTTTGCTGCGTCTGCAACGGGCACAACGTAGTTTGCAGCAAGAGCAGCGCAAAACGGAATTATTGCTCCACCTCTCTCGCGATCTAGGATCGAGCATCGATCTCGATGTATTACTCACCGGTTTTCTCAACCATTTGGCCGATGCTGTTGGCGCAGTACGGGCGAGCATTATCCTGACCGGTTTTGTCGAAGATAAAATCTTGCTCTACTCAAGTAGTCGCCATCCGGCAGTCGCCGAGTTGCAAGATATTGTGCGTTACGGAGTGGCCGGTTTGGCCTTGCGTGAACGCGGCCCGATTTTGATTGCCGATACGCGGCTCGATCAGCGCTGGTTGGTCACCTCGCCGGTCCATAACGATGTACGGTCGGTCGTGGCGATGCCGATCATCCGTGACAATCGGGTATGGGGAGTGATCACACTCGTTCACCATACACCGGGCTATTTTACCGCAGAACATTTAGAATTGTTAGCTTCGGTGGCAGCCCAAAGCGCGGTGGCCCTAGAGAGTGCGCGTCTGTATCGGTTGAGTGAGCAACAGAAAGAGCTGCTCGCGCGACGGGCCGAAGAATTACGTCAGATCAACGAGATCAATCGACTCTTGTCGGAGTTAATGCAGATCGATCAACTGGGGCGCTTGTTGGTGCAGATGCTCCACCACCAATTCGGATACCCATTGGTGGCACTGGTGCTGCGTCAAGCCGAACAACTTGTGGTGCAGTCCGCTGCCGGCACCCAGCAGTTTGAGACGGGAAAGATGGTGATCGGCGCCGAGCGTGGTATCAGTGGGTGGGTGTGTCGTAACCGTGAGCCGTTGCGGATCGACGATGTGACCCAAGATGCCCGCTTTATCCCTTTCTTGCCCGATGAAGCGCGGATGCGGTCGGCGTTGAGCGTGCCGGTGCTGTTGCCGCGCGAAGGGGTAGTAGGCACCATTGAGCTGCGTAGTCCGCAGCTTGCTGCGTTTAGTCCGAACGATGAGGCCATTGTATCGGCGATTGCCAATCAGTTGGCGATTGCGATCTACAATGCCCGCTTATTTGCGAATGAGCAACGGCGGATTGCCCAACTTAGCGAGATCAACCGATTGTCGCTGGCCCTGACCGCACAGTTCACGGCACCTGATAATCTCCAACGCACGGTCGAAGCGGTTTCCCAGATCTTTCAGGTAGACCAGGCAGCAATGGTGTTGTTTGGTATTCAGCCCAGTGAGACGGTTGTCGTAATGAGTGGGCCGGCATCACTACACGATAACGATCTCATCAATTTTGTCAGCAATCATTCCTTGCTGGCTACCTATGTCGCCAAATTGGAGCAGCCACAACAATATACAGATTTAGATGCGCACGATATAGGAGCTCCGCTGCGAGCGTTCTTTGCCGCCCGTGGGATTCGATCAATCGTGATCGTTCCACTCGTTGTCACCGGTCAAGCTCAGGGCATTCTGGTGTTGGATATTACTCGACGGGGGGCGCTGGAGAAGACGGAATTAGAGATGGCCTCGACCGTCGCCAGCCTGATTGTCCAGATTTTGGAAAATGCTCGGCTATACCGAGTTGTGAATGACGAGCGTTCAACCCTCGATGCAGTCTTGCGGAGCGCAACCGACCCCATTTTACTGATAGATACTGATGCGCGGTTGCTCTTGGCGAATCCGGCCGCCCATGAGCGCTTGCAGATCGATCCGGTCGTTCACCGTGATCAACCGGTTGATCAATTCCCAGCGTTGCGTGCTGTGTTGCCGTTTCTTAATCGAGACAGTCCGACGACGGTTGAGATCGAGCCGAAGCCGAACGTCAATTTTAGCGTCAGCATTGCGCCAGTGCGAGGTGTGGATAACAAAGAGATTGGCCGCGTTGTCGTCTTTCGCGACATCAGTGCGATTAAACAACTCGAACGGCAAGAGCGTGAACGGGTGCGCAGTGTCTTCCGTCGCTACGTTTCACCACAAGTCGCCGAACGGTTGTTGAGCGCCGGAAGTGATTTTGGCGCACCAACCGAGCGTACTGTGGCGGTGCTGTTCGCCGATATGCGCGGTTTTACCACTCTGACCGAGCAAATCGGTGCGCGGGTGTTGGTCGAGCGGATTCTCAATCGCTATTTCACCGCTATGACCGAAGCGCTTTACGCTTACGATGGCACGATTGACAAGTTTCTCGGCGATGGGCTGATCGGTGTGTTTGGTTCACCTATTGCCCATCCTGATGATCCACAACGAGTGATTCGAGCGGCAGTGACGATGCAGCGAGCCTTTGCCCGGCTGGCTAAACAGTGGCAGGAGGAGCTGAATCTACGAATCGGGATGGGAATTGGGATCAGTTATGGCACGGCCGTTGTTGGTAATGTCGGTTCGGCGCAGCGCCAAGATTATACGCTGATCGGCGATGTGGTCAATACAGCCTCACGTTTGTGTGGCATTGCGCAGGCCGGTCAGATAATTGTCTCATCACAGTTGGCGAGTGTGCTCGGTGAACAATCGCCTTACCCGCTGCGGTTACTGGGCGTGACACGCTTGAAGGGGAAACAGGAAGAACATATGATTTACGAGGTGGTGCTTGATCAGATGGTGCGTACCTCGCTGGCCCGTTGATGTTTCTGGTTGGATGAAGAACTCGTTCGCTTTTTGCGAATTAATCTGACACTACTTGTTGAAAAACGTCATACAGAAGCTTCTCTTGACAGGTTGTTGTCAACCCTTTAAGATACGCGCAACCGGTAAGATTATTTCCCGGCTTACTTCATGCTAGAGGAGTAACGTAACCATGGGGTTGTCTGTGCGGCGAATCGCTCGCTTTTGGCTGTTCTGTTGTCTGATTGCAGGAGTATTGGTGAGCTGTACGACACAACCGGTTATTCTAACCGGTGTCGTTACTGATGCCTATACCGGTCAACCGGTTGTTGGGGCGACGGTCACAATCGGTGAGCTGACGCTTACCACCGATGATCAAGGTCGGTTTCAGACAGAACGCTGGCGTCCAGAGGATACCTTATCGTTCAAAGCACCGGCTTATGAGCCGCTCGAAATGTCATTGGTCGATCAGCCTGGAGTAGGTGAAAGCAGGGTGCTGACGGTAACAGTCACAACCGCTCTGCGTCCGAATGTATTGAGCGGTACGATCACCGATATGTATACCGGTCAACCGGTGGGTGGGGCTGAGGTGCGGATCGCCGGTAATGACGGGATGAGTGCCGTCACCGATGAGAGCGGTCGGTATACGCTGACGAATGTACCCGAAGCGTTTACGGTGACGGTCAGCGCTCCTCAGTATGCGCCTGTTACCGAGCAAGTGGCGCGAGTTACGGTGTTCGATATGAGTCTGCGTCCGAACACGCTGAGCGGTACTGTTACCAATAGTTACACCGGTGAGGCGGTGGCCGGAGCGACGGTCACGCTTGGTGCAATTAGTGCGACGACGGATGACACCGGCCGTTATCTGTTGCGTGACGTGCCGGCGGAAAGCGGCAAAATCACCGTGACCGCCGATGGGTTTGCTTCTGTGACACAGCCGTTTACGCGCACGACGACGCTCGATGTCGCCATTCGGCCTGATACCCTGGTTGGTCAACTGATCGACGCTACCACCGGTAAGCCGGTACCCAACGCAGCAATCATCGCCACAGAGACGCTCACCTCGACAGCCGTTGCTTTTGTGCGAATTAACGACAGTGTTGAAGGTCGTTTTCGTCTACCGAATCTGCCTGAACGTGGCTTTGTGCAGGTCTTGGCACCGGGGTACGCTAAGCGCGTGATCCCGATTGAACCGGGGAAGATGCCCGATCGGATTGAGCTTGAGCCGTTCTACGTGCGTGGTATCTATATCACGGCGGCAGTGGCGTCGGTGCCGAGTCTCGTTGACAAATTTCTCGACCTGATCGAGCGTACCGAGTTGAACACGCTGGTAATCGATATCAAGAGCGATTTACGCGATGATCTGGGCGTTGTTTATTACGATTCACAGGTACCGTTAGTCCGCGAATTAGGTCTGAGTACACCGCGGGTCGATTTTGCTTCCATCTTGGCGAAGGCTAAAGAGCGTGGCATCTATACTATTGCCCGCGTCCAACTCTTTTCACACGATAATGCTCTCTCTGATGCTCGCCCTGAGTGGTCGATCCGTCTACGTTCGACCGGTGAGGTGTATGCTGATTATCCGGGGCCGGGGATTCGATATGCATACCTCGACCCGACCAACCAAAATGTGTGGGATTACAACATTGCGTTGGCGGTCGAGGCGGCGCAAATGGGTTTCGATGAGATCAATTTCGACTATATCCGCTTTCCCGATTGGTTTGGGAAGTACAGTGAATTCAGCGAGAAGCTGCTCTTTAGTGAGCCGATCGATCCGGTGACGAACCCCGGTCGAATGTACGATGTGATCCTTGAGTTTATGCAGCGTGCCCACTCTGCGGTCAACGCTGCCGGTGCGTTTATGTCGATTGATGTCTTTGGGCGGGTGGTCAATGGCCCTTCACTGACGATTGCCCAAGATATGACCCGCATGGGTGAATTTACCGATTATATCTGCCCAATGCCTTACCCGTCGTTGTGGTGGGGTGGACTGGAGAACATTGCGGTGCCGGTGAAATTCCCCTACGAGACGATTAAAATTGCCGTTCGCAACGGTGGCCGGCAGATGATGGCAAGCTATGCTAAGCAACGGCCATGGCTGCAAGATCATACCGATCCGTGGGGACCGGTCGTGGTTGAGTACGGCCCGGTGGAAGTGCGTGCCCAGATCGATGCCACCGAAGAGCAGCCAGAGGCGGCGAGTGGTTGGATTTTGTACGACTCGGCAAATATCTATAAGGGTGCATTCAACGGTGCAGTGCGTCCGGCGCCATAGGGCATTGTTATAACAGCGCGTTTCCAGATCATCGTCGCTGTCTGTCCGATGGATGATACTCGTAGGTACCGGTATAATCATCGGTATGACAACGTTCAATGGTCATGGATATTGCAGCCTAATCTGGGCCGAGTGGCAATAGTCGCTCTGGCGGCGAGGCATGGGTTATGATCCAACACAAAGCGCTGCGGATTGGTCTCCTTCTCGTGTTCGCCGGAATCCTCGCGGCAACATTACCGGTTGCAGCGCGGCCAAGCGCACTAGCCGCACAAGTTTCGAGTTGGCGATTGAGCAGTGTGCGTGATTGGGAGGCCGGCTCGATCTCCGATCTGTTGGTGGTGAATAATGCCGGCGGCGAGTTACGGTTGGCTGCTGAGGCGAGTACAGGTACCTTTGTCTCGGCGCCGTTTGAGACGGCGTTTGCCGTGAATGCAGCCGGTGCGGTGTGGCGCGCCGAGGTCATTGACGGGACTGATGTGCGCCTTGAGTTACGGGCGCGTGCAACTCCGCCGGGTGAGAACGACGAGGGATGGGGGCCGTGGACACCACTGGTCGTGGCCGATAAACCGCCGGCTGCTGACCCCGATGCGTTGACGACAGCCGTGCCGTTGGCATTGCCCGACGATACGCGCTATCTGCAATTGCGGGCAACGTTCACCAGCCAGATACCACGTGCCTCTGCCATTCTTAATGAAGTGACCGTCTCGTATCTCGCCACCCAAGTCTCACCGCCGATCTTCGCTGCCGGTTTGCCGCAGCGTCCGATCTTGTTCGGTCAGCCGGTGCTTACCGAACGCCCATTACAAATTGCTCGTGCCGATTGGGCTGAACCGGCCGCCGCTCGTCTCGAGCGGCGCGATCCACGTGGGGTTGTGATCCATCAGATTCCGGTTGATGTGCCACCGTCGGCAACGTTGGCTTATCTGCGCGCGTTGCTGGTCTATCAGACGAGCATTCTTGATTGGGATGATCTGATGTATCACTACATCATCGATAGCGAGGGTAATCTGTTTGAAGGTCGTCTTGGTGGGCCGACATCGCCGGTACGGTTGGTTGAGGGTAGTGTCGCCGATGTGCAGATTGCGCTGTTGACCCCGGTCGATCAGCCGCCGACCCTGGCGGCACAAGCTCGCCTGACGGCGCTGCTCGCATGGCTAACGCAGATTTACAACATTCCACCGACCGGTCAGCGGCCGTCAGCCGGTGGTGATGGGCTACGACCAACGATTGCCGGTCATTATGAGGTCAACCCAACAGCACTCGATCCGTATCCCGCGTTCCGTGATCGTTTACCAACCTTGCGCACGCAAGTCGATGCGGCAACGGTGCGCGCACGCTGGTATTTCGCTGAAGGGAATACCGCCGGTTATAGTCAACGGCTAAGCTTCTATAATCCGGCCGGCCGTCCGGCAACCGCACGAATTACACTCTTCCCCGAGGGGGGGCAGCCGGTTGTGCGTGAATTGCAAGTCCCCGGTGGTGGACGCGCCGATCTAAATGTGAACGAGCTTGTGCCCGGTGCGAATGCACTACCGGCAATGGTAGAGGCGAATGAAGCGATCCTCGCCGAGCGATCGATGGCCTTGACGAGTGACATCGATAGCGGTCCCGGTGTCGATCGGCTATCGCGGGTGTGGTACTTTGCCGACGGGAGCACCACCGCACAGACCCAGACTTATCTGATCATCTTCAACCCGCAGCCGAATGACGCGAGTGCGCAAATTACCTACATGCGACGCGATGGGACGGTCTTTACGCAGGATGTGCAGATCGGTGCGCGTAATCGGTTGGTGGTTGCGGTACACGACATCACCTTACCTGACGGCACACGGCCGTTGGCCAATACCAACTTCGGGATGCGGGTGATCGCTACCTTGCCGGTAGCAGTTGAGCGGACAATGCGGTTTGGTCCTGGTGGGAGTGGTTTGCACACCGGTCGCGGGATCGATCAGCTCGGTCGGCACTGGTTCTTCGCTGAAGGTACGACCGAAGGCGAGTTTCGTACTCAGTTGTTGGTATTGAATCCGAATAGCCAACCGGCCAATGTCGAAACGATCTTTCGCGGTCCGCAGGGGGTGGCGGCAACGCGCCGTTATGCGATCCCGCCCCGCACTCAATTGGCGATTGACGTGAACGAAGTGGTGCCGAATCTCGGTTTTGCCACTGAGGTGAAGGCTGACCGACCGGTAGCCGTTGAACGTGCGATGTGGTTTGCCGGTGGTAATGTAGGCACGATTAGCGCCGGTGCGCGCGAACCGGCCTACCGCTGGGCGTTCATTGACGGTCGGACAATTGATGCGACGTATTATCTGTCTCTGAGTAATCTCAGCCCGCTCTCGGCGATGGTGAACGTCGAGGCAGTTTTCGGCGATGGGACGAAAACTGAACTCGGTGTGCGTATCCCTGCCGGTGCGCGCTATACGCTAGCCTTGCACGAAGCATTTCCTAACAAATCGGCAGTGACAGTGATCGTGCGAAGCAACCAGCCGATTGTTGCCGAACGTTCGCTCTTTCCCGGTGGTGGTGTACGTGGTGGTAGTACGGCCCTTGGTATTCCATTACCGTAGGCAGCATAGTGGTGAGGTGCCCAGCGCAAAGCTGTAGTGCGAGCATCCGCTTTACAGCTCTGCGCTTTGCCATCACGATTTTCGCAAGCGCCGCCGGAGCGCTAGTACGCCGGCAACGCCGGCAATCGCGGCGGCTACCATCGTGGTGCCGGGGATGATCAATGGTGGGAACAGAGCGGTTAATTCGGTCGGTGGCTCGGTCACAACCCGCACATCTTCTGGCGGTGGTGCATTGACGAGGCGGGCCAAATTATCGAGGGTTGGAATGATCGAATTCGCATAGCCTTGGGCGATCCGCTTACGCAGTAACGAGAATGGGAAGAACGTAGGTAATACATAAATGAGCGCCACACCATTGGTCACACGGGTCCCGTTGGCTTCGGGTTGTAACGCAAATATCCATGCTTGGGCAATACCGGGAGCGTTGGGTAAGCCAACCCGCCAGGCAAAGCGGTAGGGTGGATCCCAAATCACAACGCGATTGGCAGTGACATAGTGAATGCCACGCATCAACTGTTGTGACTCAAACACACTGCCCACGTGCAGCGGTTGATTGTCTCGAATAGTAACAGCTTGCACTTCACCGCTGCCGGCAATCTGCGGATGGCGCTCAACATCACTCACCAATTCCCAAATAGATTCGACCGGTGCATTGATGCGACCGCTCACGGAGGCGCCAGTATACCGAATCATACTCTTTCGTATCTCCTTACATAACTCCTGAATGGGGTAACGAAACCGATAGGCGATAGGGCGTACTGATCTACAGGATAGTGTACCGTAGGTCAGTTGTACCGACTCACGAACGGCGCAGACGTGCCACCAATTGGGTATAGAATTGATTACTCGGACGCAAACGCACGAACGTACATACTTGTGGGCTGCGGCGAACGATCACCTCATCTCCTTCTATCAAATCAATGTTCTCACGACCATCGACCGCGAGCAGAGCATGGTGACGGGAGCGTAACTGCATCGTCACTACTGCATCCTCGTGTAACACCATCGACGGAATATTGGTGAGATGGGCTGCAATCGGCACTAGCACCAACGCCTGTGAGCGCGGATCGACAATTGGCCCACCGGCAGCTAGTGCATACGCCGTCGAGCCGGTGGCGGTAGCAACAATAACGCCGTCGGCGTGATATGTCGTTAGCGGACTATCGTCAATAGTGACGTGAACGTTGACAATCCGGCTAATATCGCTCCGTGAAATGACCACCTCATTGAGTGCCGTATGCTGACCGAGCTTTTGACCGTTACGCCAGAGCTGTGCTCGTACCAGGGTACGCTCATCAAACCAGCCGCCACCGTTCATGATTTGTTCGCAGCCACTGTAGACCTCTTCCGGTCCGATTTCGGCCATAAAACTCAGATGCCCAAGGGCAACTGGCAAGACGGGGATGTTATGTGGGAAACAGAGACGGGCGGCACGCAAAACGGTCCCATCGCCTCCCAAGGCAATCATGAGATCACAATCGGCAACCAATTGTGGTTGATCGCGAAACTCTTGTGACACACCCCGCGTGGTTTTGATACCACGTGCAGTTAACCAATCGGTTAATTCGCGCGATACTTTAATCGAGGCGTCACTGAGCGGATTGTACAAGACCGCCACGCGCTCTAACATTACGAAACCTCCGTTCACGTTGTTTGCATCAGGATACCATAGAAACGAGTCGGTAGCGAGAACAACCTGACTTGCCAATAGTGATCGTGGTATACTGCTTGTGCATTCCGCAAAATAACCGCGCTATCTGAGGTGTATGTTGGAACATGTTCAGCAACTTGCTGCGCGTATCGTGACGAATGTCGAACAGGTAATTATCGGCAAGCGTCAGATCGTCGAATTAGTGTTGGTCGCGTTACTCTGTCGCGGTCATGTGTTAATCGAAGATGTTCCCGGTACCGGTAAAACGATGCTAGCGAAGAGCATTGCCCGCTCAATTGGGTCGAGCTTTAAGCGCATTCAGTGTACTCCCGATCTGCTGCCGAGTGATGTCACCGGCGTATCGATTTTCAATCAGCAGACACGTGAGTTTGAATTCCGGCCTGGCCCGATTATGGCCCAGATTGTGTTAGCCGATGAGATTAATCGGGCTACGCCGAAGACGCAATCGGCTTTGCTCGAGGCGATGGAGGAGCGGCAAATTACTGTGGACGGCATTACGTATCCGTTGCCGCAACCGTTTGTCGTGTTGGCGACGCAAAACCCCATCGAATACGAAGGAACGTTTCCGTTGCCGGAAGCGCAACTCGACCGATTTCTCGTGCGTGTCCATCTCGGTTATGCCGACCGTCTCGATGAGATTGCTATTCTCAAGCGACAAAGAGAGGGTCATCCACTAGAGACGTTGTCTAAGGTCGTTGAAATTGACGAACTGTTGACCCTCCAAGAGGCGATTAAGCAAGTTCATGTTGATGATCTCATCGTTGAGTATATTGTGGCGCTGACGACGGCGACGCGCAATCATCCTGATGTGTATCTAGGGGCTAGCACCCGAGGTGCGTTAGCGCTCTATCGTGCGGCCCAAGCCTGGGCTGCGCTCAACGGGCGTGATTACGTCACCCCCGACGACATCAAAACGTTGGCTATACCGGTGCTCGCCCATCGCCTGATTGTCAGCCCGGCGGCGCGGGTGCGTAATGTAACCGCCCAGGCAGTGATTGAAGAAGTGCTCACATCGGTACCGGTGCCGGGAGCGCGGGCCGGTCGTCGTTTTGAGCGGGTGATTGCCGGTTGAGCAGGGTTACCATAGGTGCAACGATGGCTGATACACAGAACGAGGCAGGTGTTCGTCGCCAAGAGGTTTTGCGGCTCGCTTTGCAACGGATTGTATTGTTGCGTGAGACCGGCCCGAAGAGTGCTGTATGGCAGCGGGCCCGGATCAAAACAATGTGGCGTCTCCAACAGCAGTTGCTCACCGATGCTGCAATGATGCAGACGGCGAATACTTATGATCACGAATCGACTGTCGCAGTGGTTGACTCAAGCGGGTGACGAACTCTACGGCTTTGCATTGGCCTTGGCACCTGATGAACGAGCGGCACGCAGGTTGTTGCGGCAATGGGCGGTTGCTTTGCGTTCTCATCCACCTACTACGTGGAACGATGATGAGCTGTTGACGCGGCTCTATCAGGTGGCGACGGTGATGTTCACGCAGCCGGTGCAGCGCCGTCCGGCACCGCCGGCAATACCACTCCTTGGCCCACTCCGCGCTTTGCCACTCCCGCAACGGATGGTCGTGCTGGCGTATAGCGTGTTAGGCGCTGAACATACACGTCTAGCACGGATCGTTGGCCTCGAAGCCGATGAAGCGCTCTCACTCCTTGAACAAGCAGTACGACAGTTAGCTCCTGTCACCGGTCATGCCCTTTCTGTTGATGTTAGCAGTTCTGAGTGCCAAATCATCCACCGTGCCTTCCTCGATCCGCCGAACTATCTGATGATGTTTGAGAAGGTTCGGCAGCATCTTCAAACGTGTCCCCACTGCCGCATCTTCGAGCGTGAATGGCAAGAAACGATGCGCTCGTTGCGACCGGCGCTGCGTCGGTTGGTTCAGGCGACACCGCTACCGGCAGCCGAGTGCAAACGGTTGCTGCAAGCAACAATAGCGCCTCGAACGCGGCTAGGACAATTGGCTCCGCTGGTCGGACTGCTTACCTTCGTCGGGTTGATGACCGTCATCGTGCTGCCCGGCTTGTTCAGGAATCCGTTTACCGTGATCGCGACCGGTGCTGCCGAACCAACCGTGAGTGCTGCTGAATTGGTAGCACGAGCGCTGATGCACGGGGGCATTCCCGAACCCGAAGGACCACCGATATGGCATGCCCGTTACCAGACCATCTGGTATTTCAACAATCGCACGGTTGCTCCGCTCTATGCCGAAATCTGGCACGATCGTGCTAATCCGGCGCGTCATCGCTTGCAATTACGTCACATCGAAGGTGGTGCGCCGTATGAGTTTCAGTTGGGTGATGGTTTGCGCCGTCTGTATTATGCCATTGATGGGGCGTATGCTCCTTCTCTCTACGGCGATCTCCCAATACGCGCCTTACCCAACGAGCCAGAGTTAGTTGTCGCCGAGCTTGATCCGACTGAGCAGCAGGTTGCTTTTCACGCCCGCCGAACAACCGGCCCATGGTCAATCGTGCCGAACTATCTGCACCAAGCCGCTGCTGCACCCGATCTGCGCTTATTGGGACGGCAGCGCATCGGTGAGCGATTGGCCTACATCGTTAGTTTTCGTGGTATTAGTCCGGTTGATCTACCGGCTGATGAAGCGGAACCGGTTACCGTTCTGATGGCTATCGGTGAGCAAGATGGTCACGTGCTCAGCGTGACCGAATTGATCGGCCCACCCGGTAGTACACAAACGAGTCGGGTTGTTTGGCGACTCGTCGAATTTAATTGGCTGGTGAGCGGTGAACAGATCCGCGATGCGTTTACCTTTATACGGGCGTGGAACGGGCGGGCCGAAGCGACGAGTGGATCGGTACAAGACCTGTTTGATCCTGCGTGGCCGTTAGTGCGTGCCGGATATGTGGTGTTACCGATTGTATCTGACGGTGGCTATCCATCGCCGAGTGATGACCAGAACGGGTCGTTTGGTAATATTCTGAGTGATTCGCAAATCATCCCGGCCAAGCCACCACTAGGCATTGAGCAGGCAATGCTGCTGCGGTTGCAGGGGCCGACTTTGAATGGCGCGATCTACAGTGGCCCTGGGAAGCGATTGGTGATCGCGTTTGATCGGTTACCCGGCGTTGATACGTCGATCTCGGTTGAAATCATTGGACCGTGGCGTGTGCGGATTGAACCAATGCGCGGTCAGCGGTATCGGGTGGCAATAGAGAGCAATACGCGACAGCGTCGCGGTGTTGGTGGAGGACGTCTCGCTCTTGATGTGTTCGGTTTTAGTCGTGATGAACTGCGCGCGTTGATTAGCTCATTGCAGCCGATCTATCGCGTCGATCTGTCCGCGCAGGCAGCACTGTTTGGGATAAAATAGAACGAACAAGTGTGTATTTTCAGCGAGTTGTCAGAACTCACCTGCATGTATGCTGAGTGCAAAAGAGAAAAAGAGTGGTCATCGGCATTAATGCAACAAGTGTATATTCAGAGATATGATGGTAGAGCATAGATAGGTTCAGGAAAAGAGGAAGATTATTGACGCTAGATATATTAGGTCATTACCCACCTAATGCAATGCCATGCGTATGTGGTTTGTACTCATCTTCCTGCGAGGAAGGTATCAGTTGATCTTGAAACACTTGGTTTTTCAGCGCCATTCGGCTGTGCGTCTGATAAATCATGGGCATTCCGGTCGCTCTCTGCTTGTTATGGAAGCAGCGGATCGAGACGTTATTTCTAGACTGAATATTTGGCTGGTCAGGTAATTTACCGGCCAATCGTCACCTAACTCGTGGTATACTCGTTAGCAATGGGGATAGGCAAAGCAATGCAACTCCGTACCGATCTGACGACACGCACCGAACAAGCAGCCTATCTCGCCGATGCGCTTGCCGGCTTGTACCAGGGACCGGCCACCCCGTCACCGATCCGTGGTGGGCGGCGGGCCGCGTTACGGCGGTTGCGCGCCTTTGATGTGCGCAACTATGCGCGGACCCGTAACGATGTAGCGCGGCGTACCGTCTCACAACTCTCGCCATACCTTCGTCACGGCGTTCTCACACTTGCTGAAGTGCGTGATTCGATTCTGAGTCGATTCGGTCATACACCCGATACTGAAAAGTTTGTCAACGAATTAGTATGGCGTGCATTCTGGCAAATCGTCTATGCCCATCTCGGTGAGCGGATTCATCACGATCTTGAGCCGGCAAAGCATCGCTCCCGTGTAGCGCGTCGTTTGCTCCCACCCGAAGTGCTCACTGCGACGACCGGTCTTGTGTGTATTGACGAGTCGTTGCAGGAGTTGTACACAACTGGCTATATGCACAACCACGCACGTATGTGGGTCGCCGCTTATCTGCAACACTGGCTCGGTGTGGATTGGCGCGAGGGGGCGGATCTCTTTTACCGTCACCTCCTCGACGGTGATCCGGCCTCGAATAGTCTGTCGTGGCAATGGGTGGGTAGTACCTTCAGTCACAAGCCGTACATCTTTAACCGCCAAAACGTTGAAAGGTTTAGTGGTGGTACGTTCTGTAACCGCTGCCCACTTGCTAACGGTGGTTGTCCGTTTGATGAGAGCTATGAACAACTCGCCCGTCGTCTGTTTGGGGTAACCTTAGCCGAACTGGATGGGCAACGATGAACGATTGGTTTTGCCGCGTTACATCCAACGCTTGGGCGATTACGGTTTGACAATGGTACCATAGTGTCAACCACCGGTGACTGTGGTATGAGTAACAGTATTGTTTGGTTGCACGGCGATAGTCTTAGTCCTACCGATCCAGCGCTACTGGCGAACCCTGCTGCGCCGGTAATCTTTGTCTTTGATGAGCCACTGTTGCGCACCATGCAGCTCAGTTTCAAGCGGCTGTTCTTTCTGTACGAGTGTGCGCTAGAGGCCATTGCCGGTCGGAGCGGAAGTATTCGGCGCGGCGTCGTTGTTGAAGAGGTACGTGCCTTTGCGGCAGAATACGGGGTGACGGCGGTGCATGTCACGGCGAGCGTTGCACCACGTTTTCGCCAGTATGTGGCCGAGTTGCAGGCTGTCGGCTTGACGGTTGTGGTGCATCCGCTGCCACCCTTCGTCTCGTGGCATGGTGAACCGCCACGCCGATTTAGCGCCTTTTGGCGTTGGGTAGCAGCCGAGGCATTACATCCGACCGGGCTGGGTCCGGTGTTGCCTGACGAGCACGAGGTGGAATAATGGAGTTTCAAGGCAAAGTCGCAATTGTCACTGGCGGCGCCCAAGGCATTGGGCGGGCTACTGCGCTCGCATTGGCGCGCGAAGGGGCTGCGGTTGTCATCGCTGACCGCGATGCTGCGGCGACAACGGCGTTGGTCGAGGGGATCAATGCATGGGGAGGTCGCGCGCTTGCCGTTATCGCCGATGTCAGCGACGAGGGCGATGCTGCCCGCATTGCCAACGAGGCAGTCTTGGAGTTCGGTGGGATCGATCTGTTGGTCAATAATGCCGGTATTCAACAGCCGGGTACCATTGAAAGTACAACTTTACAACTTTGGCAAGAGATTATCAATGTTAACCTGACCGGTGTCTTTTTAGTTTCACGCTTTGTGATGCCTGAGTTGCGACGGCGCGGCGGAGGAGCCATTGTCAACGTGGCCTCGGTCTATGGGTTGCGGGCCGAAGCAGGGTGGGCAGCGTATGCTGCCTCAAAAGGCGGGGTGATTGCCTTAACCCGAGCAATGGCGCTCGATGGCGCTCCTGACGGTATTCGCGTGAATTGTGTTTGTCCCGGCTTGATCGATACATCTCTCCTACGGGCAAATGCGGCGCTCGTCAACACCCAGCGCCCCGATGAGGCGTTGCGAACGTTTGCCCGTCGGGTACCGCTTGGTCGCTTGGGGACCCCGGAAGAGGTTGCAGCGGTGATCCTCTGCTTGCTCAGCCCGACGGCTGGGTACCTGACCGGTGCGGTCATTACTGCCGATGGCGGCTGGGAAGCACGATTGTAAGCATCGAATAACGAGGAGGTCGGCGATGATTACGGTGATAGTACGGTTTTTTGCCAGTCATCGCGATATTGTGGGACGGGCAACAGCCCAGTATACCGTGGCCAAAGGTACGACTGTTGGTCAGTTGTGGGAGCAGTTGGTTGCCGACTACCCGCGCTTGGCCGGGTATACCGGCCGGTTGCTGTTTGCCGTCAATCAGCAGTTTGGTCAGCCGGCGACGGTGCTCGCTGATGGTGATGAAGTCGCATTTATTCCGCCGGTCAGTGGTGGATAACAACGTTCTGCGAGTGCGATCAGGGTAGATTCGTTGAGGATGGGGTATGGTTGAACCATTTGTGATCACAACTGAACCGCTCGATCCGGCACCGTTGGTCGCTGCGGTACAGACACCCGATGATGGTGCAGTCGTGACGTTTAGCGGTGTGGTGCGGAACCATTTTGATGGTCGGCCGACGGCATTTTTGGTCTACGAGGCCTACACCGAGATGGCCGTACCGGTGCTGCGTCAAATTGCCGATGAAGCGCGGGCACGATGGCCAATTGGGCGTGTTTGTGTTCATCACCGGGTGGGACGGCTGGAAATTGGTGAAACAGCAGTGCTCGTCGTTGTCGCTGCTCCGCATCGTGATGCAGCCTTTGCTGCCGCAGCCTATATTATGGATCGGATCAAAGAGATTGCTCCGATCTGGAAACAAGAACATTGGGCCGACGGTTCAGCTGAGTGGCGTGAATAGGTGAGGATGCGATGCCAGAATTGCCCGAAGTTGAGACCGTCGCTCGTTCGTTAGCACCACAACTGTTGGGCCGCACGATTGTTGGGTTGGCAAAACTCGATTGGCCCCGAATGTTGACCCCACCGCTGTCCGAATTTGCAACGTTGGTGGCCGGACGTCGGATCGAAGCGGTTGGCCGGCGTGCAAAGTGGTTGCTACTGACTCTCGATGCCGGGTGGACGCTGGCAATTCATTTGCGGATGTCGGGTCATTTGCTCGTTGCCGAACCGGCGGCTGTCGATGCTCCGCATGTCCATTTTGCGCTCGATCTCGATAATGGTCGACGCCTCATTTTCGACGATCAGCGGAAGTTTGGCCGAGTCCATTTACTCGATAGTACCGGTTTGCTGGCGCTTGACGCGGCCCATGGTCCCGAACCGTTGGCAGACGATTTTACGCCGGCGATACTGGCCGAGCGCTTGCGCAATCGGCAGGCGCCGATTAAGGCCCTCTTACTCGATCAGCGGTTGATCGCCGGGCTTGGCAATATCTACGCCAATGAAGCGCTCTGGTTGGCGGGGATTCATCCCCTGACGCCGGGAGGTGCACTGACGCTAGATCAGATTGCTGCTTTATACCACGCTATTCGGCTCGTGTTAGCCGAAGCTATTGCCAATCAGGGTAGCTCGCTGCGCAATTATCGTGATGGGTATGGTCGTCGTGGCAACTATCAAGAGCATTTCAACGTCTATGATCGGGTAGGAAAACCGTGTCCTCGTTGTCAAACTGCAATCGAACGGATCGTAATAGCGCAACGGAGTACCTTTTTCTGCCCATCGTGTCAAGGGTTGGTGCAGTAGTGAATATACCTGTGTACAATACAAGCACGATACGAGGAGATTGTAGTAACAAACGTTCTGTGTGAGAGGGTAATTACGTGCAAGAGCCGATTCTGCTGGTTGAAGATGATTATATTTTACAATTTTCGCTAGCTACCATCCTTCGTCGCGAGGGGTATGCTGTTGATATAGCGCGTAACGTGTCTGAAGCTCGGCTCGCGCTTGTGTCCCGTCGGCCAAGAATTGTGTTGCTCGATCTCGGTTTACCTGATGGTAGCGGTATTGATATTCTCAAAGCGTGGGCGACGGAGCCAGATCGACCATTGATCATCGTGACTACGGCTAACGACTCGCCGAAGACAGCGTTGGAGGCGCTATCGCTCGGTGCATTTGATTGTCTTACGAAGCCGATTAATCACGAGATGTTACGGTACACACTGCGTCGCGCAGTAAGTTATGACCAGCTCCGTCAGCAGGTGCGTGATTATGAGCGACTTAAAGCCGAGGTAGAAGAGGCATCGATCACGGTACGGAAGGTTGTGCATTCTATTAGTCAAGCGTTGACGGCGATCATGGGAGAAGCGCAATTAGTGCGAGAAGAAGTAACCGATGAATCGTTATTGAGCAGCCTGGATCGGATTGTGCGTATAACCGAGACGGTTGCTCAGCACGTGACAACGATCCGATCACTGCGCCTTTTTGCCTTACGTGAGAGTGGAGGTGAACAGGCTACGGAAGTCAGGCATACGTAGCGTATTTCGAGCACATATTTGGTAGTGACGGGGCGTCGATGCGCCCCATTATCATCAGAGCAAAAGGTATCCAAACCAACCCTGTTAACCGATCATCTACCGACGGAAGCAAAGGATGGATCAGCCCAATCTGAGTGCATTTCTCCCCCGTTTGTTGTCGTTGAAGCTGTTGCCACGCACCGGTTGGCTTCAGCGCGGTGTGCGTGATGTCGAGAGCATTGCTGAGCATTCGTATAGTGTTGCCGTACTCTGCTTGCTCATCGGTGATCAAATCGAGGGTATTGATCGGGGGCGCTTGCTGGCAATTGCGCTATTGCACGATTTAGCCGAGTCGCTGCTCGGTGATTTGCCGGCTACAGCAACACGGTTGTTGGGTAAAGCGACGAAGCGTCAGGCTGAGCGAGATGGTTTGGTGAGCCTGATCGGCCATTTACCACGGGCAGATGAATATCTGGCGTTATGGGAGGAATACACGGCCGGGACATCCCGCGAAGCTCGTCTGGTGAAGGCTGTCGATCGACTCGAATTGATGGCGCAGGCCCTAGCCTACGAGCGAACAGGTGTGCGTGGGCTTGACGAATTTTGGCCACCTAATGACGACTGGGCAGCCGAGTTTCCGCCGGTTGAAGCGTTGGCTGCCCATCTCCGAGCCGAGCGCACCAAACTACAGTGACAGCCCGATCCAGATGTGTAATCGTGTTGGGTACGCTCACCGTATCATGTACTTGCAGCGCGAATAGCCGCATCGAGATCGTTCCACAGATCATGAACGTCTTCGATCCCCACACTGAGTCGTAGTAGCGATGGTGGTAAATGCTCTTGGCCGGCAACTGCTGCGCGCCGTTCCATCGTCGACTCAACTGCCCCTAAGCTGGTTGCGTGGCGGATCAGTCGCACATGCCGACAAACAGCATCGGCGGCAGCCGCTCCACCGGCGACATCAAACGAAATGATCGTTCCAAATCCTTTTAACAGCCGCTTGGCGGTGGCGTGCGTCGGATGGGATGGCAATCCCGGATAACGGACACACGTGACCAGAGGATGTTCGGCCAGCCGTTGGGCGAGGATCATAGCGTTGTATTGTGCCCGTTCGAGCCTCAATGCGAGAGTCCGTGCGCCACGCACGGCCAGAAATGCTTCGAGTGTGCCGGGAATGGCGCCGGCGAGGGTACGGGTTTGGTGGATGTGCTGCCAAAGTGCTTCGTCGCGAGTAGTGATGACCCCCGCCAATAAATCGGAATGGCCGCCGATAAACTTCGTTGCCGATTGGACGGATACCGTTGCTCCTAGTTCGAGTGGTTGCTGGTTTAGCGGAGTAGCGAAGGTATTATCAACTGCCACAATAGCGCCGGGTTTGCGCGGTGCAGCACAAATCACGTCGAGATCGGCGACGGTTAGCAGCGGATTAGACGGTGACTCAAGCCAGATCAGATCGGCTTCGGTACAAGCTTGTTGCCAGGCGGCGGTATCGGTCAGGGCAATGCGTTGCACCGACCAGCGTCCGCGAGCGGCGCCGGCCATAGCCAAACCGACAACGCCCTGGTAGCAGTCGTCGGGCAAGACTACTCGTGCGCCAGACGGAAGTTGATCGAAAATGGCAGCGACTGCCGCCATCCCGGAAGCAAAGGCTACCGCTTTGCCGGCTTCTAGCCCACCGATCACCTCTTCCAGTGCTTCCCACGTTGGTGTGGAGTCACCGCGTGCATACGAACGTCCCTGACCAAGAATAAAGTTGGAGGCCGGGATCGGTGGTACGTTTAGCGGTGCGCCGGGATCGACGGTACGTCCGGCGGCTACCAGCCACGATGCGAGTTTCAGGCCGGAGGGGTGCTGCTCCATAATATACCTGCCTTTTCGTTCTATGTGATACGAGGTGCGGAAGGACGGGTAACCAATGTGGTTACAGGAGTCGTATGCTGCGACGGTGATTATTGCATTGCGAGGGTGAACTGTCAATTATCCTGGGCATGGATATATCTGTATCAAAATCAGCTATAATGACAATCAAATAACATTGTCAGCCGCTATAAGGTAACGCCAAGCTGTGCAACAGGTGTGATACGAAGGTGCAGTCAAGAGGGGCTAGTGATGGTATCACATTGCTGGGTTTTGGGTTGCGAAACTGAACGTGTGCGCTAACTTCGCCCTTCTTGTGTTCGCATCTGTGGGTTGTGATGTCGGGATCATCACCTCATCCTCGTTACCTATTGAGGAGGTCGGTGTGCAAATTGTGATTAATGGCAGTTTTTGGTCCCAGCCAACCGTAGGTATCGGTCAATACGTACACAACCTGTTGCCATGGATGTACCGGCTGGCACCACAGCATCGTTATGTGATCTTGTTACCGGCGGGTACCACGATCCCTGCACTACCCGACGGGATCGAGGCGCTACCGGTCAAGATCGGTGGTTCGCGTCAGGTTGCTAAGGTGATCTTTGAACAGGTCGCCGTGCCGGTCATTGCTGCACGCTTGGCGCGCAACGGTGAACCCACAGTGCTGTTCGTACCTTATTTTGCTCCCCCGTTACGCTCAAAATTACCGGTAGTGACGACAATTGGCGATCTCATCCCACTGTTGTTACCGGCCTACCGCGGTAGTTGGGCGGTGCGCGTCTACATGGCATTGGTACGACGGGCCGCGTTGCGCAGTGCTCACGTGCTCACGTTTTCATCGTTCAGTCGGACGACGATCTTGAACTATCTTGGCTTGTCACCCGACCGTGTAACGGTGACGTACTTAGCAGCCGGTGAGCAGTTTTGCCCGCCGATTGACAAGATTGCCGTTCAGCAGTTGGTTGCAGCCCGTTATGAGGTACAACCGCCGTTTATCTACTACGTTGGTGGGTTGGATGAGCGTAAAAATGTGTACACATTACTCCGCGCCTTTGCGCTAGTGCGGAATCGTTATCGGCATGTTACGTTAGTTATTGCCGGGCGCGCACTGGGGCGCGATCGGCGACTCTTTCCCGACATCAATCAGATGATCGCCGATCTCGGTCTCGGCTCGGCTGTACGCCGGATCGATGTACCCGTTGAGGATGGTCCATTGCTCTACCAAGCCTGTACGATCTTTACCTATCCGTCCCGCTACGAGGGGTTTGGGCTACCGCCACTTGAGGCAATGGCTTGTGCTGCACCGGTTATTGTCAGCGATGCAACATCGCTGCCGGAGGTGGTTGGCGCGGCGGCAATCAGGATTGCACCTGATGATGTGGCCGGATGGGCGACGGCGATCACCCGTCTGCTCGACGATGAGGCACTCCGTGCCGAACTCAGTCAGCGTGGTATGGTGCAGGCGGCTAGTTTTTCGTACCAGCGTACTGCAGCGACGACGCTCACCGTGCTTGAACAGGTGGCACAAGCGTTGGTGATCGAGTGCAAGCAGCACCGCAAAGAGGTGGGCTAAGGGGCGACCCACCGGATCGCGCGTACATCGGGACGTAGGGGGCGATCCACCGGATCGCGCGTACATCGGGGGACGTAGGGGCGACCCGCTAGGTCGCCCGTACATGGGGGGTCGCGCGTACAATCACCGTCTGGTTGCTGCACCAATTGGTGTATTGGGTTCGATCCCGCGCAACGCTGCCACCACTAAATCGCGGTTGAGTTGGGCAATCGTCTCGAGGCTAATCTCCTTGGGGCAGACTGCGGCGCATTCACCGATATTAGTACAATTCCCAAACCCCTCAAAGTCAGCTTGAGCAACCATATTCACCACGCGCTGATACCGTTCAGGTTGACCCTGTGGCAATAGGGCGAGGTGCGTAACCTTGGCAGCGGTGAAGAGCATTGCCGAGCCGTTGGGGCACGCCGCGACACAAGCACCACAACCGATGCAGGCAGCGGCATCCATTGCGCGGTCGGCTGCGGTCTTCGGGACGGGGATGGTATTAGCATCGGGTGCTGAGCCGGTGCTCACGCTGATATAGCCGCCGGCCTGGATAATCCGGTCGAACGCGCTGCGGTCGACAACCAAGTCTTTGATAATCGGGAAGGCAGAGGCGCGCCACGGCTCGACGGTAATTGTGTCACCGTCATTGAAGCTGCGCATATGTAACTGGCAGGTAGTAATTGCGTTTTTGGGTCCATGGGCTACACCGTTAATCATCAGTGAGCACATGCCGCAGATACCTTCCCGACAGTCGTGATCAAACGCAACCGGCTCTTCACCTTTCATGATCAATTCCTCGTTTAGCACATCGAGCATTTCGAGGAAAGACATGTCGGGATTGACATTATCCATGACATACGTCTTAAACTCGCCGGGTGTTGAACGGTTCTTTTGCCGCCAGATCTTGAGGGTGATCTTCATAGGCTATCTCCGGCCACCGGTTGGCTTGCCAACCGGTGGCAGTAAGGCTGATCGAAGTCAACGAGTGCGCTACCAACCGTCGTCTACTTATAGCTGCGCTGAGTCGGCTTGACGTATTCAAACACAAGTGGTTCCTTGTGCAGACGGGGCTTGGCGGTATCGCCGGTAAACTCCCACGCTGCTACATACGAGAACTGCTCATCGTTGCGCAGCGCTTCGCCATCAGGGGTCTGATACTCTTCGCGGAAATGACCTCCACACGACTCCTCGCGATGGAGGGCATCGATACACATCAGTTCGGCCAATTCGAGAAAATCGGCGACACGGCCAGCCTTCTCAAGAGCCTGATTCAGATCACCGGCCTCACCGGGTACATTCACGTTCTCCCAGAACTCGGCACGGATTTCGGGGATGCGGGCCAACGCCTCACGCAAGCCTTGGGCGTTGCGTGCCATGCCGCATTTATCCCACATGAGCTTGCCCAATTCGCGGTGGAAGGAATCGACAGTGCGCTTCCCGCGAATGCTGAGCAGCCGATTAATCCGCTGTTGGACTTCAGCTTCCGCTTCGGCGAATTCAGGCCGGTCGACGCTTATCCCACCGGGTTTGACTTGAGCAAGGAAGTTGGCGATGGTATAGGGCAGGATGAAGTAGCCGTCCGCCAAACCCTGCATCAGCGCCGACGCACCGAGTCGATTGGCGCCGTGATCGGAGAAGTTTGCCTCACCGATCACAAAGAGGCCGGGTATCGTACTCTGCAAATTGTAGTCGACCCACAATCCGCCCATCGTATAGTGTACGGCGGGATAGATGCGCATAGGCGTTTCGTAGGGGTCTTCACCGGTAATCTGCTTGTACATGTCAAACAGATTCCCGTAGCGTTCGGCAATCTTCTGGCGACCAAGCCGCTTAATTGCATCAGAAAAGTCGAGGTATACGCCGAGACCACCGGGACCAACACCGCGGCCTTCGTCACAGACCTGCTTAGCGGCCCGTGAGGCAATATCGCGTGGCACCAGATTACCGAAGCTAGGGTAGCGCTCCTCAAGGTAGTAATCGCGCTCGGACTCAGGAATATCCTGTGGTCGGCGAGTATCACCTTTCTTCTTCGGCACCCAAATCCGGCCATCGTTCCGCAGCGACTCCGACATGAGTGTCAATTTACTCTGATATTCGCCGCTGATAGGAATACAGGTCGGGTGAATCTGGGTAAAGCATGGGTTACCGAAGAAAGCACCGCGACGGTGTGCCCGCCAAATGGCCGTCGCGTTGCAGCCTTTGGCATTAGTGCTGAGGTAGAAGACATTCCCATAACCACCGGTCGCCAGTACCACTGCATCGGCAGCATGGCGCGTAATCTTGCCGGTCACGAGATCACGAGTAATGATACCGCGCGCCCGGCCATCGACGACCACCAGATCGAGCATCTCGGTGCGTGGGAACATCTTCACCGTACCGGCTGCGATCTGACGGCTCAGCGCCTGGTACGCACCGAGCAACAATTGCTGCCCCGTTTGACCACGAGCATAGAAGGTACGGGCCACTTGGGCGCCACCGAACGAGCGGTTATCGAGCAGACCGCCATACTCGCGGGCGAACGGCACACCTTGGGCAACGCACTGGTCGATAATATTTACCGAGACTTGAGCCAGCCGATAGACGTTACTCTCGCGAGCACGGAAGTCGCCACCCTTAATCGTATCGTAGAAGAGGCGGTAGATACTGTCGCCGTCGTTGCGATAATTTTTCGCGGCGTTAATCCCACCTTGTGCAGCGATGCTGTGCGCGCGGCGTGGACTATCCTGATAGCAAAAGCAGAGCACATTGTAGCCCGCCTCGCCCAGGGTAGCTGCGGCTGATGCTCCGGCCAGCCCAGAACCGACCACGATAATCGTGTACTTGCGACGGTTGGCCGGGTTGACCAGCTTCATCTCGAAGCGGTGCTTATCCCAACGTTGCTCAATAGGTCCGCTCGGTACCTTCGAGTCAAGGACACTCACAAACTCGACCTGCCGGGTACCGGTGCGAACCGCCGTTTCATTCTTCGTCTCGCTCATGCGGAGTTCCTCACTCTTCTAGCGTTGGGCGGAAGGTTTACGCGACAAAACCGAACAAGACCGCCAACGGGAAGGAGACATTACCGATAAAGACGGCTGCCGCTACCAGGATTGCTAGCCCGCGTAACAGCCGATCGTAGGTGCGATTGTTCCAACCAAGGGTTTGGAACATACTCCAAACGCCGTGGTACAGGTGTAGCCCAAGAAAAACCATCGTTAGCAGATAGAAACCGACGATCAGCGGATTCTGAAACCCATACACGACGTTGTTGTAGGTCTCATACACATCGCCGTGCGGATGGATGAACTGACCCGGCTCGTAGCCAACAACGCCAAAAGTCAAGTGGAGAATGTGATATACGATGAAGAAGAAGATCAACACCCCGCCGAACCGCATCGTGTAGTCGGCGTAGCTCGATTGGCGCTTGTGTTGACCGTAGCGACGGATAGCCGAAATGCTGCTGCCCCGTAGGCTGCGTTGACTCTGTAATGTCAGGCTGGTTGCGGCCCAGATATGCAAAAAGACCGAGGCCAACAGGATCACGCGCGCAATCCACAGGAGGTGTTCGTGTCCGAAAACGGGATAACCGAGTGATCGCAGGCCGGCGGCATACGCATTATAGACTTCGGGACCCTGATACATTTTCAGATTGCCGTACATGTGAAACACTACAAAACCGACGAGAATGAAGCCGGTTACGGCCATTATTACCTTCTTGCCGACCGACGTGCGGGTGAGGGTGAGCACTCCTGTCATCGTTCCATCCTTCCCTTACCGAAGACCACCATCTCCCTATAAAATCAAGAGAATGACAGTCAACTGCCGGCTTGTGCCGGCAGTAGTACATTGTTCGTGACTTGATCTACAAAATATTACACTGCTACTGAATTATAACGGAATTCCGATCAATTGTCTACCAACTACAACGATAGCACTATACTTTGTGAAGAAACACGCGAGGCTTCACAATGCGATCAAACGCGATTGGCATAGCAGTGACGAGACGAGCAAAGAACTTGCTGATCTTGAATCAATAGCAAAAAAGTCTGTAATAGGTCGTAAATATGACGCAATCAAGAATCGGTTGGCTAGAGGTGTTGGGCATGATAACAAAGCGACACAGCGATCTGTGTCGCTTGTTGATCGCGTGCTTATGGTGGTCGTTATAAATCCAACCGCACCTTGGCCCCGAAATTTTTCTTCTCCTTGCTGGGGAAGTACGAAAGGCACGCTGCATCGAGCAGATCGGGGCTGAGGGTAGGCGTTTCCATATTGTAACGCGCGATCGCGATCAACTGGTCGAGAATATCACGCGGCTGACACATACGGAACGGCCGATTATCAGGACGAAACCACTTTGCGATCAGATAATCGATACTACGGTCATCGTAAGGCACTTTCCGCACCTTACACATAATCTTCCAGATCTCGCGCCATTGGTCTTCGGTCGGATCGATGATTTCGATCTTAAACTTGATCCGGCGCAGCAGGGCATCATCACCAAGGTCCTTGGGATCAAGATTGGTGCTGAACATAATCAGTTGATCAAACGGAATCTGAATCTTCTGCCCAGAGACCGTATTGAGAAAGTCGTAGCGCTTTTCCAGCGGTACGATCCAGCGATTCAGCAAATCAAAGACGCGCACCTGTTGGCGGCCGAAGTCATCGATCAGAAAGATGCCACAGTTGGCTTTCATCTGGAATGGTGCTTCATAGACTTTTGAGGTCGGGTTGTAGACAAGGTTCAGTTGCTCGAGCGTCAATTCACCACCAACAATCACGACCGGACGGCTAATCCGAATCCAGCGCTTGTCGTACTCAGTCTCTTCAGGAAGTGGTCGTCGTGGCGGCTCATGAATCACCGAATCGTACATCTTGATAATCGCACCGTCGGCGTAGATAGCGTAGGGAATGAAGATATCATCACCCATCAGATAGGTGATCCGCTCGGCGATAGTCGTCTTCCCATTGCCGGGGTATCCGAAGAGCATCACCGATGAGCCGGAATTGACGGCGGGACCAACCATATTCAGGATCGACTCGTCTATCACGAGTCCTTCAAACGCATCACGGATATTACGACGAGTAACTTTGACCTTCTTCACCGTCTGCGCTTTCACCGACTCGATCCACGCATCGAGGGGCACCGGGCACACACCGGTGTACTGTACCTTCTCCATCGCCGCTTGCGCAGCCGTTTGACCACGCGGTGTCAAAATGTATTCGTAGTTAATATCGCCAAAACCACGTTGACCGACGATGTCGATTTGCTCCACATTCCGCAGGTCAATAATAATGGGTTCGATCACGCGGTAAAACAGCCCCATTGCATTGGCCAATTCCATACCGGTCGCTCGACCCTTGTTGTAGAGAATGCGAAGGAATTGTTCGGTCAGGAAGGTACGGTTGAGGCCGGTTTCTTCGATAGTGACCGGTTGCGCCGGTAAGAAAGAGTTGTTCATTGTCGGACGGGCCTCTTCGTCCGACGGTGGGGGGTCGCCAAGGAGGTGCAGCGAGGCAATATTTTCGCCCCGAGCGCGTGCTTCGCCGATCAAGCGTTCGAGATCGGTGATGTGCATTTGCAGATGCAAGAGCGCATCAACATCGTTTTTCGCCTGCGCCTCTTTTAGACAGGCATAGACGGCTCGCGCAACCGTGTACTTCACGCCATCGATGTAGATGTGGTGGCAGTACTCCTGGTTGCGCACATAACAATCGCGTGGATGGCTTTTACGCGCCAACATCTCTTCGTATGAGCGTTGATCGAGTAAATAACGCATAAGGCTCCCTTTGTCGGTAGTAGGTGTGAAATGGGAATAACCCGTCACAAGCGTGGGAACGGAGGCATCAATGGTGCCGAGGTAAGGTTCGTACTTCTATTATTGTAACCCAATTAGCGAACCATCGTACTACCAATTGTGACGAATCGTGAGCGATCTAGCTCATGATAATGCCTAAAAACCGACTTGACAAGAACAAGTGTTCTAAACTATAATCAGAACAAATGTTCGATCATTCTGCACACAATGATGGGTACGATAGCGCTCACGCAAGCGCGGGGCAAGCGGTGCCGTCATCGACGGTTGACAATCTACAATCCTGTACTACTTGATAACAGAGCGGAGCAAGTGGTGCCGTCATCGATGAGGAAGGAGGGCAGGTATGGCAACCACCAGTCGCGTATTATCACCGACACGACGTTCAGTTGGAGTGTATACCATTGTTCGGTGGCTCGTGACGGCGACGGTCATCGTAGCAATCGCCATCATCGTGAGCGTCGTGATTGACTTTGGTCGCATCGTGCTCGATGACTGGCGTTATGGGCGACCACGAACCACCCATCTCACCGGCTATGCTGGTTTAGCTGCCGAGCGGACAGGGCATCCGTCTCACTTTATTGCTATGAATCTCGATCGACAAACCGTGATCGTCGTGTTACCCGGTGGTGACCCGACCTACGTGCAGACGTGGCAAGGCCCATACCTATTTGGGTTACATGAAGATCTCACCCCTGTGGTATTATCTTTGGCAGACGCTGATGGTGATGGTTTGGCCGATCTCGTCGTCACCATCCACAACGAGCAAGTGGTGTATCTCAACCGTGACGGTACATTTCGCCTGCCTAACCCCGAAGAGTGGCACCGGCTGGCACAGGAGCGAAGCAAGTGAGTGCCTTCTCTCGCCGCAACCGGAATCGGCGCTTGGGCCAACCGCTCTTTTCAATTGAAGAGACGGAGTCTGTTCAGCGTCTCCCAAGGCAACCGCTTGCTGAATTGACGTCCGATCTCGATGCCTTGCTCGAACAGCATGTTCAGCCGTCTCGTTCTGAAGAGCCTATCGGGTTGCGTGTGCCCGAAGATGTGAGATCGGCGTACCGACGGGCGCAGCGGAGCCGGACGGATGCTTATCATCGCCCACAAACACATCAGGAAACTGCCAAACACGCCCGGCCCGCAACGCCGGAACGGTCCGTCACCGATCACACTGCGCTCTCGGCGCCGCCGCGTGGCAACACAGCGCCGCCAATTCCGTCAGCAAGGCATACTGTTGGCGCTTATGCGAGGAGCAATGATTCATCGTCAACCGCACAGTTGGTGGCCGGGCCAGAACGAACGCTGGTAACATTAGCCCGAGACGCTGTTGCAGTAGGTGTTGATCGGAGACTACGCAACAACCGATTAGCCGATTCGACATCTGTGGGTTTCACACCTCTGCCCGAAGCAACCGACCTGCCCCTGCCGGTAGGGCAGCGTTCTACTCCATGGTTGTGGGCTGCTCGAGCCAATCAGTGGCCGGTGATGGTAGGGATTGGCTTGGTAAGCCTCGTGATTATCGTTGTTTGGTTAGCGACCTTATCGCGTTCACCTATCTTGAGCTTTCAGTACGCGGTGGATATTAGCCGAGCGGTGCAGGTGAATGCTGCCAGTCTCACCAATATCCCGGCACTAGGTGATCACCGACTGCGTTCGGCGCCAAGTCTGACGCCGGCGCAGATCGATGAGATTCTGCGCAGCTATGGCTCGCCGGCAACCGGTACCGGTGAGATCTGGTACCGCCTTGGGTTGGAGTACAACATCGATCCAGCCTATGCGATAGCTTTCTTTATTCATGAGAGTGGTGCCGGGACGAACCCGAATTGGGCCGGTATGAAGCCCGATGGTAGTACAACGCACAATGTCGGTAACATTATTTGTGCTGGTTATCCGACGTGCTATGGCCGGTTTCGTGATTACCCCGACTGGGAGACCGGGATTGCCGATTGGTATCGGCTTATCGATGTCGAGTATATTCGTTGGCGTGGTTTGCAAACCGTGGCTGACATTATTCCGATTTATGCGCCGTCGTTTGAAAATGACGTGCAGGGCTACATACAGGTTGTGACCGGTCTTGTCGATCGGTGGCGGAGTGGTCAAATTCCCTAGCGCTAGTCATACGGCGATTGGTGCAGCCTCAGTGCGCTGCTGTTGATGGCGGTGAATGTATACCGAGACGTTCGGCTTCGCTCTTTCAGAATTACTGTCCCTCTCGCGGTCGGTGATGAGTCAATGAGTGCTTGTGCTGTGGGCCGCGATCTTTTGTGGGCAAGACATGTCGTTGAAAACATCGTACTGAAGAACGTTGGCGATGAACAATTGCCCGATAGTTCAAGATATTTCAATCACGAATACCAATGTTCAGTGGTGTTATTAGGTTTTAAGCTCCATGCGACCAATTATGATTATTATCACACTTCTAGTTCTTGTCTTCATCTTCAGCGCTCTACCGCGCTTGTTCACCCCTTCCCAACCTGTGCTAAGCAATTGGCGTGGTTCGGTTGATCAGGCACTGAAGGTCAACAGTATCAATGCCGCAGCGCAGGAAGCGTTAGTCGGCGTGGCACAGCCGCAGGGTCGTGGCTTTGATGCTGCTATGATTCCGAGTGGTAATCCATTGCGGGCAGCTAATACTGTCATGACGCAGGGCTATGGTGTGGGTACGCATGCCCCGGCACAGGTTTGGGGAGCCGTCGATCTCGCGCTCGATGGAGATGGCGATGGTAAAGCCGATCCCGCCGGGACGCAGAACCAACCGGTGTATGCAACGCACGCCGGGCACGTCACCTTAACCTACGATAGCTGGCCGGCAGGAAATCATATCTGGGTGACGAACGAACTCTACCGCACCGGTTACTCGCATCTTAGTGGGTTTGCGGTGAGTGATGGTCAGTGGGTCAATCCCGGCGATCTGATCGGCTATATCGGCTCGACCGGTATGTCAAGTGGGCCACATTTGGATTATCAGGTTTGGGTTTGGCGTGATAGCCAGTGGATAAATCAAAATCCCCTTGATTATGGTGTGTTTGCGCAGTAAGTTTTTTTGCCTGCCTTGTGTCTGTGATGGGAGGTGCCCCAGCGATCACGAATGAAAAAAGTGCTCCGAGTAGTGTGTGCGCTGCGGGGTGACCGGTATGCCAGAAGTTGGAGTGGCAATTGATGCACTGTAGTTTCTAAGCCCTCGATGATGACCCGCCGTCCCAGCGAACATACCGACATCTGCGTCTGAGGTGGGGCGATCGTCCTCCGGCGAATGCACTGGGTATCGCGGCGCGCCCCACTTGCGGTTTGCCTGTTCAGCGAACATACCGACATCTGTGTCTGAGGTGGGGCGATCGTCCTCCGGCGAATGCACCGGGTATCGCGGCGCGCCCCGCTTGCGGTTGCTGGGTTCTCTGTGGTGATCCACTCTCCAAGAGCGACAGGCTCATCGGAAGATAGCCTACGTCAGATAACTTTATACTCAACCACCGCAAACCGAAAGCCGCAATGCGGCTCAGCCTCTTTTCTGACCAACTGCGATATTGCGTTGAGCATTGACTGTGCAACGATATTGTTCGGTTCAAGATAGCAAGTACGTTCGAGATAGCGTATTGTCCAATCAAATTGGTTACGCTGTGAGGCACTACAGGCGAGAAGTAGCCATGCTTTAGCATTATTTGGGTTGAGCTTGAGGGCGACGTGAATATATTTCGCTGCATCGTGATACCGACTTTTCCCCAGTAACTTTTCTGCATGCTGTAGAAGGAAGGTCCGACTCAGGAACCACACAATGGCGGTAAGGCAGATGAAACTATTGATAACGTTCAAGCCAGTCTGCATCATCCACAGACCACCAACGAGTATTACCGGTAATTCTGGCATTTGGAGCAATATCCGACCCAGTTGGTGAGTGGCGAGGCGATGCGGGCGAATGCGCGGACGTGTGACCTTGTCCTTTCCTACCTTGAGAACATCTGCACTAAGGCTGTTATGGGTGAGGCGCTGTTGGCTAATCGTCTTGTACGGACGTGCGGTCATGTCTTTTCCTCCCTCTGAAACAAGCGCTTATCAATCCAAGATCAGTTGATAGGCAGGACGCGCTATCTGTGTTCGGTTGTTGTGTAAGGCTGCTACGCACAAGATAACAGAGGGTTGTGACATGTACAGTCACATTTTGATGGTCCTTACTTCTCGGCTTCCTCGCTTCACCGAGGGAGTGGGAGAGAGACGAATGCCGGCAGCTCAGGGAGAAGTGAAGTATGGTGATTGAGGACGGTGGCAGGTTGGCGAAGCGCAAGCAGGACCCCCTCTCCCGCAACGTGGAAGTGGGGCGAGGGCTATCGAACGGCGCCAAGTGGTGCAGCTTTACCCAACCGGAGCTGTCCGCAACGTGGGAGCGGGGCGGGGGTGAGGGCTATCGCAACACTAAAACCAACACGCAGGGCTGCCAAGCGACAACCCTGCGTGTTGTAATGTCTAGTGGTGGAGATGGGGGGAGTCGAACCCCCGTCCAGAAAGCTAGACCGCAGACATCTACAGGTTTAGCCCCTCGCTTTATCTCGCCCGTAGTCGCGCGAGTGGCAGAGCGACCGGCGGGCCAGCCTGTTGTCTTAGCCGATAGTGCTCAGGCAAGCACTACCGGAGCACCCGATATGCGACGCTCGATCCGCAACTATCGGGAAAGCTGCGGTGAGCGCGCTGCCAATCTTAGGCAGCGAGGGCCAGCCGAGGCTGAACCCGAGCGTTGTTGTTGGCAGTTGTTGCCTTGCCCCTTTTACGTGACTGGGCAGCACGACCTGCAGTCTACGGTGTTCACTCCCTGTCGAAACCGGAGCATCCCCCTAGTCCACCAATGTAGTATAGCAACTTTGATCGGTATGTCAATCGGTCTTACGATAGAGATGTGTTAACATGCCCGCTTTCTGCTCGCTTGCACGGAAATGCACGATGCGAGATACTATACATGTCGCAATGATTCTGAAATAAGTCCAAGGTGCCGAGATGGTGCGCAAAGCGTGAATGACGGTGAGAAGGCGACGTCCTTAGGACAAGGTGAGTGGAGGAGAAGTCAATGACCGGGTTGTACGAAGTGGGTTTGGCCAAGACAGCAGCCAACTATGTGCCGCTGACACCATTATCGTTTCTCAAGCGTACAGCAATGGTGTATCCACAGTTACCGGCAGTTATCCATGGTCAGCGTCGTTATACGTGGGCCCAGGTCTATGAGCGAGTACGTCGGTTGGCATCGGCGTTGCGGGCTGCCGGTGTGGGCCAACACGATACGGTTGCTGCTGTGCTGAGTAATACACCGGAGATGTATGAGTGCCATTTTGGGGTACCGGGGGCCGGCGCTGTGCTCAATACGATCAATGTTCGTCTCGATGCGGCGACCATTGCTTTTATCCTTGAGCACGGCGAGGCTAAGGTGTTGATCACCGACCGTGAGTTTGCGCCGGTGGTGAAGGCTGCGCTTGACCGGATTGAACGTTCGTTGTTGGTGATCGATGTCGATGATCCAGAGTATACCGGTCCCGGTGACCGACTTGGTACGGTTGAGTATGAGCAGTTTATTGCCAGTGGTGATCCGGCGTTTGAGTTGATCTATCCTGCTGATGAGTGGGAGGCGATTACGTTGAATTATACCTCGGGCACTACGGCAAACCCAAAGGGGGTCGTGTATCATCATCGCGGTACGTACCTCAATGCACTCTCAAATATTGTCTCGTGGGGAATGCCGCATCATGCGGTGTATCTGTGGACACTGCCGATGTTTCATTGCAACGGTTGGTGCTTCCCGTGGACGATGGCGGCCAACGCCGGAACCAATGTCTGTTTGCGTAAGGTGGATGCCGGTTTGATCTGGCAAGCGATTGAGGAACATCGGTTGACCCACTATTGCGGTGCGCCGATTGTGCATTCGCTGATCGCCAATAACGCACCGGCACACTGGCGGGCTGGACAGGGGACACATAAAGTCAGTGGCTTGATTGCAGCCGCTCCGCCACCGGTAGCCGTCTTGCAGGCAATGGCTGAGATCGGGTTTGAGATTACCCACGTCTATGGCTTGACCGAGACATATGGTCCGGCAGCGGTGTGTGCGAAACAGCCCGATTGGCATCGCTTGCCGATCGAAGAACAGGCACGCTTAAATGGCCGGCAAGGGGTGAATTATCACGCTGAAGAGGCAGTCAGTGTGCTTGATCCGGTAACGATGCAACCGGTGCCGTGGGATGGGCAAACGATGGGTGAGGTGATGTTCCGTGGCAATATTGTGATGAAGGGGTATCTGAAAAACCCAACGGCAACCGAAGCTGCTTTTCGCGATGGATGGTTCCATTCCGGTGATTTGGCTGTCGTACATCCTGACGGCTATATCAAGATTACCGACCGTGCGAAGGATATTATCATTTCAGGTGGCGAAAATATTTCGTCGATTGAGGTTGAAGATGCGCTTTATAAACATCCGGCGGTGTTATTGGCCGCAGTTGTGGCGGCTCCCGATCCGAAGTGGGGTGAGGTGCCACACGCCTTTATCGAGTTGCGTGATGGGATGACGGTCACTGAGGAGGAGTTGCAGCAGCATTGCCGACAGTATTTGGCCGGTTATAAGATTCCGAAGAAGTTTACCTTTGGGCCATTGCCTAAAACCTCGACCGGTAAGATTCAGAAGTATATCCTGCGAGAACAGGCTAAATCTCGACAGGCTATTGCCGATGTTTGAAACGCAAAGACGCAAAGACGCAAAGACGCAAAGACGCAAAGACGCAAAGACGCAAAGGGCGCAAAGGGCGCAAAGGGCGCAAAGGATGAGGTTGTGGTAACAGCAATACTTTGCGCCTTTGCGTTATTAGGCTTGGAGAGGAAGGATGGAGATCGATCCACGGGCACGGCTTATCGAATGGCCGAGCACGGTGTTGGGCGTTGATGGTCGGATGTGTGTGTATACTCCACCGGAATACCGACCCGATGGCCCACCGCTTCCGGTTGTCTATTTGCTACGCGGTCACGAGCGCGAGTGGGTGAATCGCAGTGAAGACGATAGCCGGATCGGGACGGCCATTGATGTGTATGAGCGGGTACGGTTGCGTGGCGAGATTGGGCCGTTATTGTTGGCGATGCCAGGTTTGGCCAGCGCTGATAATCGTATTCCCGGCCTGTTGACCGATTTTATCGCACCGCACTTGACCGATGCCCCCGGTATTGGTACCGGTCGATTTGCAACCTTCTTCTTTACCGAGGTATTGCCGTTGATGGAGCGGGAGTTTGGCGCTCACCCTGTAGCACGAGCGATCACCGGTTTTTCACTCGGTGGGTATATGGCGGTCAAGGCGGTGGCGTTGCGGCCTGATCTGTTTGTCAGTGTTAGCGCCTACGATGGCTCATTTCCTTATGCGAGCGACGGCGGGCGCAGAGCGAGACGGTATGATCCGCTTTTGTTTGCGGAGATGTTCGATCCGGCGTTAGGGCGTCCACGTAATTTGGAACGCTTGTCCGATCATAATCCAATCTGCTTGTTGTTGCGCGCGGATCGTACTGCTCTTCGTCGCATCACGTGGATGATCCAGTACGGTCCAGAGCATATTGAGCCGTGGGGGTCAAATTTCTATCGCGGTGAGTATCTGTTGCGCGTATTGGCGACGTTGGGTATCACTAATGCAGCGCCGGTTGCCGCTCTGCCCGATGGAGCCCATACGTGGGCTGTTGCCGATCGGCATCTGGAACAGGCGTTACCGTTGCATTATCGGGCGTTTGAGCGGGTGATAGCAGGGCAGTAATGAAATCACCTCCTCGTAATACTATCGAATTACTGGTACGTCTGCGCTGGCCGTTTGCGGCAGTTGTTGGACTGCTGTTTGCCCTCACTCGACTAGTCGAAGGGTTTTTCTTCGATTCGGCAATGGAGACACCAACCGGACGAGCCGTTGATCCGATTGTGTGGGGCGTGTTGGCGTTTGCGGCAATCTGGATCGTCTTAAGTTGGGCGATCCGGCAAGAGCGAGAGCGGCTCTCGACTGAGGCACGCATGCTCGAAGCATTACGCGAGAGTAACGAACGGCTCGAACTCCTGTATGAGATCAATCAGCGGGTCGCGTCAAGTGCGACGCTCGATGAGGTGCTCAATTACGCCATCACCTTACCGGCTCGGTTGGTCGATGCCGTTGCTGCTACCATTGTGCTGACCGATGAGCAGGGTCAGCCGTATACGGCACGGGTGGTTGGGCTTGATGCAACGGCACTTGAACGGGCAAGGGCGGCCTTTGGGTTGTGGTCTACGGCGAAACCACAGCTCAATCCGGTTATGTTGTATCCGCAGCATCCGTGTGGATGGAGCGCCTGTTTGATTGTGCCGCTGATCGAACGTGGTACGCAACCCATCGGTTGGATTGAGGCGTTCCTCAAAGAGGGTGAATCGGCTCGGCGAGAGATTCGCCAACCGTTGCTGGCTACCGTTGCTAGTGAACTGGCCGAGGCAGTGATCAATAGTCGGCGGCGCGACCGCGTCGTCGCGAGCGTGGCGGCGGTAGAACGGGCAATTAGTGCTGAACGCACTCGCATTGCCCGTGATCTGCACGATGGGGTGGCCCAATCACTTGCGTTTATGCGGATGCGGATAGATTTGTGGGAAGATTGGCTGCAACAAGAACCGGAACGATTACGGGAAGAGTTTGTAACCTTCAAAGCAAATCTCCGTCGCCAAATCGAAGAATTACGGCGCGCCATTTTTGCGCTGCGCCCAATTGAGATCGGTCAACTGGGATTCGCCGGTGCACTCCGTCGCTTTATCACCGAGTTTGCCGATCAGCAAGATTGGGATGTTGAGATCGATCTCACCGATGTACCGCCCGATCTGCCGCCGGTGCTTGAATTGGCTGCGTTTCGCTTTGTCCAAGAGGCGCTCAATAATGTCGCAAAACATGCGCAGGCGCAACGGGTATGGGTTAAACTCGGTGTGCGCGATCAGGGGTTGATCATTCACGTCCGTGATGACGGCGTGGGGTTTAATCCAGGAGTTGAGCCACCGTCAGGTCATTTTGGGTTGCGTCAGATGCGGGAACGGGCGGCAGCACTCGATGGGCAGGTAACGATCATCTCGCGACCCGGTGATGGTACTGAGGTGCGCGTGTGGTTGCCGTTGATCTATTCGACGGTCACGGTGGTTTAAGTGCGACTTTCGGCGGATTCCATCGCACAGTAGTTGTCGGGTAAGATACGATTATGAGCCGACACCACGAAGACGTGGTGTGATCAATGGTGAGGAGTTATGACAACGACAACCACCGACCGTATCCACATCTTTGAACAAGTACTCCAAGGATTAATGCACCGCTACCGCGAACGTGTGCCCGATGTGACCGCTATTGCCCAAGCGATGGTTGCTGAGGGGATCATTGCTGCGCCCGACCAGATCGAGAATGATCATATTGCGTTTCGCACGATGGGCGTGCCGCAACTTGGTATTCGCTCGCTCGAAAAGATTTTTCTGTACTACGGTTACGCGCGGCGCGATCGCTATCACTTCCCGGCTAAGAAACTCGATGCCTTTTGGTATCACCCACCGCGTCCCGATCTGCCGCGGATCTTCATTTCTGAATTGCGGGTTAATGATCTATCGCCGGAGGCGGCTGTAATTATTCGCAGCTATACTGATGAGGTGCCATCCGATCCGGTTGATGAACTCGATTTGAACGATGCGGCCCAGGTTGATGAGTTCTTACACCGGCCACTCTGGCGTTTGCCTACGTGGTCTGACTATCAACGGTTAGCCGCCGAGAGTGAGTATGCGGCGTGGGTGATCTACAACCGCTACTACCTGAATCATTTTACGATTACAGTGCATAATCTGCCGGCCGGCTACAATACGATTGCCGATTTTAACGCCTTCCTTGAGCGGCATGGCTTCAAACTCAACGATTCCGGCGGCAAGATTAAAGTTAGTCCCGATGGCAAACTTCTCCAGTCGAGTACGGTGGCCGAGATGATCTGGGCCGAGTTTGCCGGTGGCGAGCGGCATCTCATTGCTGGATCGTATGTCGAGTTTGCCGAACGGCGTCCACTCGACGAGTTTGCCCATCTGCCACCCCATGAGCTGCGGCGCGAACATCGTCGTGAGGGGTTTGAAGCCGGCAACGCCGACAAGATTTTTGAGAGTACCTATAGTACGCAGACGGTGAAACGAACGGCTGAGGTGTAATCCGGTGCAATGTGAAGAAGGGCACAACAGCGCTGTGCCCTTCGCCGTCGTTCTGGTGCGGTTCGTTATGCGAATTGGCTCAGCTTCTCTTGCAGCGCCCGGTTCGATGGCTCAACAAGGATCGAGCCGTCAGGGAAGACGATGGTCGGCACACTGCGGTTGCCGTTGTTGAGCTTAACCACGAATTCGGCCGCAGCTGGATCGTGTTCGATATTGATGTAGGTATAGGGCGTTCCATGCTGATCGAGGACGCGTTGGGCGCGGCGGCAGTCAGGACACCAGTTGGTACCGTAGACGATAATGGGTTGCACTGACATAGTCTCCTCATATAGATGTAGATTGGTGAACAATGTCAAAGCCGCTCAATGCAGCTTCATAGTATACCAGTTTTTGCAAGAATAATAGCAGAATCCTTGTGAAAAGGGAACTGATACTAGCTAGCGCATCCCTTCCCCTAATCGCTTGACATACCCGTTTGATAGCGAATTTGGTGGCCGCTAGGCGGTGATCGGATTTTCTTGCGGCACCTGCTTCATGATCTCCAGCTCAATCTCGATTGACACCTCTTCGCCGACCAATACTCCGCCGGTTTCAAGGGCAACATTCCACGTCAACCCCCAGTCTTTGCGATTGATCTTGGTGCTAGCACTGAAGCCGGCGCTCGTCGTGCCCCACGGTGACTTTGACTGGCCGTTGTATTCGACATCGAGGACGACTTCGCGCGTGACGCCGCGGATCGTCAGATCACCAATGATGCGACCATGCGTCTCATCGATCAGCTCAATGCGCTTACTGGCGAAGGTGATCGATGGGTAGTTGGCAACGTCGAGAAAATCGGGTGACATCAGATGACCGTCGCGTCGCTCGTCGCGCGTGTCAATGCTTGTGGCATCAATGGTTACCTGCACCGACGAGTTGGCCGGATTCTGTTCATCAAAATTGACGGTACCTTCAAACCGGCTAAAGCGGCCACGCACCTTTGAAATCATCATGTGGCGAACTGAGAAGGTAATCGTCGAATGTGAAGCGTCAATTGTCCATGTCATACGTTGTTGCTCCTTTAATCGATTATGCTCACGTAAAGGAGCATAACAGGCGTGCGTAGACAAGCGCGTAGACAGAAGCGTGAACATTAGCGGGCAAGCTAAGTGGGGAGTAGAGTAGTAGAGACGGCCTGGCAGGTCGTCTCTACGCTGCGGTAATAGGAGAATGGGAGTAGTTCAGCTTAATTCGCTTCATCCAGCGATGGTACAATCTCGTAACGATAGCGAATGGTGACAGTCGCACCGAGCATGCGCCAAACTGGGCAGTAACGTTCGCGTGACAGCTCGATGGCGCGTTCGAGTGCCGCCGGCTCGACATCGCCAGAGCAGCGGTATACCAGTTCGATTTCGGTGTAGGGTTTCGGATACTCATCGCCTCGTGTACCTTGTGCCCGCACTTCAAGGCCGGTAACCGGCTGACGCTTCTTGCGCAAAATGCTAATGACGTCCATTGCGGTACAACCGGACAGCGCCATCAAGACAGTTTCCATCGGTGAAGGTCCGGCGAGATCGCGCTTCCCTTCGTGCGGGCTATCGAGTTCGATCGGGCGGCCTGAGTCGGCAACGGCGGTAAAGTGCAGACCTTCGCGTAAGCGGACGCTAGCATTGATGACTGATCCCATATGTAGCCCTCTTGTTGCATAAACGGCGTGAACAAAGCAGTACAAATACTGAGAAATCTCATTGTTAGTATACTACTCCGGGTTATAATGCAAACAGGGCAGGCCAAATGGCCATGGGAGAATCGAGCGTATGGATTACGACTACATCATTGCCGGCGCAGGTGCTGCCGGTTTGAGTTTAGCTTATCATCTTGGTCAGAGTCCGTTAGCCGGTCATTCAATCCTTTTAGTAGACCCCAATGCTGTCCGACGCAATGATCGCACATGGTGTTTTTGGGAGGTGGGTACCGGCCCGTTTGAGGCCGTGGTATCCCGGCGTTGGGATTATCTCTGGCTGTACGATGAGAGTTGGTCGGCGCGGTTGGCGATTGTCCCGTATCAGTATAAGTTGATCCAGGGAATTGATTTTTACCGCTACGTTGACGATTGGATCGCGCAACGACCGCAGATCACCCGCTTACAGGGGACTGTTGATCGGTTTATCGAGTTGCCCGATGGTGTAGCCGTCGTTGTTGGTGGTAGGACGTACACCGCGCGGTTTGGTTTTAATAGCGTGTATCGCCCGACTCCTACGCCACCCGGTTATCACTCGTGGCTGCAACATTTTAAAGGGTGGTTTATCACCACGTCCCGTCCGGTGTTTGATGCCGAAGCCGCTACTTTCATGGACTTCCGCATTCCACAGGTTGGTGATGTCCGGTTTGGCTACGTCTTACCGTTCGATACCTATACTGCGCTCGTCGAATATACTATCTTCTCACCCCAACTTGTCAGCCAGGCCGAATACGAAGCCGGTCTGCAGCGGTATATTGCCGATCAACTCGGTATTGACCGCTATGAGATTACGCACGTCGAGTATGGTGTCATCCCGATGAGTGATGTGCCGTTGCCACTGCGCCCTAGCCCTCATGTGCTCAATATCGGTACCGCAGGGGGGATGAGTAAGCCTTCGACCGGTTACACCTTCCAGCGTATTCAGTGGCAGGTGCGCCAAATTGTCGAGAGTCTGCTACGGAATGGGCACCCGTTCTACAAGCGGCCACGCTTCAACCGACATGCACTGATGGATAGCGTGCTGCTTAACGTGCTCGATGCCGGACGCACGCCGGGGCATCGTTTCTTCGCCAATCTGTTCCGTCATAACCCGATCCAGCGCGTACTTCGCTTCCTCGATGAGGAGACAACACTTGCTGAGGATTTGGCCTTGATGTCAACGGTGGAGATTACGCCGTTTATGGTTGCGGCGTTGGCGGTGGCGTGGGGGCGTATGAGTGCGTTGGGTCGGCGTGAGTTGGAGATGGGGTGAGGGGAGGGCACACGGATGGGACGGATAGGAAGGATGGGCACGGAGGGGGAGGGGAGGGCACACGGATGAGACGGAGGGGCACGGAGGGAGGAAGGGGAGCACACGGATGGAACGGATGGGCACGGATTCGAGTGAAGTTGATAAGGCAAATTGGCGCGATCCGTGCTATCCGTGAGGTCCCGTGTACGTCCGTGTTCCTTCCTAAAACGGTGCGAACACGGCGGGGGGTGGCACGGTTCGCCGGTTTACATCTACTATCCCGCTGATGATGATAGCACCTTTTCAATCACCTCAATCGGTACGTCGTTGCGCACAACCACCTGCCCGATGGTCGTCGGCAAGACCCACCGTACTTTCCCGGCCTGTACCTTCTTGTCGCGCGTGATGAGACGCAGAATCGCGGTGTGGTCAAGCTCGTCCGGTATCGCAACGGTGAGGCCATAGGCTGCGAGCAGGGCGCGCTGTCGTTCTACCAATGCAGGTGGACACAGACCGAGGGCGACGGCAATCCGTGCTGCTGCATCCATCCCAATCGCGACGCATTCGCCGTGCAGTAGGCGGTAGCCGAGCAGTTGTTCAATAGCGTGGCCGATGGTATGCCCATAGTTGAGCGTGATCCGTTCACCGCGCTCGAACTCATCGTTTGAGACTACCGCAACTTTCACCGCGACGGCACGAGCAATGATCTCGGTCAGATAAGTGGTGAGTTCTGCATCGGTGGCGTTCCATGCGGCGGGATGCGCGGCGTTCCATCCGCGGGTGGCGGCAAGATCTTCGAGGGCGGTAAACAGGCCGGCGTCGCGAATGACCCCATGTTTGATCACCTCTGCCCAACCGGCGCGTAACTCACGGGGCGGCAGTGTTGCCAGCAGGTTGGTGTCGGCTAGCACCAGCCGGGGTTGATGAAACGCACCGATCAAGTTTTTACCTAGTGGGTGATTAATTCCGGTTTTGCCACCGACCGCAGCATCGACCATCGCCAAAAGGGTGCTCGGTAATTGTACGAGAGCCACCCCGCGCAAGATAGTAGCCGCAGCAAAGCCGGCTAGATCGCCGATCACACCACCACCAAGCGCGAGCACGGCGTCGCGTCGCTCGATACCATGCTCGATCATCCAATTGTAGAGTCGGTGCAGTTCGGTGAACGATTTGCTCGTTTCACCAGAAGGAACAGTAATGGTGTGGGCGCGGTAACCGGCGGCCTGTAGCATTGTTGTGGTCTGCTCGGCGACGGCAGTCAGATGTTCATCGGCGACGAGCCAGAGCGTACCGCGTAGTCCTAGCTCGGTGAGCCGGTCGCCAAGGGTCGCCAGTACGCCGGCGCCGACAATCACCGGGTACTGGGTCGTGCTGGTAGTGACGGTGAGCGTAGTTGTCATAACAATTGGACTGTCTTTCAGCAGTGTAATCACTTATGGCGCCGGTTGTAGATGGTCATGAGCGCTGCAACGAGGAGCAGCGCCAGACCGATATACGTCAACGGGCCGGGCCATGGTTCGGGTGTTTGTTGCACGATGTCAAGTAAGGTAGCGGATGGCAACGTCACGATGCAGTTCCTTCTCCGATCAACGGGCCGGTCAGCAGGGCGGGCAAGGTGCTCCCTGCCGGATAGATGGTGTCTCCCGCCGGGACAAGGAGTAGACCGTTAGCGCCGCGCAGTGAGAGTAGACGCGAACTGTTTTGGCTTCCGGTTGTGACGGCGACCAGCTTTCCTTCTTGGTACGAAACAACGATGCGCTGGTATTCGGGTCGGTCAGGTGAAGGTCGTACCGGTTGGCCCAGGGTGACGGTAACCTGTGGGCGGAACGGTCGTGCATCACCTTGCAACGCACGCAGAGCCGGTCGCACGAACACTTCAAACGATACTAACGATGAGACCGGAAATCCGGGCAGGCCAAAGACCAGTTTACCTTCGACGGTCGCAAACGTCGTTGGTTTACCCGGCTTGAAGGCGATGCGGCCAAAGTGAACGGTACCGAGTTCGGCGAGCAGGGGTTTGATCAAGTCGCGGGTTCCCATACTCACGCCGCCGCTGGTAATTAGGACATCGGCCTGAGCGAGGCCACGTAAGATCGCCTGCCGTTGCACCTCGACATCATCGCGGGCAATGCCGAGTGAAATCGGTTCACAACCGGCTTCACGCACCGCAGCCATGAGTGCATACCGGTTGCTATCACGCACGGCACCACCGGGACGCGACTTACTCGGTTCGACTACCTCATCACCGGTGGCGAGGACGGCAACGCGCGGGCGACGATAAGCGGTGATGCGAGTGATACCGAGGGTGGCGAGGATGCCAATTTCGGGCGCGCCGATAGTTGTGCCGGCGGTAAGCACCGTCTGACCACGTGCAACATCTTGTCCAACCATATGCACGTAATCGCCGGGTTTTAGTTCGTGCTGAATGTAGAGCATGCCATCACGTTCTTCGGTCATTTCCACCGGAATCATAGCATCGGCACCGGGTGGCATCGGTGCGCCGGTCATAATCCGGGTTGCTTCACCGGGACCAAGTGTTACAGTTGACAGTCCACCGGCGGTCAATTCACCCACGACGTGGCGTGGGGCCAGGCCATCGCCGGCACGGAGGGCATAGCCGTCCATTGCCGATTTTGGCACATCGGGAATGTCTTCTGGTGCGGTAATATCATTTGCCAATACTCGGCCTAGCGCGCTGAGAGCATCGATCTCTTCACTACCAAGCGGTTGGGCGCGTTCCATAATCATCGCCGTAGCATCAGCGATGCTAACCATCGGGTATGGTGACTCACGAATGAGCACAGACATTGGCTTTCTCCTTTGGTTATGCGCGACACGTTGACTCACCGGTACATTCGATGGTAACTCGGCCATGTAGTGATAGCCTACACATCAGTGCGAGGTTTCGCTGATGTGCAGGTATCGGCATAGTGTTAGCGGCCGTGGATTGCTCGCCAGATCTTTTCTGAGCGGAGCGGAATGTCAAGATGGCGCACGCCAAACGGTGCGAGTGCGTCGATCACCGCGTTTGCAATGGCCGGTGTTGAACCAATGGTCGCCGCTTCACCGATACCCTTGACGCCAAGCGGGTTGAGCGGAGTCGGCGTCTCGGTCTTGTCAACCGTGAAGGGCGGGAAGAAGTCGGCGCGCGGTAAGGCGTAATCCATCAGCGTACCACTGAGTAATTGGCCGTTTGCGTCGTACACGACCTCTTCGAGGAGTGCTTGAGCAATACCTTGTGCTAACCCACCATGCACCTGACCGGTGACGATCAACGGGCTAATGCGAGGTCCACAATCATCGACCGAATAGTACTCGCGAATACGAACGTGGCCGGTCTCGCGATCAACCTCAACTACTGCAACGTGGGCGCCAAAGGGATAGATCAAGTCGGGTGGCCGGAAATAATCGACTGCTTCCAGACCGGGATCGAGATCTGGCGGGAGTTTGTTACTGTAGGCGCGACGGGCAATCTCGGTTAAGGTCAGGGCACGGTCGGGCACGCCGCGTACCCGATAGCGACCCTCGTGCAGTTCAATATCGGCCACACTAGCTTCGAGCATCGCTGCCGCAATCTGGCGCGCTTTCTCACGCACCTTTGTCGCTGCCCGCACGAGTGCTGCACCACCGACGGCTAGCGAACGTGAACCCATCGTCCCGATACCCATCGGTGTGATCGCGGTATCGCTGTGCTTAATCACAATCCGCTCAAAGTCAGCCCCGATCTGGTCGGCAACAATCTGAGCGAATGTTGTGGCCGTCCCTTGACCATGCGGCGAAATGCCGGTTGTCACCGTCACCGTACCGCTTGGTTCAACTCTGATCTGGGCGCTTTCGTAGGGGCCAAACCCACACATTTCGACGTAGCACGCGATCCCGATACCAAGCAACATTCGATCACCGGTAGCACGGCGGGCAGCTTGTTCGGCGCGTAACTGTTCGTATCGCGATAGTGTCAAGGCTTTAGTCAAGGCGCGATCATACTCGCCGCTATCATACGTCAGGCCGGTCGGCGTCTTGTAGGGGAAGGCGTCGGGCGGAATAAAATTGCGCCGGCGCACTTCTGCCGGGTCTAAACCGAGTTCGGCGGCGACCAGATCCATGAGCCGTTCGATGTAATAAGCGGCTTCGGGCCGACCCGCACCACGGTAGGCAGCGACCGGTGTGGTGTTGGTATAAACACAAATTGCTTCCAGATCGACGGTAGGGATTTTGTAGACGCCAATAGCCATAGCAGTGGTCAGATCGGGTAGACCGGGGGCGAGAGGATAAGCGCCGAGATCGGCTACGATCTGCATACGCAGTGCAGTCACTTCGCCATCGGCGGTAACGGCAGCCTCGACATCACACACCTGCCCGCGCCCATGAGTCGTCGCCTGTACGTGTTCGAGGCGGTGTTCGACCCAACGCAATGGTACGTTGAGCTGACGGGCAAGCGCGGCAAGGAGTGCCTCTTCGGGGTAGATACCGATCTTAACCCCGAAGCCACCGCCGACATCAGGCGCAATCACACGCACTCGATTCTCGTCAAGGCCGACCACTTTGGCGATCTCACCACGCACCTGGTGCGGGGTCTGCGTACTCGTCCATACCGTCACACCATCGTTAGCGGGATCGGGTGCAGCAACCACTGCGCGTCCTTCCATCGGGAAGCCGAGCAGGCGTTGATTGACCATTCGTTGGCGGATAACCCGATGAGCAGTGGCGAAGGCGGTCTCGACATCACCCTTTTGCCGGCGACGACGGTGGTCGATATTGTCGGGCAGACCATCGAAGATGATCGGGGCGTCAGGTGCAATTGCGGCGAGCGGATCGACCACTGCCGGTAGTGGCTCCCATTCGATGGGCAGGGCGAGCGCTGCATCGAGCGCGGCTTCTGGCGTCCGGGCGATCACTGCGGCGACCGCTTCACCGGCGTGACGCACCCGCTCGACGGCGAGCACATAGCGAGTGCGGCCCGTGTAGCGCTGCGGCCCGCCGCCGCCTTCGCCTGAGCTGGCCAACGGCAATGGCTGGCAACAATCGAGCAGGTCGGTACCGGTATAGACAGCTACGACATCAGGCATTGCCAGCACGGCAGCTTTGTCGATGGCGACAATCCGGGCGTGGGCATACGGACTACGGGCAATGGCAACGTATAACATCCCCGGTAGACGCAAATCGCTCACATACGTGCCCTGACCCCGGATGAGACGCGGATCTTCACGGCGTTTCACTTCTGCGCCAATCAGGGCTGCATAAGCCATAGCGAGTGTCACCTTTCTGTTTTGTTAGCAATCAACCCCTGTGGTGCTATGGGTATGATACCAGATTTACAACCCAGTGTATGGCAGGGAGTAAGCTGTACCATGTTTACCTAATTGACGAATTTGTAATTGCAGCAAGGGTAAAAACCGACTATGCTACAGTAAGAGGTACGACATCTCCTCTCGTGGATTCTGCTGATCGATGTGATCGATATCTGCTCTATGGTTGCCTACTCGCATCGTTAAGCTCTGTATTCTGGCACGCACAGTGAGGAAACAAGCTTCATATGGCAACATTAGAACCGCCTACCACAACATCATTGACCAATCACACATCATTATCAACTGAATATACTCACGTGCCAACGATTATTGAACCACGCAAGGGTTGGTGGCAACTCAATTGGCGTGATCTGTGGGCATATCGCGAGTTACTCTTCTTTCTGGTGTGGCGCGATGTCAAAGTCCGCTACAAACAGACTCTCTTAGGGGCAAGTTGGGCAATTATTCAACCGGTGCTCCAACTTGTCGTGTTTACGATTATCTTTGGACGGTTGGCCGGTGTGAATACAAACGGCATTCCCTACCCACTGTTCAATCTGGCCGGGCTATTGCCGTGGCAGTTTTTTGCAAATACCGTTGGTCAAGCGGCAAACAGTCTTGTTGGCAGTGCCAGTATCGTGCGGAAGGTCTATTTCCCGCGACTGGCCATTCCAACTGCCAGTGTCTTGGCCGGCGTTGTGGATTTTGGTTTGTCGTTCCTGATCTTACTCGCGTTGATGATCTGGTATCGGTGGCTACCAACACCGGCTGCGTTCCTCTTGCCACTCTTCCTCGTCTTGGCGATGATCACGGCGCTTGGCGTGGGGTTTTGGCTTTCAGCAATTAATGCTCGCTATCGAGATGTGCGCCATGCTACGCCGTTTCTCATTCAGCTTTGGCTTTTTGCTACGCCGGTGGTCTATCCAAGCAACCTCATCGAAGGGTATTGGCAAGTAGTCTACGCACTTAACCCAATGGTTGGGGTAGTGGAAGGGTTCCGTTGGGCGTTGATCGGTACGCAACCGCCGAGTTTGTTAATGCTGGTCTCGGTTACGATGGCGGTCATGATCTTCTTTTCCGGTTTGATCTATTTTCAGGCTGTTGAACGCAAGTTTGCCGATATTATCTAGCCTATGCAATACGCAATCCGTGCCCGTGATTTAGCAAAACAGTACCGGATCGGTGCGATCAAACAACGCAGTGCAGGCTATATCACGCTCCGTGATGCCATTGTTGAGCGATTGCGCGGGCGAGGTGGGGCCTCTGCTACTACCGAGCTGTGGGCGCTCGATGGGGTGTCATTCGATATTCACCAAGGCGAAGTGGTTGGGATTATTGGGCGGAATGGCGCCGGTAAGAGTACGTTGCTCAAGGTCCTCTCGCGGATCACCGAGCCGACGCGCGGGCGGGCTGAGTTGTACGGGCGCGTGGCCTCGTTGCTCGAGGTGGGGACCGGTTTTCATCCCGAATTGACCGGGCGTGAAAATATTTATCTCAATGGGGCCATTCTCGGTATGCGCAAGCGCGAGATCGATCGCAACTTCGATGCGATTGTCCACTTCGCCGAAGTCGAGAAGTTTATCGATACGCCGGTGAAGTTTTATTCATCCGGGATGTATGTGCGTTTGGCGTTTGCCGTCGCTGCTCACCTGGAACCCGAAATCCTGATCGTCGATGAGGTGTTGGCCGTCGGTGATGCCCGCTTCCAAAAGAAGTGTCTCAACAAGATGCAAGATGTTGGTCAGCAAGGTCGTACCGTGCTCTTCGTTTCGCATAGCATGCAGTCAATTTTGCGCATGTGCCAGCGTGCTATCTTGCTCAATCAGGGGAAGGTGATTGCCGATGGGTCGGCTCAGCAGGTGGTCAGTGTATACCTTGGGAAAGGTGCTCATTCAATAGCCGAGCGAGTCTGGTCAGATCGGAAGACGGCACCAGGTGGTGAGGTCGCGTATTTGCAAGCAGTGCGGGTGCGCGATAGCGATGGTGATGTTGCCGATACCATCGATATTCGTACTCCGGTGACGATTGAGCTTGAGTTTGTAGTTGTGTGCGATGGATATATCCTGATGCCACACATCCGTCTCTACAACGATGATAACGTGGCGGTATTTACCAGTCTTGACCTTGATCCGACATGGCGACGACGGCCCCGTCCTTCTGGTCGGTATCGCGCACAGGTGATCATTCCCGGTAATTTTCTGGCCGAAGGTTCGTTTTATGTGGAGGCTGCACTAACGACGCTTGAACCGCCGATCAAGCAGTTTGCCGAACGTGATGCCGTCGCGTTTCAGGTGATCGACAGCCTCGATGGTGATACGGCTAGAGGAGACTGGGCCGGTAGTTTGTCGGGTGTCGTGCGGCCCATCCTTCCGTGGACGACAACCTATGAGCCATTGGTGTGATGCTCGTGATCCTCGCTTGGTGCGGTACGGGGTAGCGCTGTTGCTACTCGTGCTGGTCGGAATCCTCAGCCTGACATTATATCCCTTCGATTTTTCTGATCCATGGCCGATCCAGCCCTGGCATGTTTTGGTGTTTGGGTTAAGCCATGGTGTGGATATGCTGCAAAACGTCATCCTGTTTGTGCCACTAGGGGTGGCGTTGTCTTGGTTATTGGCCGGATTCGGGATGGGGCGACGCGGTCAGATTGGTGGGGTGTTTATTGTAGCCGCTGTGGTGGCATTCGGTATTGAGTGCGCGCAATTACTCATTCCCGGTCGTACTGCTGCGCTGCTTGATGTGTTGGCGAATGCCAGCGGCGCGGCGTTGGGTGGATGGGTACTAGCTCCCTTGGTGATACCGGTGGTTGATCGGATCATTCGGGCCGGATTATCGATCGTTCAACGTGTGCCAGCGGGGGTTGTGGTCGGTGGAATGGTGGTCTGGCTGGTCAGTGCCGGCTGGGTACAGATCCATTGGCAACGGGCGACGTTACCGGTCAATTGGTCAGAGCGCTACACGTTTCAGATCGGGGCGGCGAGCGATGGCCGTCGCTTTTGGCCGGGGTATGTCAGGTTTGTCGCCTTGTACGACCGCGCCTTTGATCATGCCGATGCCCAAGCGACGCTGACGCCGGACAACGCTTTTGCCCGTGCCCCGCTCCTTGCTTACGATTTTACCCACTATCCGCCAGCACAGGTTGGGCCTTTGGTGCGTCCTCTTGTTGCGAAAGGCAAACTGACCTTTACCACAGAGGGAGTGGGTGTGGGCTACCAATGTTGGCTCATGAGTGACGAACCGCTGACCGGTGTGGCAGCGGCAGTCGCCCGATCTCGTGCGTTCACCGTAGTAGCCCGGCTCGCCCCACGAGACCCGGCACGTCCTGCCGAAGGATTGATGATTAATTATGGTTGGCAAATTGATTCCCATAACATCAGTCTGATCCAGTCAGGGCCTGATCTACTGGTTCGGATGCGCTTACCATTTACCCGTCCGGTCGATGATCGACCACCGTTACGGTTTGCCGATGTGTTTCACGATACGCAACCACAGGTCGTGGTATTTAGTTACGACGGCGTCATCGCGCGTTTGTTTGTCGATGGGCAACCCCACCGTCAGTGGTATGCCTTCGGGCCGGGAGAAGTACTGGTGAACCGTCTATTACCGGTGCAGTCGCACCAGATCGGTGGTTGGAGCATTGCCTTAGCTGCCGTTTTGAGTGTGCCATTGGCGTTGGCCGGTTTGCCATGGCGTTATCGTCGTTGGTGGGTGTGGCTACCGGCCATTGTCGGGCCACTGATCATCGGTGGTGTACTGTGGCTGGCAGTAGCCCAACCCTTGAGTATCGTGATGGTTTGCTGGAGTGGTATCACGGTGTTGGTGAGCAGTACCGTAATCCGTTGGTTCTGTAGCTTATACCTCTAGAGGGTATCTTATGGCATTTGGGTGGCGTGTTGTTCTACTCGTCTGCTTAATCATCATCGGTAGCTCATTGAGTGGATTGGTTCTGGCTCAAGCGCCAACATTTGACTGGCGTAGCGATTGGGCGGTGGCAGAAGGATTTACGATTGTTGAAGATACGACTGGCTATGCGTTCCCTAGTGCGATTGCTTTTGTTCCGCAACCTGGTCCCGATCCGAAAGATCCGCTCTATTTTGTGACAGAACTGCGTGGAACAGTCAAAGTCGTGACCAATGATCGCAGTGTGTATACCTTCGCCGAGAACGTCTTCCATTTTCAACCAACTGAAGAATTGCCTTCCGGACAGGGCCAAGGTGGTATGGGGGGATTATGTCTCGATCCTGTGCATGGCTATGTGTTCGTTACGTTTCTGTATAACGATGCCAATGGGCGGATGCGCAACAACATTATACGCTACCAGACTAAACCCGGTACCTTTGGCCTGACGCCGGATGGTTTTATTGCCTTTACCGATGCGTTTGCCAACTACGAATCGGGTTTAGCTCATCAGATTGGTACCTGTCAAGTCGTTGGTAATCAGCTCTTTGTCGGGATTGGGGATGGGTGGCAACCGTATTTGGCTCGTGATCCTGATCAGATGGTCGGCAAGATTTACCGCATGAGCCTCGACGGTAAGCCGTTGCCTGAAAATCCCTTTTACATCGATGATGATATTACCAAGGCCCGCAATTATGTATGGGCGAGCGGTTTTCGCAACCCGTATGCGCTGAGGGTGGTGAATGACCGTGTATTTGTCGGTGATAACGGAGTTGGTACTGATCGCTTTGTTGAGGTGCAACGTGGTGAAGATTATGGCTGGAACGGCCAAGAGAGTAGTATCCATCTGCGAACGGCATATGTATGGGTGCCGAGTTTGGCGCCGACAACGTTACAGTATCTACCCCCCGATAACCACTTGTTGGGCGAGGAGAATGCCGGCAAGTTCTTCCTTGGTATGGCCGGATCGGTACGACGCGGCAAAATGCCGGGTATTGTACGTATTTGGTACGATATGGATAAACGTCGGGTGATGGCTGTGCCCGACTACTTCTTACGATACCGTGGTCAGCAAGAGCAAATGGTCGTAGCTGTCGCTATCGGGCCTGATGGTCTCTATTTTGCTCCGATCTACGCTAACCAAGCCGGTCAGACCTCGATTTACAAGATCGTGCCCGATTCCACCAATAGCTACCCATACCGACCCACGCAAGTAGATGATCCTCGTCAGATCATCTTCGAACGTGGTTGTTTAGGTTGCCATCAGATCAACGGGGAAGGCGGATTTGGTGGATCAGCTGGACCGCCGCTAAGTCGTGAATTACTCATCGCCAACATTCAGGCCCGGTTGAGTAATCCGCAATACCGACAACTGTTAGACGAACTCGATCAACTTAATGAAGAGCCATGGCTTTCCACGCGTGCAGCACGGGCCGCAGTTCGTGAACTGTCCGGTGAAGCAGCAGTCCGTCAGTGGATTATTAACCAAATCGTGGAACCGCGGTGGGATAACCGTGGCTCGCAAATGCCAAACCTTGGCGTACCTCCATCCGAAGCGGCGATTGTGGCCGATTACCTGCTGGCCCGTCCTACTCAGACTAACTGGATGACACGGCTCACGACGGTGTTGCGGTCACGGTTGGCATGGCTGGCGTTTGGCGCCGGTTTGGTGGTCGGCATGGTCGTTGTCGGGAGTGGAATGTGGCTTTGGCGGCGACGATACTCTCGCCTATAATACCTGCTATTGAGAGAACTTACTCAATTCGGAGCTGACAAACTATGTTTCACACATTGATGAACCGCATCCACGATCGGTCGGTCTGTGTTGGTGTCATTGGTTTGGGTTACGTGGGCTTGCCGCTGGCCGAGCGTGCCGGTCGGGTTGGCTTTCGGGTACTTGGATTCGATGTAAGCCCGACGCGAGTGGAGCAGGTTAATCGCGGTGAGAGCTATATCGGTGATGTGTCGAGCGTGGCGTTGGCCGCACTGCGCGAGGCAGGACGGATCGAGGCAACCACGGATATGCGACGCATGAGTGTGTGTGATATTCTCGTGATCTGTGTACCGACGCCACTCAATGCGACCCGCGAACCCGACATGCGCTACGTGAAAGCGGCAAGCGATGATGTCGCCGCCAGTATTCGCCCCGGTCAGTTGGTGATTCTCGAGAGTACGACCTACCCCGGTACGACCCGTGAACTGATCAAGCCTCGGATCGAGCGGAATGGGTTGCGTGTCGGTGAACAGGTCTTTCTGGCCTTTTCTCCCGAACGGATCGATCCCGGGCAGACGAGTAGCAAAGGGTATAGTGTTGAAAACACTCCTAAAGTTGTAGGTGGGATTACCCCCCAATGTACCGAACTAGCCGGGGCCTTCTACGGCTATATCACCAACCGAGTGGTGCCGGTCAGCTCGCCAGATGTGGCCGAGTTGACTAAGTTGTTCGAGAACATCTTTCGGGCAGTCAATATTGCCTTAGTCAACGAGTTGGCTCTTCTCTGTGACCGGATGGGGATCAACGTCTGGGAAGTGATCGAGGCGGCAGCTACGAAGCCTTACGGCTTTATGAAGTTTACACCCGGCCCTGGTCTTGGTGGGCATTGTATCCCTATCGATCCGTTCTATCTCACGTGGAAGGCACGGTCCTTTGATTTAACCACTCGGTTTATCGAGTTGGCCGGTGAAATCAACACCCAAATGCCGCGCCACGTCCATGATTTGGTGGTACGCACCCTTAATCGGGCGCGTAAGCCGCTGAACGGCAGCACTATTATCTTGCTAGGTATTGCCTACAAGCCCGATGTTGATGATTATCGCGAATCACCCGCGTTTAAGGTGTACGATCTGTTAACTGCCGATGGCGCGACGGTAATCCCCTGTGATCCCCACATTACTGAGTTTGAACTGCACGACGGTCGCCGGATGCAGACCGTTTCGCTTACGGATGACCTGCTGCGTTCGTGCGATTGCGCCGTGATTATTACCAACCATAGTGCATTCGACTACGAACGGATTGCGACATTAGCTCCGGCAATCGTTGACACTCGCAACGCAACTCGTCATCTGCAAGGCCCACTGCGCGAGAAGATTACAGTATTGTAGCCTGTTAGTAACACCTGCAATCATCAGCCATTCACCCGGCTTTGGCATAACGTAAGTGCGTAAGAGGCGAGCAGTAAGGAGCATAAGCTGTGCAACGTGAGGTGCGACTCAGTATCGTTATCCCATGTTACAACGCTGCGGCAACCCTGGGTGAACAGCTCACCGCGTTGGCCGATCAGACGTGGGATCGGCCATGGGAAGTGATTGTGGCCGACAACGGTTCGCGCGATGATTCGCGACGGGTTGCCGCCGCCTTTCTCAACCGGTTGCCGCACCTACGCATTATTGATGCAAGCGCACGACGTGGTGGTGCCTTTGCCCGGAATGAAGGCGCCCGCCACGCGCGTGGTACTGCCTTAGCCTTCGTTGATGCTGATGATGTGGTGGCGCCGAGTTGGGTGGCGGCAATCGGCAATGCTCTCGACCGCCACCCGTTTGTCGCCTCGCGCTTTGATATCGAGCGGCTCAATCGCCATTCCTGGCTGAGCCGGACGCGGCGTAATCCGCAAGCCGACGGGTTACAGCGGGTGAATTATCCGCCGTATTTGCCGCATGCCGGCGGGTGTGGCTTAGCCGTCGAGCGGTCGCTGCACGAACTGGTTGGTGGTTTTGATGAGACGCTGCTCCGTTTGATGGATACCGATTATTGTTTCCGGATTCAGTTGCAGGGTAACGTTCCATTGACCTTCGTTCCTGAGGCGCTAGTCTACGTTCGGTACCGCGACACTTTACGCGGAATGTTGCGCCAAACGCGCGAGCGGGCGATTGCCAATGTGGCGTTAGCTCGTCGCTATAGCGGTGAACAACTCGCGCAACGGCGGTCGTTCCAACTCTGGTTGGCATATACCAGGCGCTGGTTCCGCCATTTAGGCCGAGCGATACGGATTCGCCAGCGCGAACAGTTGGCGGAATGGTTGCGGGTGAATGCGTGGTTGATCGGATTACTGCAAGGTAGTCTGCAATACCGTTACCCACCCTTAGCAATCTAGGATCGGGACAGATGATTTCATCGCAGCAAGGTGGTCGTGCTCGTTCCTCACTTCTTGGGCGTTGGTTGGCGCCATTGGGCCGGCGGTGGCTTGGCACACTTATCCGGATAGAGACGCCTACTCCCCTAGTGGCATTGACCTTTGATGATGGGCCACATCCCCGTTACACACCACAGATTCTCGACGTGTTGGCCCACTATCACGCGCGTGCTACCTTCTTTGTGTTGGGTCGGCACGCGGCTGAGCAGCGTGATCTGGTAGCGCAGATTGCTGCTGCCGGTCACGTAATTGGTAACCACACCTTTCATCACGTGCGTATGCCACAGACGCCGCGCTACCAACGTTGGCGAGAATTGTGGTCTGCACAGCGGGCAATTGCACCATATGGAACCCGCCTTTTTCGCCCGCCTTACGGTGGTCAATCGTATGGCTCGCGACTCGATGCGTTGCTGCTAGGGTATGAAGTTGTCGGTTGGACATTCCACATCGAAGATTGGGTGACGCAATCGCCGGTTCAGTTGGTCGAGCGACTAAACCGACAGCTTCGTCCGGGCAGCATTATCCTGCTCCACGACCGGCTGGCGCAGCCGCGTGATCCGGCGGCAGCCGATCGGACACCATTGATCGAAGCGCTGGCAACGTTCCTCGCTCAATGGGGTAAGACGTACCGTTTTGTGACTGTCCCCGAACTCATCCGTGCCGGACGCCCCGTGCGAGGGCCATGGTTCCGTCCGGCGTTGTAAGGATTTAGGAATACCACGATGGCTGAAGATACACTCCTGATCCCGCCGTATGGCGGTCGTCTGGTCAATTTGGTGGTGCCGGCTGAAGAGCGGCCCGCATGGTTAGCGATGGTCTCACGCTTGCCATCGATCCAGATTTCGATGCGTAGTCTGTGTGATTTAGAACTGCTGGCAACCGGTGGTTTTTCACCGCTGACCGGGTTTATGGGGCAGGCCGATTACGAACGTGTGCTGGAAGAGATGCGGCTGGCCGACGGTACGCTGTGGCCTATCCCGGTGACGCTGCCGGTCGAACAGAGTTCGTTTGGCAGCGACCGAATCGTGCTGCGCGATGTGCATAACAATCCGCTCGCCATTATGGAAGTGAGCGAGATTTTTTCGTGGGACGCCGAGCGTGAGGCGCTGGCCGTCCTCGGCACGAACGATCCCCGCCATCCATTGGTAGCCGAGATGGCGCGCTGGGGGAAGTTTTACGCTGCCGGGCGGTTGCACGTCTTTAATCTGCCGCGCTACTACGATTTTGTCGATCTGCGGCGGACGCCGGCTGAGGTACGCCGATTACTGACGGCGATGGGGCGGTCGAATGTGGTGGCGTTTCAAACGCGCAACCCGATGCACCGCATCCACGAAGAGCTGACCAAACGGGCAGCGGCGCAGATTGATGGGAGCCTGCTCATCCATCCGGTGGTTGGGATGACCAAACCCGGCGATATCGATCACTTTACCCGTGTTCGCAGTTACCGATTGTTAGTTGAAAAATACTACGACCCGTCGCGTACCCTGCTCAGTCTCTTACCCTTGGCGATGCGAATGGCCGGCCCGCGTGAAGCGGTGTGGCATGCCATCATCCGTCGTAATTACGGAGCGAACCACTTTATTGTTGGCCGTGACCATGCCGGCCCTGGTAACGATAGTATGGGTAGACCGTTTTACGGTCCGTATGATGCGCAAGCGTTGCTAGCACGCTATGCCGGGGAAATCGGCGTGAAGATGATCCCCTTTACCGAGTTGGTCTATCTCAAGCGCGAAGGTCGGTATGTGCCGATCGATGAGATGCCGCCGGGGGCTGAAGTTGCCACCATTTCTGGAACGCAGGTGCGTGATGAGTATCTGGCGAAAGGCCGTCTCTTACCCGAATGGTTTACCCGCCCTGAGACTGCCGAGATTCTACGTCAGATGTATCCACCGCGTCACCGCCAAGGGTTTTGTGTTTGGTTCACCGGTCTGAGCGGTGCGGGGAAGTCCACGATTGCTGCCATTCTCAATATTCTGTTACTCGAGCGCGGTCGCACGCCAACAATACTCGATGGTGATGTGGTACGGACACATCTCTCGAAGGGTTTAGGGTTTTCGCGTGAGGATCGTGATACCAACATCCTCCGGATCGGCTTTGTTGCCAGTGCAGTGGTCAAAGCGGGCGGGGCCGTTATCTGCGCAGCCGTCAGCCCCTACCGCGCCGCGCGGAACGAGTGCCGGGCCATGATCGGGAGTGACCAGTTTATTGAAGTATTTGTCGATACACCACTTGAAGTATGTGAGCAACGTGATGTGAAAGGTCTCTACGCCAAAGCCCGGCGTGGTGAGCTGCGAGGATTTACCGGCATCGATGACCCGTATGAGCCGCCGGTTAATCCTGAGTTGGTGTTGACGACAACCGATGTGACGCCCGAAGAGAATGCACGCAGGATCATTCGCTATCTCGAAGAGAAGGGTTTTCTGGAGGGTTAGTATGGTAAACGTCTTCCGTCGTGCGCGTCGTACTCTGCGTCAGTGGATCAGAGGCCCATATGCCGATCTCGGTTTTACTCCGCATCCCGATTTCTACTATCTCGCCTCGTTTCCGAAGTCGGGGAACACATGGGTGCGCTTTTTGCTGGCGAATTTGTTGGCCGGCGAAGAATTGGGCCTTCAGGGGTTTGGTCGTTATGTACCCGATAGCCATATCAAAGGTGATCTGGTCTATATGGCCGATCCGACCACACCGTTTAATCAGATGCGACCGCGCTTTGTGAAGACGCACCTTCAATATCGCCCGATCTTTCGACGGGCTATCTACATTGTGCGTGATGGGCGTGATGCAATGACATCGTTCTACCATTGGCGGAACAAACGCTCCGGTAAACCGATCACCCTACGTGAGGTCATCACCGGCGATTTCTACTGGGGTCGTTGGTCAGATCATGTCTTAGGGTGGCTGAACAGTGATTGCGAGCTGTTGTTGGTCAAATATGAAGACCTCTATGCCGACATTGTCACCCAAGTACGGCGGATCCTTGAGTTTTGCCACATGCAGGCGAGCGATGAACAGATTGCGGCTGCGGTTGCGGCCGCGTCGTTTGATCGGATGCGCGCTAAAGAGCAGGCAGCTCAGGGAGCTGATACGCCGTTTTTTGTGCGCAAAGGCGGTTCAGGCGATTGGCGTAATTTGTTTTCGCCAGACGATGAAGAACTGTTCTGGCAATACCATCGTGCCGGCATGGTTGCCGCCGGTTACCCCACAACCTAGGCTAAGGAGTACCGTTTTATGCGCCAGCACGTGGTTCGTTTGTGGACATCACTATGGATGCGCTATGCCGGTCCACACCGGTTGGGTAAAGTGGCGACATGGTTGGCTGCCTTACCGTATGCGCCCTACAAAGCGCGCGTGGGACTGGCCCATCGTTATCCGCAAGGTTACATCGCACCGTCGGCACAACTGAATGGGCGCAGAATCCGGCGCGGTCGCCATGTGTTTATCGGCGATGAAGTGTTGATTTATCAGCGGCAAGACGGTGGACCGATTGAACTGGCCGATTACGTCGAGCTGCATCGCGATACGATCATCGAATGCGGACGCGGCGGGAGTGTGGTGATCGGTGAGCGCACGGGTCTTCAACCACGTTGCCAATTGTCGGCCTATGTTGAACCCATTGTAATCGGACGTGGATGCCAGATTGCACCACAATGTGCCTTCTATCCCTACGATCACGGCACGGCGCCCGGTCAGTCGATCGGTATGCAACCGCTGACGAGCAAAGGGCCGATTGTACTAGAAGATGATGTCTGGCTAGGGTACGGTGTGGTGGTGTTATCCGGTGTGACAATCGGTTCCGGGACGGTAGTAGGGGCCGGGAGTGTTGTAACAAAAAGTTTACCTGCCGGGGTGATTGCCGTAGGAGCACCGGCGCGGATTGTGCGTGAACGTACAGCACTCGATATTAACCCTATCACAATGAGGTGACATATGGTAGCGACGGTAACAGTTGCGATTCCGGTCTACAAACGACTCACGTATGTGGCGCAGGCGATCCGCTCGGTGGCTGCACAAGACTATCCGGCGATTGAACTCATTGTCTCCGACAACGGTTGTAACGGCAATGCCGTATGGGAAATAGTCCAGGCCAACTATCCGCGTCCCTTTATTTTTCGCCAAAACCCAGCTCCGGTACCGATTGTAATGCATTTCAACCAATTGATAGCAGCCGCAAGCGGTGAGTATTTCATCTTGTTGAGTGATGATGATGAGTTGGCGCCGGGTTATGTCTCGACGATGGTTGCAGCATTGGTAGCGAATCCCTCCGCAGCCGTAGCCATCTCGCGGGTGGAGGTTATCGATGAGCACAATCAGGTGATCGGATCGACCGCCGACCGTCCGTTGCCGCCGCCGTTGATGAGTGGCCCGGATTGGATTGAGCGGTGGGGGCGCAACGAGCATAAGTTTGTTAGTTTCACCACCAATGTAGCCCGCACGTCCGAGATACGGATGGTTGGTGGTTATCCCGATTTCGATGGCGGGAATGGCATTGATAACGCATTGCTCGTTGCTTTGAGCATCGAGCGTAGTATCGTCTATTGTCACGAGGCTATTTTTCGCCATCGTATCTACGATACCAGCTTTGGTAAATCGGTCAGTATCGCAAGCTTGGCCCGTGCATCGCGCCAATTCCTCGCCTTCCTCGATCAGCATCCGGCGCTGCGCGCGTATGCCCGTCAACATCCGCAGGAGTGGCGTCGCTGCCGGAATGCTATTATTCGCGTGATCTGGACAACCTACTATGGGCGGTGGCGTCATCTCTACCGTGACCGTGAGGCATATCTCGATTGGTTAAAAGCCGGTTTTGCCTTGCCGTTCATTCCTGCTTACTACCGACGAGTGATTCCTGAGATTATCTACTCGCTGCCGACAATTGGGCAATTTGCCCAGCGTCGGCTCGAAACACGGTGAACGTATGCGTGTAGTTCACGTTAGTACGAACGACATCAGCGGTGGTGCGGCACGGGCAGCGTATCGGCTCCATCAGGGCTTATTGCAGTTGGGGTGTGCTTCACGAATGGTGGTTGCCCATCGGTGGAGTGATGATCCGACGGTGCAGGCGTTGGTGTCGAAACCCGGTTTCATCGGTACGTGGCAACGACGTTGGCGTGGTTGGCGGATCCGACGCGATATGCAACCGTACCTCACAACCCGCCCGCCCGGCCTCGAACCGTTCAGCGATGATCGCAGTCGGTATGGGTACGAATTACCAAGAGCATTGCCGGCTTGCGATGTGGTCACTTTACATTGGGTTGCCGGTTTGCTCGATTACGGCAGCTTCTTTCGGACCGTACCGCAACGAGTGCCGGTCGTGTGGCGGCTTTCCGACCAGCAGCCCTTTACCGGCGGTTGCCATTACGATGAAGGCTGTGGACGCTACACGGCAACCTGTGGGGCATGTCCGCAGCTCGGTTCGCGCGATGATCACGATCTTTCCCACCGGATTTGGTTACGCAAACGGGCTGCCCTCGCTGCCGTACCACCCGGTCATCTCCACATCGTTGCACTCAACCGTTGGATGGCTGCCGAAGTACACCGTAGCTCGCTGTTCGGGCATTTACCGGTACATGTCATTCCCAACGGTCTTGATACCACCGTCTTTGCACCGTATGATCGGGCCTATGCGCGGGCAGTACTTGGCTTACCCCAGCAAGCAAAGATCGTCCTGTTTGTCGCAGTTTCGGTCAATAATCGTCGGAAAGGATTTGCCCAATTAGCAGCGGCATTGGCCGGTCTGTATGATGAACCCGACTTATTGCTGGTCTCGATCGGCAAACATCCGCCTACCTTGAATATACCCATCGCGCATCATCCTCTCGGTACGGTTGATGAAGATACCCGGCTCGCCTTAGCTTATAGCGCTGCTGATCTTTTTGTTATTCCGTCGTTGCAAGACAATATGCCGAGCACGGTGCTCGAAGCACTGGCCTGTGGCACGCCGGTCGTCGGTTTTGATACCGGTGGGATTAGCGAATTGGTGCGCCCCGATCAAACCGGTTGGTTGGCGCCGGTCGGTGATGTCGACGGGTTGCGTGAGGCCATTCGGCGTGCGCTCCACAACGATGATGAGCGCTTATGGTTGGGACGTCGCTGTCGAGAAATTGCCCTTGCTGAGTATCGGCAAGAAATACAGGCGCAACGCTATCTCGACCTCTATCAACAAATTACGACTACCGCCAATGCTACAGTACGGGCGGGATGATCTGGCTCCCCTTCAGCAATCGCATAGTTGAACGTTTTGTCATTGCTGATGTTGTTCAATGACATTACACTGTCAGATGAACCCGTTACAACTAACATAGTACAGTGTGTCAACACCAAAGCGGTCGGGTTTCATATCTTCATCACTCCGTTCACATTGCCAGACTGCTCGTTTTCGGTAGCTGGCATGGCTCGATGACCCATTTTGTGTGGAGGGTCCCTTGGAACTACGATTGTATCTCCTGTTTGTTTGGCGTTGGGTGTGGTTGATTGCATTGTTCGCGGTAATCGGCGGTGGCATTGGCTACGCCTACTCGCAAACTCAACCACGTCTCTATGCTGCTTCGACCATGCTGATGGTCAATCAGGATCAGGGTATTTTTGCCCGTCCGTCGCCCACGTTCGATGATCTGCGTGCTCGTGAGCGCTACGCGCTAACGGTACGCGAACTGTTACTCGTCCGACCGGTACTCGAACGAGCTGCTTCGATGGTTGATGGCGTGACGGTAGCTCAACTCGCTGCCCGCACGAGTACGTCTGATGTTGGTAAGACCGAGCTATTTTTACTAACGGTGCAAGATACCGACCGTCAACGGGCCGTGCGATTGGCCGATGCCATCGTGGCTTCGTTTCAAGCCCTCGAACGCGATTTGCTCGATAACCCGTATGCCCAAGCCTCGAGCTTGATTATCGTTGACCCGGCTCATGCCAAGCGTAATCCGGTGAGTCCTGATTATACTCGCAATATTGTGCTTAGTATCTTTATTGCGGTTGTGCTGGCAATTGGGATCGGATTTTTATACGACTACTTCAATACCCGTATCCGCGATGAAGGTGATTTTACGCGCCGGGGTGGTGGCCGTCCGTTAGTCGTTGTTGGTAAGCTGAACGGCGCTACGCCGGCGGCACAACTCGTCACGCTCCGCGATCCAGCCTCGCTCGATGCCGAGGCGTATCGTATGATGCGACTGCACCTTGATGCAATCCCTGGCGACGAACGCCCCCAGGTGATTGCCGTGATCAGCCCGTCACCTGGTGAAGGACGGAGCGTGACCGCGGCTAATCTGGCCGTCGCACTAGCGCAAACCGGGCGACGGGTGGTGCTGGTTGATGCGCATTTGCGCCATCCCATCCTGCATACCATCTTCAACGTCCCACATCAAGGTGGATTATCCAACCTCCTGAGCACACCGGTGCAGGCAATCGAGCCATTCTTGCGCGTGACCGAGCAACCAAATTTGTATGTATTGACGGTAGGGAATGCCAGTGGTTTGCCGGCTCAGTTGCTGGGCGGGCCACAGTTAGAAAAGGTGCTGGCAGCCCTACGGCAACACGCCGATGTGGTGTTGATCGATAGTGCGCCTCTACTCACATTTGCCGATACCGCCCTTCTGTTGCGTGCCGTCGATACCACGCTGGCAGTAGTGCGAGTCAAGCAGACGACTGAAGAAGAGCTACGCCATATGCTTGATCTCCTGCGCCAGACCGAAATCGCGTGTCTTGGCGTGGTGCTGAATGGTGTTGTCAAACGTCGCCGACGGTTGCAGTTTACCGGCTTCAGCTCTTCGCCATTGATCAAATCGGCGACCATTGCGAACCGCAGCGAAATAGCGGGCGACACAGGAGATTGATCTATGTCGCGAATTTGGTTTCTCGTGATTGCACTAGGTACTGCCATACTGACCAGTTGCAGTCAGCCGGTGATCTCTGAGCCTGAGTCGTCTGCAACATCTGTTCCTGCTGAAGCAGCGGTAGCACCGACACCCACTGCTGCACCGGTGATTGTAAACGGGACGCTGATGGCTTCCGGTCGGGTTCAGCCGATGACGGTGCTTGATCTCAGCTTCGTAAACCCGGGTTCGGTGGCAGAGGTGGTTGTGCAACTCGGTGATCGGGTACGGGCCGGTGATGTGATGGCGAGTCTCGATGTGCGCACACTCGACTTGACGATAGCTGAGGCACGAGTGATGTTAGCTGAGGCGCAGGCCAATTACGAGCAGTTGATTAGTGGGGCAACGCCCGAACAAATCGAGCAGGCCAAGGCGGAGATTGATCGAGCGCGCGCACGTTTGGCCGATAGTCGCACGAATGTGACCCAGAGCGATATTGCCGCAGTACAGGCCGAGCTGCGTGAAGCGAAAGCAGTGCTCGAACGGCTCAAAAAGGGTATTACACCGGAAGATAAGGCTCGCCTCGAAGCTGCTGTGGCCGAGGCGCGTGCGCGGTTGCAAACTCGGATCAATACACTCGCCGGTGAAAAGACGCAACTTGAATCGCAGATCGAGCGCTTGGCAAATGAGTTGCGTAACGCCCAAGATGACTACTCGCGCACGAAGTGGGCGAACGAACAGATCATCGCCAGCGGTGGTCAGTTAACGCAGGCCCAGATCGACAACGAGACTCGACTGTTGCGGGCCGTGGAAAATGCTGAGCATCGGTTGCAAGAGGCTCGCGTAGCACTGGAAACCGTGCGCCAGAATGAGTTCAGCGAAATCGCTGCGTATCAGGCTGAAGTGCAGCAATCGGAAGCGCTCTTGGCCGAGGCGTTGCGTCCGGTAACGCCCGATCAGATCGCGGCGGCGGAAAAGCGCATCTTGCAAGCCGAGGCGAAACTGGCTCAGTTTACGATCAACCATCCCAACGAGGTAGCTGTGTATGAGGCTGAGCTACGCAAGGCCGAGGCTGATTTGGCTCGTCTGACTGCTAACCCCACCAGTGCGCAAATTGCCATCGCGCAAGCACGGATTGAGCGGGCCGAAATTGAGCTGCGCAAAGCAGAACTCAACCGTGAACGTTACCAAATTCGTGCTCCAATCGACGGAACCGTGGTGGGGGTCTACGCCCAACCGGGTCAGACGGTTGATGCTAGCCAGCGTGTGATTACGTTGGCAACCCTCGATCGGTGGCAGATTGTCGTGGCCAATCTGAGTGAGCTACACATCAGTCTGGTCCAAGAGAACGATCCGGTGACCATTAGCTTTATCGCACTGCCTGATGTTCGGTTGAGTGGAAGGGTTAGTTATATCGAACCGGTTGGTCAAGAGACCGGAATCGGTACGACGTATACCGTCCACATTGTTCCCGATAGCTGGGATCCGCGTCTGCGGTGGAATATGAATGCGCAAGTGACCTTTGCCGCAAGACCGTAGTTTGGGTGCGTCAGGTATCAATGCGTAGTTAGCACACCACTAGAGGAGGTTGGAAGAATGACAACTACACCTACGCCCCATGTGCTCATTACCGGAGGAGCCGGCTATATCGGATCGCTGCTGACCGGCGTGTTGTTGCAGCACGGGTGGTCGGTGACCGTGGTCGACGATCTCTTGTTTGGCGGTTCATCATTACTCGGCTATTGGTATCATCCTCGTTTTCGCTTCGCCAAGGGTGATATTTGCGATCCGGCAACGTTACGAGCCGGCGCCGATGGAATCGCGGTAGGGGATTTACCGCCGGCGCGTTTCGATGCCGTTATTCATCTCGCCGCTATCGTTGGTTTTCCGGCGTGTCAGATGGTGGGACCACAAGTGGCGTGGCGCTACAACTTCGAGGGGACTAAGCGGGTATTCGCTGTGGCCGATGATGCGCAAGTGGAACGGTTTGTCTTTGCGTCAACGTACAGTAACTATGGCCTGTCACCTAACGGTGAACCGGTGACTGAGGATTCGCCGCTTAATCCGCAGTCACTATACGCCGAAACCAAGATCGCTGCCGAGCAGTATCTGCGTAACGATACCGGTGGCGCCACGACAACCCCGATCCTATTCCGATTTGCTACCTTGTTCGGTATTTCACCTCGCACTCGCTTCGATCTCATCGTCAATCAATTTGTACTTGAGGCGATGACCAAACGCAAACTGATTATCTATCAGCGCGGGTATGCCCGTTCATTCGTGCATGTGCGTGATGTCTGTAATGCGATTCTGTTGGGCTTGAACGCGCCGTTGTCAACGGTAAATCGCGAAATCTTTAATGTGGGTGGTGATACAGGTAACTATACCAAAGACGAGATCGTAGCATTGGTGCAACGGCATGTGCCGGGGACAGTTATCGAGTACAAAGATCTGACGTTTGGCGGTGATATGCGCGATATTCGCGTATCGTTTGCCAAAATCCGTGAGCGGCTCGGTTTTGTCCCACAGATCAGCGTTGAAGAGGGGATCCGCGAAGTAGCGGGTGTCCTCACCAATGGTGTGATTAAAGATGCACTCGATAGCCAGTATCGCAATGCGCAGTTTATCGTCCAGTAGTGACGCTCCCTTATGGAGAAACATTCCTCATCATTCACGCATTCCAACAAAATATGAGTTTATCCAGCGAGGATCGTATGCAGCTCAACACACAGCGCTGGCCCGATAGTCATCAATTTTGGCACGATAAGCGCGTCGTTGTCACCGGTGGTGCCGGTTTTCTCGGCTCGTATGTGGTCGAGAAGTTGAACGCACGTGGTGCGCGTGATGTCTTTGTACCCCGGTCACGCGACTACGATTTGCGGCACGTTGATGCGATTCGCCAATTGTTGGCCGATTCCCGTCCCGATATTGTGATCCATATGGCGGCCCGCGTGGGCGGGATCGGCGCCAATCGCGATCACCCGGCGGAGTTTTTCTACGACAATCTCATGATGGGTGTGCAGTTACTCCACGAGAGCTGGAAGTTTGGGGTCGGTAAGTTTGTGACGATCGGTACGGTGTGCGCCTATCCGAAGTATACACCGGTGCCGTTTAAGGAAGATGATCTCTGGAACGGCTACCCCGAAGAGACAAATGCACCGTATGGCTTGGCCAAAAAAATGCTGCTCGTGCAGGGAGAGGCGTATCGGCAACAGTACGGCTTTAATTCCATCTTCTTGCTGCCGGTCAACCTTTACGGGCCGCGCGATAACTTTGATCTCGAAACATCGCACGTCATTCCGGCTCTGATTCGGAAGTGTATCGAGGCAGCAGAGCGTGGTGATGATCACATCGTGGTTTGGGGCGATGGTTCACCGACGCGCGAGTTTATCTACGCCGCTGATGCCGCGGAAGGCATTTTGTTGGCGACGGAACGGTACAACGATCCCGATCCGGTCAACATCGGGAGTAGTGATGAGATCAGTATTCGTGATTTGGTCACCCTGATCGCTGAATTAACCGGTTTTCGCGGCCAGATTGTCTGGGATACGACTAAGCCCAACGGTCAACCGCGTCGCAAGCTCGATGTGTCACGGGCATGGGAACGGTTTGGCTTCCGATCCACGACACCCTTTACCGAAGGATTGCGGGCAACGATTGATTGGTACCGGACGCATCGCGAGGCAATGGTTGCGATGCGTGCCGTTGGTGAGGTACTCTAAACCTATGCTAACTGTAACCTGGACAATACCGACAATTACCGATTTGCCGCCACCACCACCTGACCGACAAGGTTGGCCGTGGACAATCGCAACGCCACCGGCGCCAGCCTTGTTGGACGATGGCCGCCCGTGGCCCCGGATTACCATTGTAACGCCCTCGTACCAGCAAGCCCAGTACCTCGAAGAGGCGATCCGGTCGGTGTTGTTGCAGGGCTACCCAAACCTTGAATACATCGTGATGGACGGCGGGAGTCGTGACGGGAGTGTCGCGATCATTGAACGCTACGCACCGTGGTTGAGTTACTGGCAATCGCAGCGCGATGGTGGGCAGTCGGCGGCACTTGCCGATGGGTTTGCCCGCGCTACCGGCGAGATTCTGGCGTGGATCAATTCCGATGACCGTCTGCAGCCGGGAGCGTTGCAACGGGTAGGACGTTTTTTTGCCAAACGTCCGGGGCTGGCTTTCGCCAGCGGCGATGTCAATTTCATCGATGCCGATGGGCGGGTGACGGCACGGATCTTTGCCTTGCCACCTAACGGGAAGCTCACTGCGCAACTCGGTGTGCATCGCTGGCCGCAGCAGGGATGTTTTTGGCGACGTAGCGTGTATGAACACGTAGGTGGGGTGGACCGCAGTCTACGCTTCTGTATGGATCGCGATCTCTTCATCCGACTGAGCATTGCCGGACCGAGCCGCCGCATACCGGGGCCACCTCTGGGCGATTTTCGCCTCCACGAGGAAGCAAAGACCGCCACTCTCCAGGCGGTTTGGCAGCGTGAGCATGCACTGTTGCGGCGACGTTATGGTCAATCCCTTGCTCCACACGATTATGCCCGCCTACGCATCCTCTGGTGGCTCTGGCAAAAGCACGCGAGCCTGCGACAGCGTCTGTATCGGCATTTTGGCTTTGAATGCTAGGAAGACGGCTAACGATGATTGTGACCGGGTCCATCATTCTTAATCCACTTGAGCTTGCGTTACTCGGTCTCGTATGTTTGTACGCGGTTTGGCGCGGACGACCGGAGATTCCGTTGGCGATCTATCTTTCGTTTTCGCTGTGGACGCGCACGATCTTTGTGGGGCCGAGTGCGGCAACGTGGCCGTTGTTGGCAACGATAGTGGTGGCCCTGATTCGCTATTTGCACGTCGTGCGGCCATGGTCGTTGCTGCCACAGCGGCTAGATGCGACGACCGCCCAAATCTTTCCGGCAGTTGATCGCTGGATCGTACCGTGGATGGTGTTTTGGTGGGGATGGGCGCTCTTGGTACTGTTTCAGTTTAAACTGCCGGACAAAATGTCGATTGTGCGCCCGGTGTTGCTTTATATCATTGTGGGCGCAGTGGTAGCACTGATCGCGATCCGTGATGCGGCCGCAGCGCGACGGTTTGCCATTACCTATCTGTTGACAAGTGCCTACGGTTTGTATGCGGCATTGCGGTTTATCAATGTACCGCTCGATTATCTGCTCGGCGATCCCGGTTTGTCGTCGCTGCCGTATCGTAATCTTGGGATCCGCGAGTACAATTACTTTTCACATCATCTGAGTATTGCCTTCATTCTAGGTCTCGCCCTCTTCTTGCAAGCGCGTCGGTGGTGGTCGCTCATACCCACTTTAGCACTGGCACTATGGTGCATTTATGGCGTATTTCTGACCGGTGCCCGCCAGTCGTTGAGTGGCTCAGGTGTGGCAGCAGCGCTCATCTTTGGTTGGTCGCTGACCCGTACCGGTAAGAAATCGTGGCGTGTGCCATTTTCCATTGCGATTATTGTGCTCGTGGTTATAATGATTTATCAGGTAGCGCCTCATCTGGTGGTGCGAGAAGGGGAGAGTGGTCTTGAAGAATCGTTCAACATCTTCGAGGACCGCGGTGGATTGTGGCAGATCGGTCTGAACTACTTCTTTGCGTCACCGGTATGGGGTTGGGGATTTGAATACAAGCTCTGGTCGCACAATATTTTCATCGGTACGCTGGCCGATCAAGGATTGGTGGGGATGACGTTTCTCATCGGCTATCTGATCTGGGCGTTGCGACGCTTGCCAGCGATTTGGGTACAGATCCCCACCGATGATCGCGGAGTTTGGCGTATTACCTTTTTTGCCATCTTTGTCTTCGCCTTGGTGCATGGTCAAGCGTCGGGGAATACGATGGTGACGGCCCATCTACACTGGTCGTTGTGGGCGGTGTGGGCGTTGAGTACGGGCGTTGTCACGGTACCAGCCCATGCCCCGTTGCCGCTACCGGCGCGGGTACGGCCACGCACGTTACCGGCGGAGGTGCGAGCATGAGCCACGAACCACGTATCACCTTTGGTATGATCGTGCTCAACGGCGAGCCATTTTTGCGCTACAACCTGCGATCTATTTACCCGTTTGCGCACCAGATTATCGTGGCCGAGGGGGCTAGCCCACGTGCAGCGCATGCGGCTACGCCTGATGGTCATTCGCTCGATGGTACGTTGGCAGCACTCTACCGCTTCAAAGCCGAAGAAGACCCAGACGATAAGCTGATCATCGTGACCGCTGAGATGTGTGGTCATCCCAACGGGTTTTGGCCGGGTGAGAAGGACGAACAAAGTCGTGCCTACGCCGACCGGGCTACCGGTGATTGGTTGTGGCAGATCGATGTTGACGAGTTTTACCATCCGTCTGACATCGCGCGTGTGATCGCATTTTTGCAACAACATCCCGAAACGACCTGCCTGAGTTTTCGGGCCTACCATTTCTGGGGTGGGTTCGATTATTGCGCCGAGGGTGGTCTCTTCTGGCATCGTCAATATCAGGGGGAACCGTGGGGACGCTATCGGCGCGTGTTGCGCTGGCGACCGGGTTATCGCTACGATTCACACCGTCCGCCGACTATTGTCGATGAACGGGGGCGTAATATCACCCGGCGGCGAATGTATGTCGCCGATTCATTCGGGGTGTGGATGTACCACTACTACATGGTTTTTCCTCATCAATTTTCGCGTAAGGGGGCCTACTACCAAAATCAGCCGTGGGAACGCGAACGTGGCCGTTTGCAAAAGAATCTCGATCTGCTCGGCGAGGTGAATCTGACCAACGGCTTACACATTATGGATCAATACGGGACGTGCAACTGGCTGACTCGCTTTCAGGGGCAACATCCGCCGCAGATCGAAGCGTTACGTGCTGATATTGCTGCCGGGCATGTGCAGATTGAACAACGCCGGACCGATGACATTGAGCACTTGTTAGCCGATCCACGCTATCTCCAGATGGTGCGTGTCGCTGCTCGGCAGGAATGGCTGAAAGCATGGCGTAATTATCTCATCTATCTACTGTGGTGGCGTCCGCGGTCGAATCTGGTGCAATTCATCCAAGAGCAGACACCGTCGGCATTGGTGCAGCGCTTGCCGCCCGCGCTCCGACGCAAGTTTATTCCCGAGTATCGACGGCGGTATCAAGAGCAACTTCTGCGCTATCAGCGTTCAATCTTATCTGTTGATAAATGCACGATGTTTTGGTAGAAACATCAAGAGCAACTTCTGCGCTATCAGCGTTCAATCCGTTCAGGAGACGCAACGTGACCGAACCACTCTTCAGCATTATTACGATCACCCTCAATTGCGCCGCCGATGCCGAACGAACGGCGCGTAGTGTGTTGGCTCAGACGTTTCCCGAGGTTGAGTATTTGGTCAAAGATGGTTGCTCGACCGATGGAACACCAGAACGGTTGCGGGCGTTGGGGGTACGGGTGATTGTGTCGCCCGATAGCGGTATCTTCGATGCGATGAACCAAGGTCTCATCTATGCCCGTGGGCGTTACGTCTGCTTCCTCAATGCGGGCGATGTGTTTAGTAGCCCTCACGTGTTACACATTGTGGCCGATGCACTAGCCCGTTATGGTGAACCAGATTTTCTCTACGGTGATGTACGCTCGTTGGTCGACCATCCGTTTCTCGGTACCGGTACTAACGGTAGCGGACGCTTGATCCGTTACCCTGACCGGCTGAGTCGGTTTTGGTTATACCGCAAAATGATTTGTCACCAAGTCTGGTTTGTGCGGCGTGAGATCTATGCGGCGCAACCGTTTGCGACCGATTACCGGATTTTAGCCGATTACGCCTATCTGCTCGATATGGTATTGCACCGCCGGGTACGCTACGCCCATATCACCCACGAACTCGCCATTTTCGACGGTGGCGGGACAAGTACGCGATCGTCGCCGCGCCGTGATGCCGAGCGGGCCCGTGCGTTGGCTTCCGTCTATACGCTGTGGGAACGGTGGCTGTACGAAACCGTCTTTGGGGGAATGCGATGGCTCAACCGCACACTCATCTACCCGGTCATACCGTTGCTACCCGAACGGTTGCGCGCTCGGCTGAGCGGTCTCTGACCGGAACACACCGGATTGTCCATATTTCTACGGTGCATCAGCCGTTCGATCAGCGCATTTTTCACCGCGAATGTGCGAGTCTGGCGGCTGCCGGATATGAAACGCATCTGTTAGTGCCGTTACCGGTCACCGCCCTCGAACGGCAAGGGGTGTATTTGCACAGTGTTGGGGTGCTGGCCGACCAACGGCTGGTCTTGGCGCTCAAGCGGCGATGGCGGCGGATGCGGCAAGCGGCGCTCCTTGCTCGGCAGTTAGATGCCGCTCTGTACCATCTGCACGATCCCGAGCTGATCCCGCTCGGTCTCTGGCTCAAGGCTACCACATCGGCACGAGTGATCTTCGATTGTCACGAAAATAATACGGCGTATCTGCACCAGAAATATCACATGCATCCGGTGATGCGCAGCGGTTTGTCATGGGGGATGGCGACGTTGGAATGGCTGGCGGCTCGTACATTTGATGCGATTATCACCGCCGATCGGGGGGTGGCCGATCTGTATCTACGCCGGTTTCGTGCGCGCCGGGTGGTGACGATCCACAATTTTCCGCATCTTGATCTGTTTTTGCAACAGCCACCACCCGCCGACGACGCACCGTTCGATTTGGTGTATCACGGCACCATCCCGCGCTATCACCTTGAGGTGACCTTTGCTGTTGCCGAGGCATTGCGTCGGCGTGGTCGGCGGGCGCGCTGGCTCTTTTTCGGGAAGTGCCCGGAGGCGGCATGGGCGCAGGCCGAGATCGAACGGCGTGGCTTACAAGACGAAATCGTGCTTGATGCGAATCAGGTGCCGCACGAACAGGTGGCGACTCGCGTGCGACAGGCGAAGATCGGGTTTATTCCGCTGCCCAATCTGCCTAAGTTCCAGCACAATATCCCGACCAAGCTGTTTGAGTTTATGGCGTTGGGTATGCCGACCGTGCTTAGCAATTTACCGCCTAGCCGGCCATTTGTTGGTGATGGTCAGTGTGCCATTATGGTACCGCCCGATGATAGCGAAGCGTATGCTGATGCGATCATCCGTTTGCTCTCCGATGCGGCATTGCGGCACGCACTGGGTGCTGAGGGTCGCAGGCGGGTGATCAAGGAGTTTAATTGGCAGCGCGAGGCACAATACCTGTTAGCGTTGTATGCCGAGTTGTTAGGTTCATAGATTACGACTGCTTATGCACCATCTCATTATTACTGCCGATGATTACGGGATGTGTCCAGAAGTGAATCGGGCCATTGAGGAGTGTCTGGCTGCCGGTGCATTACGAGCGACGTGTGTGATGGCGAACATGTCGTATGATACCGATGCCGCACAACTCCGCCGAGCCTTTCCCCAAGCCTCAATCGGCATTCACTGGACCCTCACGCTTGGGAAGCCGGCCGCAGCCCCTGAACAGGTACCCGATCTGCTGGCGCCAAACGGTCAGTTTTGGCCGGCAGCGGAATTCCGGCGCCGCTGGCTCGCCCGCCGTATTTCACCGGAGCAGGTGCGCCATGAATTGCACGCTCAGTATACGCGGTTCGTCGCCGTTGCCGGCCAGCCCGATTTTTGGAATACGCACCAGAATGTACATGTGGTACCCGGTCTCTTTATGGTGGTCGTTACCCTTGCGCATGAACTGGGTATCCCGGCGATGCGCTCTCACCGTCGGATTACCGTCCCACGTCGTGGCACGGCCCTGACCTACCATCTCTCCCATCCGGTGTATTGGTTGAAGGGCCAAATCATTGCCCGCTGGGCTGCGGCAGCCGCTCGATATGGGCTGCGTATGCCTGCCGGCGTCGTGAGCACACCGGGATTTGGGCCGGGGAAGGCAGCGGTTGAACAGATCGTGCGCCAGATGACGTGGCCGCGCCACGCGCCTGCCGAGTTGGTCATTCACCCGGCCACCCGGCTGATCCCCGAACTTTTTGGGTCGTTGACCGATTCACGTCTGCGCGAGTATGAAGTCTTTCGCGATCCGATGCTCGTCAATCGCTTAGCTGCTGCCGGTGTCCAGACAACCGGCTTTGAGGTGTTGCGATGAACCTGCGTTTGCCTTCGCAACAGCAGATCTACGATACCGCCCCGCGTTGGTTACAGCGGGTGTTGGTCAATGCCGAAGCGGTACGTCGCGAGTGGTTTCGGCGTCATGGTGCGTATCAGCAGTTGGTACGCGAACACGATCCCGCGTGGTACTATCGCTCGCGTGCCGAGCAGGAATCGTGGCAGCTTGCCCAACTCAATCGCCTGTTGGCCGAAGTTCGTCGGCGGGTGCCTTTCTACCGGCATGTCTTGCCCGACCGTCCACTCACCGGGCTTGACGAACTCTCCACGTTGCCGATGCTCAGCAGAGAGCAGGTTCGGCGTGATCCGTTTGCGCTGGTCGCTACCGATCTCGACCGACGTACCCTCTGGCCACGCAAGACGAGTGGCTCTACCGGGACGCCACTGACCTTCTACCTTGACCGCGAAGCAACCCGTAACCATCAGGCTCCGGCCGATGCGATGCTGGCCGCGTTTGGGTGCCGGTTTGGTGAACCGCGTGCTCGCTTTTCGGGCGCGTATGTCGTGCCGTATACCCGCATTCAACCGCCATTCTGGATCTGGATCGACCTCTACCATCAGTTACAATGCTCGGCCTACCATCTCGCACCCGAGTTTTACCCGCATTATCTCCGTGCCCTGCGCGAGCATCGGGTGGTTTATGGAACCGGCTACCCGACGGCGTGGCATCTCTTGGCGATGTACGTCCGCGAACACGGCGATCAACCGCCCCGTTTGCGGGTCATCGTTACCGATAGCGAGGGCATCTCGCTCGAACAGCAAGCTGTGGTCGAACAAGCGTTTGGCTGCCCCGTCGTACAAACCTACGGCACCGGCGAGGTGGGGCAAATCGCGTGGCAGTGTGAGCATCGCCGCTACCACGTGCTCAGTCGCGCTGCCATTGTCGAAGTCGTTGATGAGAACGGCCAACCGGTCGCTCCCGACGAGACCGGTCAAATAGTCGTGACCTCATTTGCCAGCTCAGGGACGCCGTTTATCCGGTATCAAACCGGTGATCTGGCAACGCTGGCCGCTGATGATTGTCCGTGTGGTCGGCATAGTCCGTCGTGGTTGGCGATTGAGGGCCGGATCGATGACCGGATCAAGACTCCTGATGGACGTTGGGTTGGCCGTCTGAGCCACGTAACGAAACCCGGCATCGGAATCAAAGAGAGTCAGATTGCGCAAGTGGCTCGTGATCGGATTATCATCCGTGTGGTGCCGGCCCCTGATTTTGTACCCGCCTCAATGCAAGCGGTGCTTGCAGCGGCCCAACGTTATCTTGGCCCAACGATGCGGGTTGAGTGGGAATTGGTGGAACGCTTACCCCGGACACGCGCCGGAAAGTTGCGTCACGTCGTGCGTGAAGTTCCCGACTTATAGAAATGGACGCGAGCGAGACCGATGCACATTCTCTATCTGCATCAATACTTTACTACCCGCGCTGGGAGTGGCGGAACCCGCTCGTATGAGTTTGCCCGCTATTTTGTTCACCACGGTCATCGGGTGACCATCGTGACGGCTGCCGATCCGCAGACACCGTGGACGGGCGGATGGTGGCGGCAACGTGTGGTAGACGGAATGAACGTAGTCGAGGTACGGGCCGGTGATACCGATTATCGTCGAAAGACGGCCCTTGGCTACGGTCAGCGGATGGTCGCGTTTCTCCTCTTCGCCCTTGCTAGCGTCATCGCCGTACTGCGCGTCGAACGACCCGATGTCGTCTTCGCGACCAGCACACCGCTTACCATCGGCATTCCCGGTATGATCGCTAGCCGTTGGCATCGCGTCCCACTGGTATTCGAGGTGCGCGATCTGTGGCCGGAAGCGCCGTTACAGATGGGCGCATTGCGTCATCCGGCCCTGATACTGGCTGCACGCTGGCTCGAACGCACTATCTACCGCCACTCGCGCCATATTATCGCACTCTCGCCCGGTATGCGGCAGGGCATCTTAGATACCGGCGTACCACCGGAAAAGGTTAGCGTGATTCCCAATGCCGCCGATCTTGATCTCTTCCATCCGTTACGTGATGGCCGGTGTTGGCGTGAACGACTAGGTCATCCCTCATTTCTGGCGCTCTACTTTGGCACGATGGGTGAGGCTAACGATCTACAGCAGGTGATCGAGGCTGCACGAATATTGCAGACACAAGGCCGTGACGACATCCTGATCGTGCTGGTGGGGCAAGGCCGGCAACGTCCACAGCTTGAGGACAAAACCCGTGACTACCAACTGCGCAATGTGTGTTTTCTTGATCCGTTACCCAAAACCGAGGTCGCCGATCTGGTCGCTGCCGCCGATGTCTGTCTGACCATCTTCAAAGCCATACCGGTGCTGGCAACGTGCTCACCGAACAAACTCTTCGACGCACTGGCCGCCGGTAAAGCGGTTATCGTCAACACACCAGGTTGGTTGCAACAGTTGGTCGAAACGCATCAATGTGGGCGCTATGCACGTGCCGGCGATCCCGCCGATCTAGCAGCCCAGATCACTTATTTGTGTGACCATCCGGACTTCACCCAGCATGCCGGTCAACAGGCTCGGTATCTGGCCGAGCAACAATTTGATCGCCGGCAACTGGCAGCCGCAGCACTGACTATCCTGCAAACATGCACAGCAAACTAGCAACCTTTGCGTCTTTGCGTCTTTGCGTCTTTGCGTCTTTGCGTCTTTGCGTTATATAATTCGTTCCCACCACCGTGTCGGTAAAGCGATAGATGGCTCTCCGGGGGCTCAACCGGTTACGTCCCACGCCGATCATCCCTCTAACGCCTGCTGTACCGCTACCTCTAACGAGCTGGCACGAAATGGCTTCTCAATCAGGGGTATGTCGCCGATATGCACCCCTTGCAGCGCTGCAAATCCGCTCATCAACAATACCTTAAGGGTGGGCAAAGCCTGTTGTGCCAGCTTTGCTAGCTCTTGGCCGCTCATCTCCGGCATAACGACATCGGTTAGCAACAGGTCGACCGGTTCGCTCTGTAATAACGTAAGTGCCTCAGGCCCATTGTTTGCATGCAACACGGTATAACCAAGATGGATCAGGGTATTGACCGTCATTCGCAACAGATCGGGATCGTCATCAACCACTAAAATACGTGCTTGGCGACGGGCTGTGGGTATAACCACCGGCGATTCAACCGGTGTCGTTTGTTGGGCACACGGTAAGTACAGCCGGACGGTCGTGCCGAGGTTGGAGGTAGAATAGATTTGGGCTGTCCCTCCCGATTGACGAGCAAAGCCATAGACCATCGCCAGGCCAAGACCCGTACCGCGTCCGCGTTCTTTAGTGGTAAAGAACGGTTCAAAGGCACGTTTGGCTACTTCTGGTGACATTCCGTTACCGGTATCGATAACGTCAATCACGATATAGCAGCCGGGCGCCAACATCGCCGTCAACATGACATCTTCCACAGAAACCCACTGCTCACGAACCTTGATCGTCAGTATTCCGCCCTGCGGCATCGCATCACGACTGTTGATCACCAGATTCAGCAACGCGGCCTCAAGCCCGGCGCGGTCGGCTCGTGCCGGGAGAGTGGTTTGTTCGAGCAACTCAACTTTCACGTTTGAGCCGAGCGAGACTTGGATGAGCGGCAAGAACTCCCGCAACACCTGATGCAGTTCAATTGTAGTTGGTGCGAGCGGTTGGCGGCGGGCTACCGCCAGCAAACTTTTGGTTAGTTCGGCGCCACGCAATGCCGCATGGAGCGATGCCTGGATCATCTGCTGTATATCGGGATCGTATTGCCAATCGGCTAATACCATATCGAGATTACCGATAATAATCCCAAGCAGGTTATTAAAATCATGAGCAAGCCCACCGGTGAGCAACACCAAGGCCTCAAGCTTCTGCGTTTCGTGCAGGCGTTCATCAAGTTGTTTGCGCTCGGTAACATCGCTCAGTGCCCCGATCATACGTGTCACGTTGCCGTTTGCATCGCGCAACGCTTCACCCCGCGCCAGTATCCAGCGATACCGGTTGTTGCGATGACGCATGCGGAATTCCATATGAAACGGTTCAAGACCGGCAAAATGGCGATCAAGCGCTTTCGTCACTGCCGGCCAATCCTCGGGATGAATCCGCTCGAAGAAGGTAGTGATCGTGTTTGGTAATTCATCCTTGTCAAAACCGAACAAGGCTTTCCATTGTGATGAAAGATAGGTGATCCCATTGCTAATATCCCAATCCCATACCCCATCTTGCACTGCTCGTTCGGCCAACGTGTAGCGCTCTTCACTTAGTCGTAACCGTTCCGAAATGATGTGCTGCTCAATGATCGGTCCGGCTAAGTGGCTGATAAACTGGGTGAGGATGAGGTCTTCACTCGCCGGTGACGCAGCTCGTTTCGACCACACCGTGAAGGTGCCGATGACAAGGCCACCAGTACTGAGTATCGGTTCGGCCCACAGCGTTTGAATACCGTTCGCCTGCACAGTGTTCGCAACATCATGCCAGGCCGGATGGTTGGCGAGTATCGGAATAATGATCCGTTGGCGGTTGAATAGTGGCTGCCAGCGGTTGGTCGACGCTAACAATTCGTCTGTTTCGAGAAAAGCGCGGAGCGGCGGTGGCACGCTGGCTCCGATCACACTGCTTATCGCAAGGTGTTTTGGATCGAAGAGGATAATCGCACCGTAGGTATCGGGTTGCTCTTCTTCAAACGCCTGTATCAGAATGTTCATAAGGGTTTGCAAGTTTTCACCTCCCAGTAAGCTGGTGAAGAGTTGAACCCGTAACCGCTCGTGAAACTCGAGGCGCTTTAACGCGCTTATATCGGTGTGCGTGCCGAGGAGCCTGGTCGGAGTCCCATGTTCGTCACGTTCAACAATCGAGCCGACTGATAGGATCCACCTCCAACCTCCGTTCTGCATCCGCGAGCGGTATTCAACCCGATACTCTGAAATCTTGCCGGCCAGGTAATCGAGGAAGGTTTGGTATACGGTATCTGCGTCATATGGATGCAATCGCTCACGCCACTGTTGGTTGGTCTCGCTGAAGGTAGCCGGATCGTAACCCAACATGGTCGCATATTCAGCCGTCACAACTGTCCGACCACTGCGGAGATCGAGATCGTACAATCCTTGATTAGCCGCTCGCAAGGCGAGTTCGAGCCAGTGGGCATTGATTTGCAGGGTGCGAAGACTTTCGTATTCACTAGTAACATCGGTAAAAAAGATGAAAATAAACGTTTGCCCGTTCCCGTAAGTTCCGCCCGGTGCAATATTACAATAAAATGTTGAGCGATCTTGGCGCAGACAGGTAATATGAAGGAGTGGTGTTTCGTCTCCGCTGCTCATCCGCTGAAACGCATCGATGATGATCGTATGTATATCGTTCGGATGCAAATCTTCGATATACAGGTTCTGCATTTCGCCGGCAGAGTAGCCGAAGAGACGATGCATCGCTTGGTTCGACCAGCGTACCTGCCGACTACCGATTTCAACCTCAATCACGCCAGACGGAGTATGCTCGACCAGCATGCGTAGGCGATAGGTTTCACGTACCATCGCGTGTTCTTTGCGGAGTTCACGCAGCACAATGAACGGCAACCGCATGAGGTCGGTTTCGGCAACAATATCGACGATGGCCGGTTCGTGGATAAACTGCGCAGGGTGATATTCATGTGTTGGGGAGAGGATGATCAGCGGTATGCCGGTCGGTACACTGAAGCACTGGGCCGTTCGGCAGAGAATGAGCAGCGGCGGTTGCTGAGCAATCTGGACGAGCAGATCACTCGGTGTGTTGGCAAACGAGTAGTTGATCTGCGGGTAAGCGAGTAGTTGTTGAATGAGAGGTTGCCGCAAATCATCAACGGCATAGAGGAGAAGGTGGGTGCGATTGCCGGTCATGGTCCTATTCCTATTGGTAACCGAAGCGACAAATCGCACCGGGTATCTACTAGTATATCACTCACAATGATAATTGCTACCGTTTCTGCGTATAGAGACGCTAACTTAACCGTTCGTTTTGTCACTGCTAGTTGCCAATGTAAAGGCGTGATCGACGTCCCATCCATCACCCCACTCGCTCGCGCGTGCCTGTCGCCAGACTGCACCGTGCCGGCGCGTAACGGTAATGTGTTGTACCCCCTGTACCGTACAGACTTGCAGTTCGATGTGCCCACTATGAATAAGCGGGTGACGGACGATCCGCCCACGAGTTGATGGTGTACCCTGCCGGGCGGCGATCAGGTACGAAAACTTTTCATCCTCAAACGGCGCCGTTGCACCTTTCAAACGACGTTGAAAGGCCGGCCGTGCAATGCGTTGGGCGAAGTGGCACCAGTCGTGCTGTTCGGCCAACGGGCAGGCTGCGGTATGAGGGCACGGCGCTACGATCGGAATATCACGCTTTATCAACTCATCCCGAATACTCAGAATGGTCGTATGACCGGTCGGTGTGCCCGGCTCGATAAAGATCAAAGCACCTTTCGTGGCTTTCCAAAGCCGACTAAGCAAGGTCAGGCGCATTGACGGCTCAATTTCACCATACACATAACTCGCTACAACCAAGTCGCTCTCCGGTAACCGTTCGATGGTGAGCACATCACTACGCTGCCATGTCACCGTCGGTAAACCGGCCCCGGCCATCAGTTGTTCGCCGATTCGCGCCATCGCCAACTGACGTTCAATCGCAATCACACGTTGCAGTGACGGCCACTGTTCGGCGGCAGCCCAAATTGCTGCACCACTGCCTGCTCCAACGTCCAGCATCTTCGTTGGCGCAAACGTCGGTTGCGCTTCGGCCAAACGGCGAAAAACGGCACGCACGGCCGCGTAGGTAGCCGGCATACGCCATGCCGCATACGCAACCGCTTCGAGCGGTGTGGTGATCGGTGGAGCTTGGCCGGTGCTTAACTCACGGTAGCGCGTCGAGAGTGCGATAGCTGTTTGCTCCAGTGCTGTCGCCGGTTGGCCGGCTACCATTCGCTCGAGTGATCGTTGGAGGATTGGTGGCAATTGCATAGGTACTTTTTCTCGCTACTGCTTTGCTCAACCTTGCTATTGTACCGGTACGTGCAACAATAACTCGCTATTTCAAATTATGGTATACTACAAGTATATTATCCACTTCTAAAAGAACTTCCTATCGAAACACCTCAAGAGCGGCTTGGTAGCCGCAGGAGTGCGGAATGAACCGTGCTGAACTAATTGCAGAGCTTGAGCGCATCCTCGGTCCGCGCGGTGTGGTAACCAACCCCGATGCCCTGCTGACGTATGATGCCGACGGGTGCGTGATGGATACCCACGAGCCGCACGTCGTCACTCTCCCGACCAGCGCCGAGCAAGTGGCGGCGATTGTCCGGCTGGCTGGCCGTGCCGGTATGCCGATTGTACCGCGTGGCGCCGGTACTGGGTTGGCCGGTGGGGCGACGCCGATGCAGGGGGGGATTGTCATCTCCACGGCCCGCATGGATAAGATTTTACAGGTTGATACGGCCAATGGGCGCGTGCTCTGCCAGCCCGGAGTTATTAATTGGGAATTGTCACAATATCTCAAGCCGTTTGGATATCAGTTCGCCCCCGATCCTTCTTCCCAAAAAGCATGCACAATTGGTGGGAATATCGCTAACAATTCCGGCGGTCCGCACTGTCTGAAGTATGGTATAACTGCCAGCCACGTGCTCGCCGTGCAAGTTGTCTTACCCGATGGTGCGATTGTGTGGACGGGGGATGGTAGTGTCCATACACCCGGCTACGATTTAACCGGCGTGATCACCGGTTCGGAAGGAACCATCGGCTTTGTCACCGCAGCATGGCTGCGCTTGACTCGTCTGCCGGAAGCGGTGCGGGTGGTGTTGGCCCTCTTCCCCGATATTGCCGGTGCCTCCAATACCGTCTCACAGGTGATCGCCAGTGGCTTGCTGCCTGCTGCACTGGAGATTATGGATCGACTGGCGATTAAGGCGGTCAACGATATGTATAAGTTGGGTTTGCCTGAAGCTGCCGGAGCTGCCTTGCTCATCGAGGTCGATGGGGTTGAAGATGGTCTTGATGAGCTGCTGCATGATATTACCGCCATCTGCTGGCGCAATGGGGCGATAGATGTACGACCTGCGCGCACATCGGCTGAACAAAATCAGGTGTGGGCCGCACGTAAGAATGCTTTCGGGGCGATGGGTCGTCTCGCGCCAACTTATTATCTGGTTGATACTGTTGTACCGCGTACAAAGCTACCGCAAACGATGGATGAAGTGGGCCGGATTTCACGCGAGTTCCGCTTACCGATTGCTAATGTCTTTCACGCCGGCGATGGTAACCTGCATCCGATTATCCTCTTCGACCGTCGCGATCGTTCGCAGAATCAGCGCGCGCTCGAGGCGGCGACCAGTGTTATGAAAGTGAGTATCGATTTCGGTGGCGTGATAAGTGGTGAACATGGGATTGGGGTCGAGAAGCAAGATTATATGACGTTGCTCTTTACAACCGAGGATTTGGCTGCGATGGCTGGTCTTCACCAGAGTTTTGATCCTCACGATCTGTTTAATCCCGGTAAGGTCTTCCCGAAGGGTCGTGGTTGTGGTGAATTGGCCGCTCTCCGGCGTGCGGGTATTGCCTGGAGTACGTTGAAAACGAGTTAATCGCATGAAGCTCGCATCGTTGCAAACCGATTTGGCCGCGATCTGCGGTGAAGATTATATCTGTGAACAACCCGCCGATCGCCAGATTTATGGTCAAACGCCGCTCTTGGCAGTTGCCCCCGGCTCCATTGATGAGTTGTCCCAGACGGTAGCCCGCCTCGCTGCGGAACCATTGGCGATGGTGCCATGGGGTGGTGGTACCCAGCAATCATGGGGGCGTCCGCCTAATCGTCCATTTGTGGTGATTGAAACCCATCGTCTGCACCGCATTCTTGATTATACGCCGGATGATTTGACCATTTCGGTTGAGGCCGGTCTGACCTTAGGTGCGTTGAGTGCAGCGTTGGCCGAGAATCGGCAGATGTTGCCGCTCGATGCGCCATTGCCTGATCGAGCAACCATCGGTGGTTTGTTGGCAACAGCGATGGATGGCCCGCGTCGGCTCGGCTATGGCTCGGCCCGCGATCTACTGATCGGGATCAAGGTTGTCGAAGCGACCGGTCGAGTGTCGAAAGCCGGCGGTATGGTGGTTAAGAATGTGAGCGGCTTCGATATGATGAAGCTGTATTTGGGGAGTTTTGGTACGCTGGCAATTATCGCATCGGCCAACTTTAAGTTAATTCCGCAACCACGTGCCGCGGCAAGTATTCTATGTCGAGCTGCAACTCCGGCGCCGTTGTGGAAAGTAGCCAATGCCATTGCTGTAAGCCAACTGACACCGGTAGCCGTTGAGTATGTCGAAGGAGTAGCGGTAACCGGTGCATCGTATGCTTTAGCGGTGCGTACTGAGGGGTTGCCGGCAGCGGTCGAGCGTCATGTGCGTGATGTGAGGGCCTTTGCCACCCAATTCGGTGTGAGCGCTGAGCCAATGCGCGATGCCGAACACGAGCAACTGTGGGCTGCGCTTAATGATGTGCCGCAAACGGCACTCGTCGCCGCCGATGAGCTGGTTGTCCGTGTTACCTGCCTCCCCGCCAATCTGAGTACGATCCTGACGGAAGCACGCACTGCGGCGCAACACGCCGATCTCCCTTTCCAAAGCACGGCTCGGTCGCTGAACGGCGTAGCCTATCTGCGGGTGCGTGGTCCACATCCTGCTTTGCGAGAATGGTACACTGCGTTGCTCAACGCTGCCCCTCAGATGACACTGCTGGCTGCACCGCTGTCGTTGGTCGCTGAATTACCGGCGTTCGGTTCGCATGTGCCCAATCGCGAATTGATGCAACGGATTAAACAAGAGTTTGATCCGACGCATCTGCTGAATCCGGGGCGATTTGTGGTCTAGTTCTTTCCGGTAACGGGCCGGTCTGTACAAAAGGAGTTCGCCGCAGTGACGACAACTGCTGCTCCAACTGCATTGGTTGAAGAGCTACGCGCCGTGCTCGGCGCAGAAGCAGTGCTGACGACGCCGGAGTCGTTGCTGACCTACGACTCCGATGGCAGTATGATCGTTTCCCATCCACCGGATATTGTCGTGTTACCGACCACTGCCGAACAGGTTGCAGAAGCGGTGCGGTTGGCTAATCGTGCCGGCTTGGCAATCGTAGCGCGTGGCGCCGGTACCGGGATTGCCGGTGGCGCCGTGCCGCTGCGTGGTGGGTTGATGATCAGTACGGCGCGCATGGATAAAATCCTTGCCGTTGATACTCGTTCGCGATTGGCCGTCGTTCAGCCCGGCGTTGTCAATGCCGATCTCAATGCCTATCTCGCGCCACTTGGCTACCAATTTGCCCCCGATCCCTCTTCGCAACGGGCCAGTACCATCGGTGGTAATATCGCAACGAATGCCGGTGGTCCGCACTGTCTGAAGTACGGGGTGACGAGTAATTACGTGTTGGCAGTCGAAGTGGTCGATCACGCTGGTTCTCGTTACTGGACTGGTGATGGTGTGCTCGATCAGTCCGGTTACGATCTAACCGGCCTCATGACCGGCAGTGAAGGAACGTTGGGGATTGTGACGGCTGCTATTGTGCGCCTGACACCGCTGCCTGAAGCGGTGCGCGTGGTATTGGCCCTCTTTCCATCGGTCGTGGCTGCGGCTGCGGCAGTCAGTGCCGTGATTGCCGCCGGTTCGTTGCCGACGTCGCTGGAAGTGATGGATCACAATGCGATCCGCGCCGTCAATAGTGCCTATAGTTTGGGCTTGCCGGAAACGACCGGCACGACGGCCCTCATTATCGAGGTAGATGGTGTCGAAGATGGATTAGACGATCAGCTCGATCAGATTATCGCGATTTGTCGTGACCACGGCGCGTTTGATTTGCGTCCGGCCCGGGATCCGGCGACGCAGGCGCGGGTATGGACCGCACGCAAGTCGGTGGCGGGTGCCATTGGTCGCCTTGCGCCGGCGTACTATCTCGTTGATACGGTGGTACCGCGCACAAAGCTACCGTTGATGATGGAGCATGTCGAGCGGTTGCGGGCCGAGTATGGTATGGAGGTGTGTAACGTTTTTCACGCCGGTGATGGGAATCTCCACCCGCTCGTGCTCTACGATCCGCGTGATCCGGATCAGCGTCGGCGTGCGCACGATATTGCTGCCGGTGTGCTCGAACTTAGTATTGCCAATGGGGGCGTAGTCAGCGGTGAGCACGGTATTGGCCTGGAGAAGTGCGAATACATGCCACGCTTTTTCTCACCCGCCGAGTTGCAATTGCACGCGACAATTCATCAGGTGTTCAATCCAACCGGCTGTTTCAACCCGGCCAAGATCTTTCCCGCCGATACCACACCAGCAGCGTTGGCCGCCGCGCGTGCCGAGCGGTTGCAACGGTGTGATCCGGCACACGGCGCTGCTGCACCTGAACCCGGGGCATTCGTTGCACCGGAAACGCCGGCCGCTGCCGCAGTGCTGATGAAGGCTTGCTATCACGCCGGCTTGTCGGTAATCCCAACCGGTGGAACCACGGCGCGTTCGCCCCAGGCTGTGACGATCTCAACGAAGGAGTGGCACGGCCCTCTCGTGTACGAACCGGATGATCTCACTATTAAGGTGGCTGCCGGTACGACGTTGGCCGAGTTGCAAGCCTTGCTCGCGCCGCATAATCAGATGTTGCCTCTCGATGTGGCCGATCTACACCGGAGCATCGGTAGCTTAGTTGCCACCGCTGCCGATGGTCCGCGCCGACTGGGCTATGGCGCGCTTCGCGATTGGGTGTTAGCACTCGATGTACTCGAACCAGATGGTGAGCCGGTGCGCCTCGGTGCCCAGGTAGTCAAGAATGTGACCGGCTACGATCTGGTTAAGCTCTATACCGGCAGCTATGGCACCCTCGGTCTGATGACGGCAGTGGCCTTGAAGGTCTTTCCACAACCGCCTGCCGGTGCGACGGCCATTATGAAGATGCCGACAAGCGTTGCTGCGTGTACACTGATCGATGATCTGGCCGCAACTCGTTTGTTGCCTACGGCTGTTGAATACCTTGCCGATGCGGGTGCTATCGTGGTCGCCGTGCGTGCTGAGGGTCATCCCGCTGCCGTTGAGCGTCATATGCAAGAGGTGACAGAACTCGCCCACCGGCATAATGGGGTATGGACGGTGGTGGCCGGCGCTGATGAAACAAGCTTCTGGCAGCAGACGGTTGCCCGCTATGGGGTGGTGACCGATCAGGCGTTGTTGCGGCTTAGCGTTTGGCCATCCCGTTTCGCTGCTACCCTCCAGACAATCGAACAAGCCGCGTGCCACCAACACGTAGAGGTTGCGCTTACGGCACACGCGCTCAGTGGGATCATCTATCTGCGGGTGACCGGCGAGCCGGCGGCGATAGCTGCATATCATGCTGAGTTGTACCGTACAATTCCCCATACCCGTCTCCTTGTTACACCACCGCACTTCGTGCCGCAGGTGCCGGTATGGCCTCTATCGCCAACCACGCTCAACCGTATCCGTGCGCTAAAAGTAGCAATTGATCCGCATAACACGCTGAATCCAACTGCCGTTTGGTTTGCCAATCGTACCTAGAGGAGAAATACCTGTGACCGTGACTCACTCATCACCAGCGTCAGCGCAGCCGGTTATTCCCCTGATCGGCTTTAGCGTCAAAGATAAGCCAAGCTCTGACATTATTAACACCTGTGTTCACTGCGGGTTGTGCCTTTCGTCGTGTCCGACCTACCGCGAGACGGGTTTGGAAATGGCGTCGCCGCGTGGACGCATTTACCTGATGAAAGCGGTTGACGAAGGGCGGATTAGCCTTGCCAGCCCGGTTTTTCAAGAGCAGATGAGCCTCTGTCTCAATTGTCGAGCCTGTGAGGCGGTATGTCCTTCAGGGGTACAGTACGGTGCGATCCTTGAAGCGAGCCGTGCGCAGATCGAGCAGGCCCGTGCCGGTAAAGCCGGACCCGCAGCGGTACCGGGTGCGCCGGAGCCGAAGTTGCCATCGCGACCACTCTGGCAGCGCGCGTTGCGTAGTGCTGTGTTTGGGGTGTTGTTCAAGCGGATGGAAGTGTTTCGTCTCTTCTCAACGATGATGCGCCTGTACCAGCGGAGTGGCGTACAGTGGGCGGCCCGCAAGAGTGGCATCCTCAAACTATTGCGGTTGGCCGACACAGAAGCGATGTTACCACCGATCAGCGACCACTATATCGTACCGAACGGGCAAATCTTGCCTGCGGAGGGTGAACGGCGCTACAGTGTTGCACTGCTTACCGGCTGCATTATGAGTACGGCATTTGCGCACGTCCACGAAGCGACGATTCGCGTCCTGCGCAAGAATGGTTGTGAGGTGATCATCCCGCCAGACCAAGGCTGTTGTGGGGCGCTGCATACACATGGTGGCGATCTTGATGGTGGACGTGAGTTGGCACGGCGTAATATTGCCGCATTTGAAGGTTTGGGGGTAGATGCGATCATCGTAAATGCCGCCGGTTGTGGCAGTACGATGAAAGAGTACGGCCATCTGTTGCACGATGATCCGGAGTGGCGTGTGCGCGCTGAACGCTTCAGTGCCAAAGTCAAAGATGTGCATGAATTTCTTGCCGGGATTGACTTCAACCGCGCGGCCCTGGGTCGTCTCGATCTCACCGTCACCTATCAAGAACCGTGTCACCTGGTGCATGCCCAGCGTATTAGCGCGCAACCTCGCACACTGCTGACCGCCATCCCCGGCCTGAAGTTAAAAGAGATGCCCGAGTCGTCGTTGTGCTGCGGCAGCGCGGGGATTTATAACATCACCCAGCCTGACATGGCGATGAGTCTCGGCGCCCGTAAAATTGATAATGCCCTCACCACCGGCGCCGAAATTATCGCGACGGCCAATCCTGGCTGCGCGTTGCAGTTGGCCGGTGAGCTGCGCCGGCGCGGCAAAGAGGTCCAAGTGCGCTATATTATCGAATTGCTCGATGAGTCGTATCGAAGATCGGTAGTTGCCTGACAATCTCGATAAGTCATTTCTAACAGCCCTGTGCAGCCATCACCGGTCCTGCACAGGGCTTGTTCATGTTGCTTGTCTGTCTCAAGGTATGCTACTATAATTGCACCAAGCGGCACAAAGAATGCGCCGATACCGTTTCGCTAGGATTGCAGCTAAACCACTACGCGCTCGATGAGGAGATATTTGCTGCCGTACCGGTGTATCTACCGTCCAGAACGGCTTATCAATTCGGTTGTGCCAATCCTGGCAGCCGGTTTGTCGCGATGACAAGCGTGTACGTGTAGTCGTAAACCTATTCCGTTATGGGAGAAAGCAAGGTTGGCTATTCCTACTCGCTACCAAACCTAGATGCAAAAAGTATGGAATCGGCTGCATTGCCCCGGTTGTCATCGAGTATAATCGGACGCAGAAAAATGTGCCTAAAATCACAAGTTTGTGAGCGGGTTATTGGATCCGCCCTATATCTAGTCTGGCCACGCCAATGAGTGAGATCAACCTTCACCCTGCCGCGCCCGAAATCGAGGCCGTGCGCGCCCAATTACAACAGGCGCGAGGCAAACAGTTCTGGCGTTCGCTCGATCAGTTGGTCGATACGCCGGCCTTTCGCGAGTTGATTGCCCGCGAGTTCCCGCAGGGCGCGAGCGAGCTGGCCGATCCGGTATCGCGCCGAACCTTTCTCAAGCTGATGGGAGCGTCGCTAGCGCTGGCCGGTCTCTCCGGCTGTACCGTTGCGTTCAAACAGCCGCAAGAAAAGGTGGCTCCCTTTGCCCGCGCACCGCGCGATCAGATTCCGGGCATTCCGAACTATTACGCCACTGCTGTCATGCTTGATGGGTTCGCTCTCGGGGTTACGGTCAAGAGTAACGAAGGACGCCCAACGAAGATCGAGGGGAATCCGGCCCATCCGGCAAGCCTCGGTGCGACTGATGCCTTCGCACAAGCTGAGTTGTTGGCACTTTACGATCCCGATCGACCCGAAACGGTACGTCGGTTCGGTTTGCTGAGTACGTGGGAGGCGTTTGTTACTGCAATTAACGAAACCTTGCAGGTGCAACGGACATTGCAGGGCCAAGGGTTGCGGTTGTTGACGCCAACCATTACCTCGCCCACCTTACGGGCCCAGATAGCCGAACTATTGACCAACTTCCCGGCAGCACGCTGGATTCAGTACGATCCGGTAGGTCGCAGCAATACCTACGCCGGTGCAGCATTGGCGTTCGGGGCTCCGTATGAGCCACGTTATAACTTCGCCGAGGCTGAGGTTGTTTTGGCGCTCGATGCCGATTTCGTGAGCGAAGGCCCTGGTCGGGTACGCTATGCGCGCGATCTGATGCAACGCCGCCGAGTGCGCGCCGAAACAACCACGATGAGTCGGTTGTACGTCGCCGAACCGGTCTTCTCACCGACCGGTGCCATTGCCGATCACCGCTTGGCGATCCGGGCCGGTCTGGTCGGTCAGTTGGCTGCTGCTATCGCCAATGAGTTAGGGGTGACAGCGGTAGCACCGGCGACCGGCCTGAACGAGGTTCAGCAGAAGTGGGTGGCGACCGTCGCTGCCGATCTACGTCGTGCCGGCTCACGGGCAGTTGTCGTGGTGGGCGAGGCACAGCCGCCGGTTGTGCATGCCATTGCCCATGCGATCAATGTGCAGCTCGGTGCTGTGGGGACAACGGTTGAGTTGACCGAACCGGTTGCCCAACCCGCCGATCCGCAGGATTTGGTGACCCTAACTGAAGAGTTACGGGCCGGTCGTGTTGAGCTGTTGGTTATTATTGATAGCAACCCTGTCTTTACGGCACCGGCTGATCTTAACTTTGCCGAGGCGATGAAGCAGGCAAAGCAAAGTGTGGTGCTGAACCCTTACGAAGACGAGACGGCAGCTCAGGCCACGTGGTTTATCCCATTGTCCCATCCCCTCGAGTCGTGGTCAGATGCCCGTGCATACGATGGTACCGTGAGCATTATTCAGCCGCTCATTCGCCCCCTCTATAGCTCACGTACCGCTCACGAATTGCTGGCTGTCCTGAACGGCGCCATCGGAACGACAGATTACGACAGTGTCCGCACGTACTGGCAGCAGCAAACCGGCCTTGACGATGCTGCTTTTGATGATTTCTTCAAGCGTGCATTAAGCACTGGTGTGATCGAGGGAACACGCTTAGAGCCGGTCGATGTGTCGTTGGTCGACGGGGTGCAGTTACAGGCACCACCACCTACGACTAGCTTGGAATTGTTGTTCCGACCCGATCCGGCGATCTGGGATGGGCGTTTTGCCAACAACGGCTGGCTCCAGGAATTGCCGCGTCCAATGACAAAATTGACGTGGGACAACGCGGCATTGGTGAGTCCGCGCACAGCCATCCGGTTGCTCAACCTACCGTTTGACCCGGCCAGTTTGGCTGCACCCGGTCGAGCACGCGATCAGGCACTCGAACGCCTTACCGGTGAGAACGGTCGCATGATCGATATCACGACGCCGGCGGGGACGTTGCGCATGCCCATCTGGATTGTCCCCGGTCACGCCGACGATACGATTACGGTGACGCTGGGCTATGGCCGTACCCATGGCGGGCGAGTGGCCGAAGGCGCTGGGTTCAATGTCTATCGCCTGCGCCAGAGCGCCAATCCGTGGCTAGTGGCCGGTGTGAGCGCAACCGCTGTGAACGAGCGTTATCTGCTGGTCAGCACCCAAGATCACTGGACACTCGAAGGGCGTGATGTGGTGCGCGCCGGCGAGTTTGCCCGCTTCAAGGAAGACCCGAAGTATATCGCCAAAGAGGTCTATGCTGAGAAGTACGGGTCACCGGAACGGAAGCCGCAATATCAATCACTGCTCCCCGGTTTCGACTACAGCACCGGCAATCAGTGGGGGATGGTCATCGACCTCTCGGCGTGTATCGGTTGCAATGCGTGTGTAGTTGCCTGCCAGGCTGAAAACAACATTCCGATTGTCGGTAAAAACGAAGTGGCTCGCGGGCGCGAGATGCACTGGATCCGGATTGATCGCTATTACGCCGGTGAAGATCTCGACAACCCAGAAGCGTACTTAATGCCGATGACCTGTGCTCACTGTGAACAGGCACCCTGCGAGTTGGTCTGCCCGGTGGCGGCTACCGTCCACGATGCCGAGGGCATTAACAATATGGTGTACAACCGCTGTGTCGGTACGAAGTACTGCTCGAACAACTGTCCGTTCAAGGTTCGCCGGTTCAACTTCTTGCAGTACAGCGACCTGACCACCGAGAGTCTCAAGCTTATGCGCAACCCACAAGTGACGGTACGCAACCGTGGTGTGATGGAGAAGTGCAGCTACTGTGTACAGCGGATCAGTGCAGCTCGGATCAAGGCGAAGGTTGAGGGCAACCGCCCCATCCGTGATGGTGAAGTCGTAACCGCTTGTCAGCAGGTTTGCCCGACCGAGGCTATCATATTCGGCAACATCAACGATCCCAATAGTCGGGTAGCACAGCTCAAGCAGCAGCCGCACAACTACACCGTATTCGACGAATTGAATCTCAAGCCGCGCACAAGCTATCTGGCGCGGGTGCGTAACCCCGAAGAATCACTCGATGGTGGTCACAGTGCAGGGTAGCAGCAGGCCGGTCGGCAGATGACCGGCTAGTGCTAGAAACGAGAAGCGTATGGTGCAATCTGTTCGCAAATCGATCGTGACCCGCGTGGTGCGGCTGGCGTGGCTGCCGCTCTGCCTGTTGCTGGTCGCCTGTCACGTTGATATGTACGATCAGCCTAAGTATAAGCCGAACGCGGTAAGTAGCTTTTTTCCTGATGGCCGTGCTATGCAGCCACCACCGGCCAATACCGTACCACTCAACAGCTACAACCCGGATTCACCGCTCATGACCGGGCGGATCGATGGTCAGTTGGCCGATCAGTTGCCACCCGAACTAAAACTCGATGCTGCGTTGCTTGCCCATGGTCAATCGCGTTACAACGCCTTCTGTGCCCCGTGCCATGGGTTAGTCGGTGATGGTCAAGGAGTCATCGCCTACCGCGGTCCGATCACCGTACCGAGTTTTCATAACGACCGGTTGCGTAATGTACAGATCGGTTATTTCTTTGACGTGATCACGAACGGTATCGGCAAAATGTACAGCTATGCGGCGCGCATCCCACCTGAGGATCGCTGGGCGATTGCCGCGTATGTGCGGGCGTTGCAATTGAGCCAGAATGCCGATGTCGCCTTGTTAAGTGAGGCTGAGCTACAGCAAGTCAAAGCCGGCCGCTAGGCTAGAGAGCGAGAGACGCGACGTATGTCTGCCCAAATCTTTCCGCGTAATGCAAATGCAATCTTTCTGGCCAGCCTCTTTGGCCTTGTGATGCTGGTGATCGGTGTTATTGCCGCCATGGTCGGTTTTTACCTCTCACCATGGTATACTGATGTTGGTGTTGCGAAAGCCCAGCCGGTTCCGTTTAGCCACAAGCATCACGTCAGTGAGTTGAAGATCGACTGTCGCTATTGTCATGCGACGGTTGAGAAGGCAGCTCACGCCGGTTTCCCGGCTACCGAGACGTGTATGTCGTGCCACTCACAAGTGTGGACGACTAGCCCGTTGCTTGAAGTCGTGCGTACCAGTTATCAGACTGGTGAGCCGGTCGTGTGGAACCGCATCTACGATCTGCCCGACTTCGTCTATTTCAACCATTCGGTGCATATCGCCAAAGGTATCGGTTGTAGTTCGTGCCACGGTCGGATCGATCAGCAGCAGTTGGCGGCTAAAGCACAGCCTCTCTACATGGGCTGGTGTCTCGGTTGTCACCGCGCTCCCGAAAACTTTATTCGCCCTCGCGAAGAAGTTTTCAATATGGAGTGGGACGTGAATTCGTTGTCGTTGGCTCAGCGGCAACAACTGGTGATCGAATACCAGATCCCAACCGATGGCCGTTTGACTAACTGTTTTGTCTGCCACCGCTAGAAGAGAGGTGATTATGAGTCACGCTCATGCCCATAGTGAAGGCCCGTCAGCCGAGAGTCTGGCGCTCAATCATGAAGTGAGCGATGCGCGCTCGACACCGGTCATTTGGGGTCTTGGCATCGTGTTTGGTACGTTGCTGCTCGCCTTTGTTCTGATGGGTCTAGTGCTGGCTCTGACGTCCGGCTCGATTACCGATGCGAGTAATACCCTGAGGAACGACGAAGTGACGCAGTTGCAGTTACCACCGGCGCCCCGGCTCGAGCAGAATCCACGAGTTGATGGTGACCGGATTATCACCGAAGCGAAGGAACGGCTTGAAAGTTACGGTTGGGTGAATGAGCGAGCTGGTCGGGCACATATTCCTATCGAGCGGGCAATGGAACTCTTGCTCGAGCACGGTCTCGGTGCCGGAAAGTAACCCGCTTTTAGGCTAGATTGTGAGTTGGTGTTATGAGACGCTGGATCTCGCTAGCGCTGCTCGGATGGCTGAGTATGTTGTTCCTAGCACCCGTCACTGTACTGGCGCAAGGAAGCAAATCAAATCCGGCTGATGGGGTAGCGTTTGAGCAACGTATGGGTGAGCAAGTACCTCTTGACGCCATCTTTATTGACGAGCAAGGGTATGAAGTGCGGCTCGGTCAGTTTTTCCGCTCTGGGCTGCCGGTTGTCCTCGTCATGAGCTACTATGAATGCCCGATGCTCTGCTCGTTTGTACGCGAAGGCGTGTTATCGGCGTTGCAACAGGTATCGTTAACAGCCGGGCGAGATTTTCAGGTGGTCAATATTAGTATCGACCCGCTTGAGACACCAATGATGGCCAGCGGGGTCAAGACGCTAACCTTGCAGCGTTATGGACGGGCCGGGGCGGAAGATGGTTGGCATTTTCTGACCGGGAGCGAAGAGCAGATCCGGCGTGTAGCCGATGCGATTGGTTTTAAGTACGTTTACGACGAGACGATTGACCAGTATGCGCATGCGGCCGGGTTTGTCGTACTGACACCGGAAGGAAAGACGTCTCGCTACTTTTTTGGGATTGAGTTTAACGTATCTGATGTGCGATTAGGCATAGTAGAAGCTTCATCCGGTAAGGTTGGTACGCCACTTGATCAGTTCTTGTTGCTCTGTTATCAGTACAATCCGATCACCGGTAAATATACACCGGCGATCATGACGATACTCCGTATTGTCGGTGTGCTCACTGTGATTGGAATCATTATCCTGATCGTAACGTTGAGTCGCTCGACTCCCGGTGGTAATCTACCGCCGCCGCGTGAGTCGGTGCCAGCCTAGCAGTAGTAGCGTCGGGGCCGCTGCGCCCCCAGATAGGACGAAGTATGCGCGATTTTCCGTTATTTCCCGATCAGGCGTCAACCTTTGCAACACAGGTTGACCAGCTCTACTTCTTTCTGGTGGCCCTGAGTCTACTGTTTGCCGGTGTGCTGCCGTTTGTCATTCTCTACCTGATTGTTCGCTATCATCGCAGTCAGAAAGTCGATCGCAGTAATCCGGTCCACTCGAATCTGAAACTGGAATTGACCTGGACCTTGATCCCACTGGCGCTGGTGATGCTGGTTTTCTTTTGGGGTGCGTTTTTATACGTGCAGATGCGTACCTTACCAGACCGCACCCTCGATGTCTACGTGATTGGCAAGCAGTGGATGTGGCATGTACAGCATCCGAACGGTAAGCGTGAGAACAATGAGTTGCACGTTCCGGTTGGTCAGCCGGTGAAGCTGATTATGACCTCACAAGATGTCATTCACAGCTTCTACATCCCGGCATTCCGTGTGAAACAAGATGTTCTGCCCGGACGCTACACAGTTATGTGGTTTGAGGCGACCAAGCCCGGTGAATACCATCTGTTCTGCGCCGAGTATTGTGGCACAGAGCACTCGCTCATGATCGGACGGGTGGTAGCTTTACCACTGGCCGATTACGAGCGTTGGCTGGCAACACCTGGCCCGGTGGTACTGCCTGATGGTACGATTGATACCGGTCAACCGGTGGTTGCGGTAACACCTGGCAATCCGATGGCAGCGGCGGGTGGTCAACTCTTCACCAGTCTTGGCTGCGCCGGATGTCATGTGATGGCCGGTGGTGGTGTGGGACCGAGCTTGCAAGGTCTCTACGGCGCGACCGAGAAATTGGCCGATGGTTCGACAGTTGTGGCTGATGAGAACTACTTGCGTGAGTCGATCCTCAACCCGAATGCGAAGATCGTTGCCGGCTATGCTGCTGTGATGCCGTCGTACCAAGGGCAGATTAGTGAAGATCAGCTTAACCAACTGATCGAGTATATTAAGTCACTCGCCAATACGGGGAATTGAGTATGAGCACTGTTTCACTTCCACAGACCAGCTACATCCGCGATACCTCACGGACTTTCACCGATTGGTTGAAGTCGTGGTTGTTGACGGTTGACCACAAGCGGATCGCCATCCTGTACCTGTTGTCGATCAACTTCTTTTTCCTCCTTGGCGGGTTGGCGGCGACATTAGTGCGGGTGGAGTTGATTACGCCGCAAGGTGATCTGATGTCGTCGGATGTCTATAATCGCGCCTTTACGCTGCACGGCGTGATTATGGTCTTCTTCTTCCTCATCCCGTCGATTCCGGCAGTGCTGGGTAACTTCTTGGTGCCGTTGATGATTGGCGCTCGCGATCTGGCCTTCCCGCGCCTCAACTTACTCAGTTGGTACTTGTACATGATCGGTGGCATCTTTGCCCTGATTGCGGCCGTCTTTGGCGGTGTTGATACCGGCTGGACGTTCTATACGCCATTTAGCTCGACCTACTCTAACTCCAACGTGGTGATGACGATCACCGGTGCGTTCATTATGGGCTTTTCGTCCATCCTGACCGGTTTGAATTTCATTGTTACCATCCATAAGATGCGCGCGCCCGGTCTGACGTGGTTCCGTCTACCGCTCTTTATTTGGGCCAACTACGCAACCAGTATCATTCAGATTCTGGCTACGCCAGTGTTGGGTATTGCACTGTTGCTGGTTGTGGTCGAACGGGTGTGGGGAGTTGGTGTTTTTGACCCGGCGCTCGGTGGCGATCCATTACTCTTCCAGCACCTGTTCTGGTTCTATTCGCACCCGGCGGTCTACATTATGATCTTGCCGGCGATGGGTGTTATCAGCGAGCTGATTAGCACTTTCTCGCGTAAGCGCATTTTCGGTTACGAATTCATTGCCTTCTCGAGCATTGCCATCGCGATCCTTGGCTTCCTTGTCTGGGGTCACCACATGTTTGTGAGCAGCCAGTCGGTGTACGCTGGACTGATCTTCTCTTTCATCACGATGCTGGTGGCGATCCCGTCAGCGATTAAGGTCTTTAACTGGACAGCAACCCTCTATAAGGGTTCGATTAGCTACCGAACGCCGATGCTCTACGCGCTCGGGTTTATCGGTTTATTCGTGATCGGTGGCCTAACCGGAATTTTCCTCGGTGTAACGGCGGTTGATCTCCACGTGACCGATACCTACTTCGTGGTGGCCCACTTCCACTACGTGATGGTGGGTGGGACGATTATGGCCTACTTGGGTGGTATCCACTTCTGGTGGCCGAAGATGACCGGTCGCATGTATAATGAAACGTGGGGTAGTATTGCCGCGTTGATCATCTTCGTTGGCTTCAACATGACCTTCTTCCCGCAGTTTATCCTCGGTTATCTGGGGATGCCGCGTCGCTACCACGTGTACCCACCGGAGTTCCAGATCCTGCACGTGATGAGTACGGCAGGGGCGAGTATTCTGGCGATTGGCTTTATCATACCGCTGATTTATCTCGGCATATCGTTGCGGAAGGGACGGATTGCCGGGGATAATCCGTGGGGAGCAACCGGCTTGGAGTGGAAGACATCGTCGCCACCGCCTACATTCAATTTCGATAAGACGCCAATCGTTACCGAAGAAGCCTATTCGTATCCACCAGATGCTGCCGAGCGTGATGCGGCGTCGTGGCGCCCTGGTTCGCCGCTGTAGTGCAGGCGGACTGCTGAGCAGAATGGCTTAGCGCGCTGCACCCCGTATAGCGTGCTCGTACATAACGGTTTGTGCGTTTGGTAAGCAAATATGGTGCATACGGTGTGAACGCACCGTTACCGATTTCGCTACGTTGGCAATTGGACGCAGAGGAGAGAGCGTTGGCAACGATCACACACGAAGAGGCGCATGTACACACACACAGCCACGGCCCCGAACTGCAACATCAGTTCGAGACGCCGGAGCAGCAGAAAGAGGCTGCTACGTTAGGCATGTGGGCCTTTCTCGTCACCGAAATAATGCTCTTCGGTGGTATCTTCATGGCCTACATCGTCTACCGTTGGGCTTTCCCTGAAGCATGGGAAGAGGCGGCAGCGCTGCTCAATACTCCGTTAGCTGCCGTCAATACGGTCGTTCTCCTAGTCAGTTCGTTGACGGTGGCACTGGCTGTCAATGCTGCCGAGGAAGGTAATAAGCGGCGACTGTTGACAATGCTGGTGTTGACGATGTTGCTCGGCGTAACCTTCCTTGTAATCAAGGGGTATGAGTACAGTGAGAAGTTTGCTCACTGCGCCGGCGCGAAAGATCCGATCAGTTGGATTACCGGTAGTGACTTACACGAGAGCCATGAATGTTTGGTGCCGGGTCGCGGGTTCATGTTTCCTGCCGAGCATGGTGCGTCGAGTGGCGGCCATGGCGCGACTGCAACCGGTCTGATGCAGTCCGGTCACCAACTTTTCTTCTTGTTGTACTTCTGCGCAACCGGCTTACACGCGATCCATATGTTCATTGGCTTGGGTGTGATGGGTACCATTACAGCTATGGCTTTGCGTAACAAGTTCTCGCCAACCTACTACACACCGGTTGAGATCGGTGGTTTGTATTGGCACCTGATCGATATTATTTGGGTTTTTCTCTTCCCACTTTTCTATCTGGTTTAGGAGGTCGGGATGGCCGAGCATCATGCACATTCGCACACGCATTACCACGGCGCTGGACATGCCCATATTTCGCGCGGTACTTACTATCGCGTCTTTGTAGCGCTGATGGTGCTCATGGTGTTGACTGTCGTAGCGTGGTGGGTTGAGAAGAATCTGATCACGATGCCGGGTTGGTTGGCCGTCACGATTGCGATGTCGATTGCTATTGCCAAGACGGTCTTGATCGTGATCTATTTTATGCATGTGAAAGTGAGTAGCCGGATCACACAGATTTATGCAGCAGGTGCGTTTGTCTGGCTATTGATCCTCTTCCTTATTACCATGGGGGATTATATTGCTCGTGGTTGGCCGCCACAGCCGGGGCCGTTACCGTAAGTTCTGACGATACATCGCCTAATCGAGAGGAGCAGGCTTAACGCCTGCCCTTTTTGTTGTCACCTTTACCCAAATATTGTTAACAACGCGGCAAGACTGGTCTGGGCAAGGCTGGGTAGGATAAGGTCGGCTGGCGGGAGGGGAATCTGCCGCGATACTGCGCCGGGTACAGCTACGACGGGGCAGCCGGCTGCGCGGGCGGCAAGGATACCGTTGGGCGAATCTTCTAGTACGAGACAGGCACTGGGTGGCACGCCGAGCCGGGTTGCTGCCGTCAAGAAAAGATCGGGTGCCGGTTTGGTCGCTGCGACATCATCAGCCGTTACGATTGCGGTAAAGGCGTGGTATACGTCGAGGCGGCGGAGCCAGCCTTCGACCCAACGCCGACTACTGCTACTGGCAACGGCGCACGGCAGACCGGCGGTATGTGCTTCGGCTAATAGTCCGGCTACACCGGGTAGGAGTGGTTGATCGGCGCTGAGAGCGTCTTTACGGGCTTGCCGACGGGCTAAAATAAGGTCACGCTCGGCAATAAGTTGTTCGGCTAGAAAAGGATCACGTTCCTGCACCAAAGCAACCAGATGGGCGTGGGCATCGAAGCCGGCATTGGCGCCAAGGGTAGTTGCCCAGTCATAGACGCTAAGTGTGACGCCGTACTCGGCATAGATCTCTTGCCAACTGTGCAGAGCTGGGGTTTCGGTATCGACCATCAGGCCGTCGAAATCGAAGATGAGGGCACGGATGGGCATGCGTTGGTTCCTTCGCAGATGGTGGGGCAAAGTGAACGGGTTGGCGTAGGTCGCTCACCTACGAACGCCACTCTTTGCCCTAATGCGATAAGCCATTGTCTCTCTTCGTTGGTTCCGTAACGGGTGACGTTTACGGAAAATTGTCTCACCGTTATCATACCATAGCCTTACATAATGATAGTGTTTGTAGGATTAGCGCACTGACCAGACCACAATGGTGAATGAGACATTGACTATCCTCTAGGGTCTCTCTACGTTCATAGCCATCTTCGCCAGAAACTGGCAATTGCATCTCTAGTCTGATGGCAAAGAGGTGGCGAGAAGATATGATCAACTGAGCGAGATCTGTTCCCAGAGGAGCGACGATCATGAGTAAGTTTGTTGAAATAGTACGGGTGCGACCGTTTGAGCACGATGACTCCGATTATGCTGCACTCGTGGCGATCGCCAACGCAGTGTTCCCCGATAATCACGAAACGGTCGACGAGATACGGCATTGGGATACAACTCGTCCTGCTCATTGCGTTCAGAGACGGTGGTTGGCCGAAGTGGATGGTACGATTGTAGCGGCGGCTGAGTATTTTCAACCCGCGTGGATGTACCACCCGCGCAAATTTTTCGTCAATGTGGCAGTGTTGCCGGTATGGCAGGGGCAAGGAATTGGTAGCTATTGTTATGATAAACTGATGCGCGACCTTACGGTGCAGTATCAGCCGTCGGAAGTACGGGCGAACTGCCGCGAAGATCAAACTCGCAGTGTGCGATTTCTCGCCGATCGGGGTTTTCGTGAAGAGATGCGGACGTGGGAATCGCGGCTCGATTTGCGCACGTTTGACCCAACCCCGTATGTTGATGCATTGGCGCGAGTCAGAGAACAAGGCTTCACTATCTGTACTTTGCGCGAGTGGCTTCACCGCTTGCCCGATGCTCGGCAGCGGCTCTATGAAGCAATGACAGAGATGCGCACTGATGTGCCTCAACCTGAACCGTTCACACCGGTTGATTTTGCGACGTGGGAACAGTCGGTATTGGGTAATCCGCATCTCTACCCAGAGGGGTACTTTCTGGCACTCGATGGTGATGAGATTGTAGCGACGAGCCAGCTCTGGAAGTATGCCGAACCTGACGTGTTGATGACAGGCATTACCGCTACCCGCCGGCGTTACCGGCGACGTGGACTGGCACTGGCGTTGAAGGTGCATGCACTGGCGTTTGCGAAGGCTGCCGGCTACCGCGAAGTACGTACTTACAACGCTACTACCAATCGGGCAATGTTGAGCATTAACGAGACGTTGGGCTTCGTCAAGCAACCGGCGTGGATTGAGTTTGTGAAGGTTATAGGGTGACGTTGGGGGAGTGTAGTATTGTGAGAACACACCGGCAGTGTGCCCTGGCGAGAACTCAACGCAAAGGCGCCAAGAGCGCCGAGGACGTAGCAATTGTGAGAACACACCGGCAGTGTGCCCTGGCGGGAACTCAACGCAAAGGCGCCAAGAGCGCCGAGGACGTAGCGATTGT